>DATCXQ010000371.1:0-10506 GCA_036565725.1 Blastocatellia bacterium
CCCCTGCCGGCAGGCGCGCGGCGAGATCATCGCGCATTGGGACGATGACGATTGGTACGCCGACTCGCGCGTCGGCGCGCAGGTCAGGGCGCTGCTCGCCGGTTCGGCCGACGTTTGCGGCAGCAGCCGTATGTACTTTTATGCCCCGGCCACGGAGCAAGCCTGGGAGTATTGTTATTCGGCGCCGGGGCCGACATGGGTCGGCGGAACCACGCTGGTCTATCGCAAGCAGGTCTGGGAGCGCAGCCCGTTCCCAGACTTACAAGTGGGTGAAGACTCACACTTCGTTTGTTACGGCGGCGGCAAAACCATTTGCGACATTGCCACGGCCGAATTGTGTGTGGCCGTGGTACATGCGGGCAACACTAGCTATAAGGAAACCGCCGGCGCGTTCTGGAGCCCGCAACCCGGCGAGCGCATCGAACGACTGATGGGCGCCGATCTGGACGTCTATCGCGCGTTGCTTGGGCCGTCCGGCTCCGGGCGTTGGCCGCTCATCTCCTGCATTATGCCGACCTACAATCGTCGCCCGTTCCTACCGCTCGCGCTTCGCTGTTTCCTCGACCAGGATTACCCGAATAAGGAGTTGATCGTCGTAGACGACGGCGAAATCCGCGTCGGCGATCTGGCCGGGAATTTGCCCGGCGTCCGCTACCTCGCGCCAGCCTCGCGCCTTTCGATCGGGGCCAAGCGCAATCTAGCTTGCGCCGAGGCGCGGGGCGAGATCGTCGCCCACTGGGATGACGACGATTGGTATGCGCCGGATCGGCTGCGTTACCAGGCGGCCCCGATCATCGCCGGAGAGGCCGAGATCACGGGATTGGAGAGCGCCTTTGTGTTGGAGGCGGCGGAAGGCGCGTTCTGGACGATAAAGCCCGAACTGCACCGGCAGCTTTTTGCGGGCGACGTGCATGGCGGGACGCTGGTCTATCGCAGGGAGTTGCTGTCCCGGGGACTGCGTTATCCGGAGGTGAATTTGGCGGAAGACGCCTACCTGCTGCGTCAGGCCATGGCGGACGGCGCCAGGTTATTGCGCCTCGACAATCCCGGCGTGTTTGTGTACGTCAGACACGGTTTCAACGCCTGGCGCGAGTTCCAGCCAGGGCGCTTCCTGGCCCCCGCCGGATGGGCGCCAGCCCATCCGCCACTCACCCTCCCCGCCGCCGCGCGGCTCGCCTACCAGACCGCTGCGCTCGGTTCTATTCAGTCCTGAAAAGACTCACAACCGATACCGCGCCTTCTTCTTTGTCTTCGCGTCTTCGACGTCCACGTTCTGCAACCGCAGACTCACGTCCGCGCTCATATCCCATCCGGCGCATTCGCCTCGCGCCAACTTCGGATAGCCTGCGGCGGCGATCATCGCGGCGTTGTCGGTGGTGTAGATCGGCGAGGGAATGTAGGCGGGCGCGTTCGATTCATCGGCCAGTTGTCTGACCGCAGCGCGCAACTCGCTGTTGCAGGCCACGCCGCCGGCCAGGATGATCGTCTTCGGCCGATGCCGTTCGGCGGCCTTGCGGAGGCTGCGTACCAATGCGCGCACGACCGCATTCTGAAAACTCGCGCAGAGGTCGAGGATTTGTCGGGAAGGATTCTCCGGGTCTGCGACGGGTTCGATGTTGTTTTCGCGCACGTGGCGAAGCACGGCGGTCTTCAGTCCGCTGAAGGAGAAATCGAGACTGAGCGTGGCGCCTTCTTTCGACTTGATCTCGGCCAGAGGAAAGATGATGGCGCGTTTGTCGCCGCGTTGCGCCAGACTGTCGATCACCGGGCCGCCGGGATAGCCCAGTCCGATCAGCTTCGAGACCTTATCGAAGGCTTCGCCTGCGGCGTCGTCGCGCGTGCGGCCCACGAGTTTGTATTTTTCCGCTTCGGGAATCAGAAAAAGGTTGGTGTGCCCGCCCGAGACAATCAGCGCCAGCGCGGGGTATTCAGGCGGCGGGTATTCAAAAGCCACTGAATAGACGTGGCCCTCGATGTGATTGACGCCGACGAAGGGTTTATGCGTGGCGAACGCGGCGCCTTTGGCGTAGTTGACGCCGACGAGCAGCGAGCCGACCAGCCCTGGGCCTTGCGTGACCGCGAGGCCGTCAACGTCATGAAAAGTCACTCCGGCCGTGGCCAAGGCTTCGCCGACCACATCGCTGATCTTTTCCAGATGCTCGCGCGAGGCCAACTCAGGCACGACGCCGCCGTATTTCCTGTGCGTGGCGATCTGCGAGGCGACGACGTTCGAGCGAACTTTGACGCCGTCTTCAACGACGGCGGCGGCCGTCTCATCGCATGAACTCTCTATTCCAAGAATAAGCATTGGGCCAAATCAACTTCCTCTTCTTACGCGCAGAGCCAGCGCCTGTTGTGGGGCGCCGACAATAAGCCGCTCGACCTGAGCCTCGGAAAAATCCTTGCGCAATGCGGGAAGGAATTCGGTGAACAGACTTTCATAGCTTCTGTAATTCCCTCCGCCAGGCTCGCCGATATGATACCACCCGGCGTCCATCGAGATCAGCGTGCGGTCTATGAACCCGGCGTCGGCCATGGATTTGACCAGATCGAGATGGCGCTGAACGCTGCCGGTATTGACGCCGTCGAACTCTACCCAGCAGCCACGCTTCGCCGCGCGGACGTGAAGCTCTTTATCCTTTTCGCTCTGCGCGTGAATCCAGATAAAGGCTTTCGGGCTGACGCCGCGCTTTTCCAGGATGTCCAGTTGCTGCATCGCGGCCACGCCGTCGCCCGTGTGTGAACCTATAGTCAGCCCGGTACGCAGGTGAGTGAGAGCGGCGGCGGCGACGAGCTTGGAGTTGATCTCCGACAGCGGGCCTGCGTCGACGCCTATTTTGATGACGCCGGGTTTGATTTTCGAGCCGTCGATTCCGCGCTCGAACTCGCGCGCCCAACGGCCGGCCAATTGCGCGGCGCTTTCTTTATAAGCCTGCCCCGGAATGAAGACATGTTTCCGCGCGCCATAATAGCCCGTGTTGGTGATGATGTTCATACCGGCGGCGACGGAAAGCCGGTGGAGAATCGAAACGTCTCGCCCGAGCCAGGCGGGAGTGCAATCGACGAACGTGCGGCAGCCCAACTCCGCCGCGCGCTTCAGGTGCGGGAGCGCTGTGGTAAAAACCTGCTCCGGGTCGTAACGATCACGACTGACCTTGTCTGCGCCGATAAAATCCACCATCACGTGTTCGTGCATCAACGTCGCGCCCAATCGCTCGGCGTCGATGCGGCCACGGACCGTCATCACCGAAAGTTTCGAGGCGGCGAGCGCATCGCGCGCCAGCGCCGCGCCGGCCAGCGCAGGCGCCGCTGTTGCGAGAAACCGCCTGCGCGGCATTTTCACATCCGGCGCTGGAAATTCACTCATGGTCGTCTCCCGTCCTAAGCGATTTAATGGCCTTTAAACATAATGCGACCGCGGGGCATTGCGATTTGTTTAATCGCAATGCGCTTGTTGTCGCTTTTATTTTTCGCGGCCATTACCAAGTTTTCTTGTGTTTAGCGGTTTTTTCTGGCGATATCCAGTTTAACTACAAGCGTTGGGAGAGAGCGTTTAGAGTACCGTTTTTTCCGGCAGGGCTTGGAACCTCAGCCCTGCCGGAAAAAACGGTACTCTAAACGCTCTCCTTTGATGGTTGTAATTTCTTTGGATGTGTCGATATCACTTATTCTGATTACCCCGCAGCTTTTCCTTCGGCGGAAGCGGGCGCCGCCGCAGGTTGGCGGCGGATCACAACTACCGTGCTGTCGTCCTTGTTCGGGTCGAATCCCGGCTGCGCGCAATCGAAGATTCGGTGGCAGAGCGTGGTGACTTCGGCGCCGCTGAATTTCTCGGTCAGGGCTTCGACCTCGCTGACGCCTTTGTCGCGGCTTTCGGTAACCTTGGCGAACACGCCGTCGGTGTAAATCACCAGTTGGTCGCGGGCCGGGAACGGGACGGTCGATTCGGTGAAAGTGGCCTCGGCTTGCGCGCCGACCGGGCCGCAGGTGACGGGCAGTTGTTTATGGCTGATGATTTGCGCGCCTTGCGGTTTGTTCATCTGGATCATCGGCAGGTGGCCCGCGTTGACGTATGTCATTTTCTCGCCTTCCCATCGGGCAAGCGCGCAGGTGAACGTCCTGCGGCCTTCGTATTTCTCACGCAGATAACCGTTCAATTCCTCCAGAATCTTCGGCAGGTCTGTTTCGCGGCTGATTACGCGGCCCAGGCGCTGATGCAGATCGGCGACCTCGCCGAGGACTTCGAAGCCACGTCCGCCGAGGTCGCCCACCGCGACTAGCGGACCGTCGGGCGTCTCGAAGATGTGAAAATAATCGCCGCCGGTCTCGGTCCCCGCGCCATGTTTCGACGCGACCCAGATCTCCGGCAGGTCCACAATCGACGGAGGCAGGAAGAGTTGATGAGCCTTTTGGACCAGGTCGAGTTCTTTCTGCGTTGCGCCGAGATCGAAAGCCTCCTCGATTGCTTTGCCGGCTATGTTGACCATCAGGTCTTTAGACTTGCGCGATCCCGCCACGAAGACAAAGGCCGTCGTGAACAACAACGCGACGTGGAACAAGGGAGAGCTTCCTCCCCACAGAGAAATCGCCGCGTAACCGGCTCCTGCGTATAGGGCGGCCTTGAGCGCCGCAGACATGCGACGACGGTTAGCGGCTATCGCCAGAATAGGGAAGTAGCAGAGGAAGATCTCCGAGCCGAGCCCCGGAAAGAGTCCTTGCCAGACGAAGGCGGCCAGCCCCAGATGAACAATCGTCAGATCGATCATCGTCATCGTCGTAAGATTGGCGCCCGGCGATTTTTTCAACACCGCGCCGGCCGCGGCCATAACCATCCACGCGGCGGTCAATTGCAAATAGACGTATTTCGCGTTCGACGGATTGTTCCACGTCCAGATCGCCGAGGCGGCGAAGACGACGGCCAAGAGCGACCGCGTTTTTGTCGCCCAGCCCTCCGCCGCGAGCGCCTGTTCATTGAGCGCCTCATCCACCTGTTTAGGAAGACGGTCTTTCAACTGTTTCATGACAACGAGTTTATCCTTGAGCCTGTTGATTGGATTGAAGGAAATGCGGCCCGACCTGCGGCGGCCCGCAATCGAGGCCATAAAATACTTCATTGGCGTCGCGTTCGCAAAAAGGCGCTCGATCTACAACGCGCTGCGGTTCCGATTGAGTTCCGCCGGATCAGTACCGCGAGGGGTAGCGAGCGCGGCTTGTTTACCTGAAAACAGGATTGTCATATCTTGTGCGCTCCTTTCCGAGCGTCTTATCGCTAGAACGATTTGCAATTGCCTGTACGGTAACAACCACGGGGACCACGGGGCGCCACGGGGAAAAGAAAGTGAAAAGTCATTGCTCTACCTGACTTATCCCTGTGTTCCCTGTGCTCCCCGTGGGTGTTCTTTCTGTACACACAATTGAAATCCGACCTAATCTTCGAGGTGAAAATTTATGACATTGATCGGATCGAATAAACTTCGATGGGGATTGATCGGATGCGGCGACATCTCGCGCAAGCGGGTCGCGCCCGCTTTGCGGCTCATTCCCGAATGTGAACTCATCGCCGTGAGTCGCGCGCGCGTTGGTCTGGCCGAGGCGTTCGCGAATGAATTCGGCGCGAAACGGTGGTATGGCGATTGGCGCGAGTTGATCGCCGACGACGAGATTGACGCTGTTTACATCGCCACGCCGGTCTACCTGCACGCCGAGCAGACCGTCGCCGCGGCTGAAGCGGGCAAGAGCGTCCTGTGCGAAAAACCTATGGCGATGAATCCCGACGAGTGCAAACAGATGATCGCTGTGTGCGAGTTGCAAGACGTGGCGCTGGGCGTCGCTTACTATCGGCGATTCTACCCCGCGGTCCGACGCGTCAAGGAGATCATCGCGTCGGGCGAGATCGGCAAACCGGTCATCGCGCAGATCAACGCCTTCGAGCGATTCAATCCGGCGCCGGGAGAGGAACGTTATTGGTTTCTCGAAAAGTCGAAATCGGGCGGCGGGCCGATGATGGATTTCGGCTGCCATCGGGTTGAAATCCTGCTCAACCTTTTCGGACCGATCGAACGAACCACGTCGGCGATTGGTCGCGCGTTGTTCGGCCGCGAAGTCGAAGACACCTGCGTCGCCAGCATTGAATTCGAAAGCGGCGCGCAGGCGTCGCTCGCCGTCACGCACGCTGCATTCGAATCGAGAGATACGCTGGACATTTATTGCAGCGCGGGTTCGATTCATACGACATCGCTCAATCGCGGCGAGATTCGGATTGTGACCGCGGCCGGCGAAAGAATTGAATCACACCCGCCACACACCAACCTTCACCAACCGCTGATCGAAGACTTCACGCGCGCGGTGTTGGACGGGCGCGAGCCGGAGGTCGGCGGAGATGTTGGTCGAGCGGTCGCTATGGTCGTGGATGAGATTTATGCCCGCGGAGATTAAACCTGATGGATTAGACGTCACACAGATCCAGTTTGAGATGTGTATCTTTGCCTGATAGACGCTTCGAGTATATAATCGCCCCGTCCCCGTCGCTAGATTAAATCAGACCACGCAAGATCAGCGCGGCTCCACGCCACACCACGCCGCGCCAGGGCCTCAATGTTCTGTGGTTCGGTTTAAATATTTCCCCCTTAACATTGAAGTCTAAAAACACTTGGAGGTATGTGATGGAATCTAAGCATTCAAAGAGATTGCTTTGTCTTGGTCTTCTTTCGTTATTCATTTTTGGGATCTGCGTGAACGCCAGCGCCCAGGGGCGCGGGCGAGGAGGAGGCGGCGGGCGACCGTCCGGCAATTCGGGCATGGGTGGTCGCGGAGCAGGCGGGGTTGATGGAGGATTAGGCAGGGCGTCAGATCGTTCAGACGGGCGATCGGACCGGGGGCTGGGCACGGCTTCTGACAGGTCTGGGGGACGATCAGACGCCGGTCTGGATCGCGCACGCGCCGCGAGTGAAAATTCCAGGAAGGCTGACGAGGAATTACGTCAGAATCCGGGACTCGCGAAGGGAATGAACATGAGCGCGAATGATTTGCGTAGCGGTTATCAAGCCGCTCTCGCAACCAATCCGGATCTGAAGTTCGGTCAATTCGTGGCTGCCAACCGGATTGCAAAGAACCTTGGAGACCGTAATCCGAACATCACGACAGGCGCGATCCTACAGGGATTGGCGGACGGCAAGAGCATCGGCCAAAGACTTCAGGAGCTCGGTCTGAATTCAAAAGAAGCCAAAGACGCCGAAAAGACGGCGGACCGGGAAATCAAGGAGAGCAAACGCCAAAAATAACTCTTCTTGACGCCTTCGCAAGGTAAGTTCAGGGCGGAGGTCCAACGCGTCGCCGAAAAAGGGGGGGCTAATTCTTTTTCGGCGTCGCGTAATCTATGCCGAAGGCTCTTTTCAAATATTCCGCCAGCGGCTCCAGTCCGACCTCCGCGCGGCGGGCGTTGACATTCTCTTCGTCATCGATCGGGTACAACTCCATGCGTTGGGTCGTTTGATTGAGCCGGAGCTGGGTGCCATAGATCTGTTTTTTACCCTCGCGGGTCAGAATTCGATCTTCCAACATCGCCAGATCTGACCGGCGGGCTTCTTTCTGGGCGGCGGCCTCTTTGATCATAGAGAGATATTTCTTCTGATAATCGAGTTCGGCGTGCTGAACTATCAGAAACGCCACGCCGCTCGCCTCATCGCCGAAGACGCTCTTTTTCGGCCAGCCATAATCTTTGACTATCTGGTCCAACCTTTGCCGGTTCTTGCCATCGAGTTCGTTTTGTCGATCGACGGCCTGCTTCCACCTCTTCGCCACCTTCTCGCTGTCCGAGACGGCCAGCCTGTCCATCAAATCCATCATCTCCTGACGGTGTTTTTGATCGTCTTCGCCCATCTTCACCAGTTCGCGCCGCACGGCTTCATTCGACGAGGCCGCGCGGAGATCCTGCGCGAAATGGGCCGGAGCAAGCGACAGAAGCAGAGGCGCAATTGAAAGAAATATTTTGTGTGTCATAGTGGTAACCCCGGAATTTTTAAAAGTTAGGCTTTCACGCCTATTTGTCATACTCCTGTCGTCGCCGCCGGTCAAGAAAAACTGTTCAGATCTCCGTAGTAGCGGTCTGTTTCTTCTTTACCGCCGGAGACAGTCTTCTCAACTTTTCAACCACCGCCTGCAAAATTTCGAGCGTGTAATCGACGTCCTCCCTGGTGTTGTATTTGCCGAAGCTGAAGCGGAGAGAGCCGTAGCCGGAGTCGCGCGGCAATCCGATGGCCGTCAGCACGTGCGACGGCTCGGTCGAGCCGGACGCGCAGGCCGAGCCGGTCGAGACTGCCACGCCTTTGAGGTCGAGCGAGATCTGAAGGCCCTCGCCTTCGACGTGGTCGAAATTGATATTTGCGATGTTCGGGACGCGGCGGTCAGGGTCGCCGTTGCGCGAAATGTCAGGAATGCGTTTGAACAATTCCTCTTCCAGGCAATCGCGCAGCCACGCGGCGTGTTTCATCCGCTCGGCCAACTGGAGCCGGGCGAGCTCGGCGGCCTTGCCCATTCCGACGATGAGCGGGACGCTCTCGGTGCCGGCGCGGCGGTCGCGCTCGTGATGGCCCCCGTGCGTCTGCGAAGCGACGCGCACGCCACGGCGGACGTACAAGACCCCGACGCCTTTCGGACCGTATATCTTGTGCGCGGTGAGCGTCAGAAGGTCGACGCCGAGTTCCTTCACGTTTACAGGAATCTTGCCGACCGATTGCACGGCGTCTGTGTGCAGGAAGAGACTTTTTTGCCCCGCGTCGCGTCGCTCTTTGATCAACGATGCGATCTCTTTGAGTGGCTGGATCGTGCCGATCTCGTTGTTGGCGTGCATGACGGTGACCAGCGCGGTCTCGTCGGTCAAGGCCTCGCGTACGTCTTCCACACGCACGACGCCCTCGCGGTAAACGGGCAGGTAGGTCACGCGCCAGCCGTCTTTTTCGAGGCGCCCGCACGAGGCCAGGACCGCGGGATGCTCGATCTGCGAGGTGATGATGTGGCGCCCCTTCTCCTTGTCCCTCTCTTTGTAGGCCTCGGCGACGCCTTTGATCGCAAGGTTGTCGGACTCAGTGCCGCCCGAAAGAAAAGTGACCTCGGTCTTGTCGGCGTTGAGCAGCAGCGCGACCTGCGCCCGGGCCTCCTCAATGGCCTGTTTCGCCTGCTGGCCGTATTGATGCGTGGACGAAGCGTTGCCGTAGACTTCGGTGAAGTAGGGCAGCATGGCGCTCGCGACTTCGTCATCGACGCGCGTCGTTGCGCTGTTATCTAAATAAACCTTTCTGACACTCATACTCATTTCATTTCATTTCAAATCATACTGTGATCGCGTCGGCGGCGGATTGAAAGCCGCTGTTGTATATGAGAAACGCGCCTGTCATCGCTGAAAGCCATGATCCCCCTCCGACTCTATTGGAGCTTTTAAACATAGGGCTTCTACACAAAGAATACCTCAAATCGCTGCTTGTGTTGAGCCGCGCAATGGTGTAGAAAGTGAGACGCCCTCATTTAGGTCCCCTGACCTTAGTTGAGTCAACCGCAGAAGGAGGCAAGATATGAACGCAGGCTTTGTTCGAAGGGCAATGACATTCGCGGCGTTCGGGTTCGCTTTGAGTGTGGCTTTGCTAGGTACGTTCGTCGTAGCGACGGCGCAGCCCACGCAGCGACCCAAGATCGTTACGAATGACCCTGCCACTTACCGCTACGCCTATCAGCACGGATACCGCTCCGGCTATGAAGACGGCTTCACGAAGGGCAAGAGTGATTTCAACGAGAGCCAGCCGCGCGAATTTTCGAGCAGTGACGCTTTCAACCGCGCCGACCGCGGCTACGAGTCCCGCATGGGCACGAAGGCGGAATTCGAAGAGTCTTACCGCACAGGCTTCGAACTCGGGTATAACGACGGGTACTTTGGACGGCCGTTCACAGTCTCACTTCCGTCGAACCTGCGCACTGTGGTCATCGCGGCGGTAAACGAGAACAGCCCGCCCCCGCAGGCTCCGCCTGTGAACCAGGGGCCGCCGCCCAGTCAGCGCGGCGACGATCAGAACCGGGATGACAGGATCTCCAAGCGGCCCATCGTTCCCGATGGCCTTTCGATGAAGATCCGTCTCAACACGGAGATCAACACGAAGACGAATAGGGAAGGCGACCAGTTCACGGCCGTTGTGCTCGACCCGAGCGATTACTCCGAGGCGGTCATCGAAGGCCACATCGCCTCGCTCAATAAATCGGGCAAGGCCACGGGCAAAACCGAATTGTCGCTGGCCTTCGATACGATCAGGATGCGTGACGGTCGCGCCAGCCGGTTCGCCGGTCAGGTCGAGAAGGTCTACCAGACAGAGTCCGTCAAGACCGTTGACGAGGAAGGCAACGTCGAAACCAGCAGCCGGACTAAAGACACCGCGACTCGCGGCGTCGCCGGCGGCGCGCTCGGCGCGATCATTGGCGGCATTGCCGGCGGCGGTAAAGGCGCGGCCATCGGCGCGATCCTGG
>DATCXQ010000036.1:0-10510 GCA_036565725.1 Blastocatellia bacterium
CTGGATCGGCTGCGCGCGGCGGGGGCGCGATTCGACGTGGCCGAGACGAAGCGCGCGGGCCACGGAATTGAAATCGCGCGAAACGCCTTTCGCGACGGCTATCGCAAATTCATCGCGGTCGGCGGCGACGGCACTTCGTTCGAGATCGTCAACGGCCTGTTCCCCGAAGCGGCGGCCGGCGCCTTGGACAACGGCGAGAAGCCGTCGCTGGGCTTTCTCCCGCTCGGCACCGGCAACTCGTTTTTGAGAGATTTCACCGACGACAGCGTCGAATACGCCACGCGGGCGATCATCGAAGGGCGCTCGCGCCCCTGCGACGTGATCCGGCTGAAACACGGAGAGGGAGATGTTTATTTCATCAACATCCTGAGCCTGGGTTTCGTGGCCGACGTCGCAACGCTCGCCAACCGGCGCTTCAAGCCTCTGGGCGCGGCGAGCTACGCCCTGGCGGTCGTTTTGTGCCTGGCCAGCTTCAAGAAGCGGGTTTACAAGATAAAGCTTGACGGGTTCGAAGACCCCGATCCGCCGAACACCGCGCTGCTGATCTTCAACAACAGCAAGTTCACGGGCGGCCACATGATGCTCGCGCCGAACGCGGACACGGGCGACGGGCTGATCGACATCGTACGGTGGTCGGCCGGCCGCTTCGATTTTATATGGAATTTTCCGAAGTGTTACGACGGCTCGCACGTCGGCCATCCGCTGGTCTGGCAGGCGCGCGCACGTCACATTGACCTCGATTTCGATTCGCCGGTCGACATCATGATCGACGGCGAAGTCATGACAGCGCGGCTCAAATCGCTCGATGTATTGCCGTCGGCTTTGAATGTAATGGTCTGAGAACAGTGGTTGGCGCCTAGTGGTTGGTGGTTGGTAGTGATTCTTGACCAACCACCAACCACCGATTATTGCAATGAGTGAGAATGCAATTATCCGGTCCGAAGTCCGTAATCATCCGAGACACAATTGGTCTTCGCTGAGTTTCATCGGCAAGGCGTATTACGCCCTGCGCTCTGTCGTCGTCTGGCTCGCCAGCGTCGCCTTCTTCTTTCCCGTCTGCTCGTTCCTCGTCCTGCTCGGCGCGTTCGTTGATCCGCGCAAGAACGACAGGCCGCAGCGGTGGCTCTTCCGCAACATCCTGCGCGTCGCGGGAGTCGATTTCGAGGCGCGGTATTCGCCCGGCTTCGACCGCGGGCGGACCAGTTTCTTCGTCAGCAACCACATCGACATATGGGACGCGTTCATTATTTATTCCGCGATCCCGCAATTCGTCCGCGGCCTCGAACACGAGTCGCATTTCAAGGTTCCGGCCTACGGCTGGATGATGCGCCAGTTCGGCAACGTCCCGGTCCCGCCCGAAGGTAATCTGGCGAAGTACAAACAGATGATTAAGCTGACGAAGGAGACGCTCGACAAAGGCGTAAGCCTGATCGTCTTCGCCGAAGGCACTCGCACCCGCGACGGGCGCGTCGGCCCGTTCAACCCCGGCGTCTTCAGAATGGCGATCCAATTCGGCTACCCGATCGCGCCGATGAGCATTGTCGGCGCCTACGAGTTCAGCAAAAAAGGCGACTGGAAACTCTTCCCTTCCAAAATCACCGTCCACATTCACGACACGATCGAGACCAGGGGCCTCGGCAAGAACGACGTAGAGGCGCTGATGAACCGCGTCCACGCGGCCGTGACGAAGCCGGTGGACGAATTTTATGGCATTCAGACTGATTCAAAAGACGATGCGCTAAAATCCGCTCGGGTTTCGACACGCTAGGCGCTCAAGCAAGCAAAATAATCCGGCATTATCCATCGTAGGGGCAGACACACAGGTCTGCCCCGGCGCCATGTCGGGCGCCGAACCCGGGGCAGACACACAAGTCTGCCCCTACGATAACCGCTGAATCAATGCGATGCGAAACTGTCCACCGTGGGATGGTTTATCGGGAGTTCGACCGGGTGGTTGCCCGGACGCAGAGCCAGGACCGTCTGCATCCCGGCCGCGCGGGCGGCGTCCAGTTCGGCGACTGCGTCAGAGATAAAGACCGCATCCGTCGGGGCCAGCCGTAATTCTTCGGCGATCCTCCGATAACTGTCCGCTTCGATTTTGTGGCCGATGGTGGTGTCGAAGTATCGACAAATGTAGTAGGTCAGATCTCCCGCCGTCGTGTGGGCGAAAAGCAGCTTTTGCGCCAGCGCGCTGCCCGAAGAGTAGATGCAAATCAATTTGTTTTGCCCGCGCCAGCGCGCGAACGCGGGCGGCACGTCGTCGAAGACCTCGCCGAGCAATTCTCCCGCCTCGTAACCTTCCCGCCAGATTCTCCCCTGAATCGCTTTCAGGGGCGTCGATTTGCAGTCGCGATCCATCAGCCAGTGAATGTAGGCGATCATCGATTCGAGCCGCTCTGTCGGAGACTCGCATTCGAGCGCAGGAGGGTTAAGGCCTTGAGCGGCGTCGGCGGCCCATTCGGCGCGCAATTGCGCCAAATCCGTTTGAACCTCGGGCGCATCCCAGTCGCGGCTGAGATAATCTTTGACGCGCTCCCGCGCGAAGGGGAAAAGCGTCTTGTAGACGAAATCTATCGGCGTCGTCGTGCCCTCGATATCGAGGATGATGAGTGAGGCCGAAGGTTCGTTCAGATTTATAGTCATTGCGCCAATGCAGGAATGTAGGAAGCGCCGAAACAGAGCGGTTGAAAATCGCCGTCGACGCCGCTCGCGGTGTAATGCGGCGTCCAGCCCGCCGGATCTTTGAACAGACGAATGGCGCGAATGCGTCGATCGGCGCAGAGGTTGAACCAGTGGAGCAAGCCTGCCGGCACCCTGATCAGGTCGCCGACTTCGACTTCGACGGCGACGACTGGGGCGTTCTGCGGATGAAGGTGAAACAGTCCTCGCCCTTCGACGATGAACCTCACCTCGTCGTCGTCGTGCCAGTGCTCGCGGTTGAATTTGGCCAGCATCTCGTCCAGGCCCGGCGTCTGCGGTTTGACGTCGATCACGTCGGCTGTGACGTAACCGCCGCTCTCTTTGAGCTTCTCTATCTCGGCCGAATATGCTGCGAGAATCTCTTCCGCCGGCGCGTCCGTCGCGACCGATGCGGAAGGCTCCCAGATTTCATAATCCACGCCGATGCCCGCCAGATAGCCGGCAATCTCCGCCGGCTCATTGATGGTTCTATTTTCTTTCGGGATTGTCAGAATGGCCATAACTTTCCTCCTCAGAAAATGGTAGGGCGGCGCTCCCAGGATGTTTGCCCTACCCTCTTATCTATAAGCCCTATTCATGTCACTCTGAGGGCTTCTTATCGAAGCGCGTGCGCCCCATCACTTCGAGCAAAAATTCAAGTATCTCGACATGGCGCCTGGCTTCATCTACGTTCTTTCCCCAGGTGTAAAGGCCGTGCCCGCGCAACAGGAACCCGTGCGCGTCCGGGCGATGGCGGAGAAGTTCTTCCAACTCGCGCGCGAGTTCATCCATATTCTGCGAATTGTCTAAGATCGGCAGCCACTCCCGGTGCTCGTGCGTGCCCACACCTGCCAGACCTTTGAGCATCTCGTAGCCCGCAATCTCGATCCCGCTGTCATTGATCGACAAAGCGGAGAGCGTAGTGCTCCAGACCGAATGCGTGTGCAGCACGGCCATCGCCGGCCGATGGCGAACGATGGTCAAGTGTAGCTTCGTCTCGTCCGACGGAAGCCCTTCGCCCGCGACGACTTTGCCATCGCCGTCGACCTGCACGAACTGATCAGTCGTCAGCCGCCCCTTATCAAATCCGCTAGCCGTAATCACCAGGCGCAGCGGGTCTTGGCTGACCACGGCGCTGAAATTGCCGCTCGTGCCGAGCGCCCAGCCTCGCTGGTAGAAGCCCTTCGCCGCTTCGGCCAACGATGCGGCCAACTCGATCGCGCGATCTGTAATTGCTTGTGTCATAAGAGATGCAAACGCATTTTATGGATAAGAAGCGCGATGGTCAATTGACGCTTCTCAGCTTCATTTTCAGAGCGCCCTCACCCGCTCTTCAAGCTCTTTAGTGATCCGATCTGGATCGGTTCCGCGCTCGAACGTCACGGGTTCGCCGAAAGTCACGGTCACTGTTCCGGGGCGCGAAAAGTATCGGCGCTGTCGGGTCAGATCGAACAACCCTTCGATCTTGATCGGCGCGACCGGCAGTTCCAGATTCGCGGCCAACAGTCCCGTGCCGCTCATAAACGGGTTCATTCGCCCGTCTTCGGTCGTGCGGCCTTCGGGAAAGACGAGCGCATTGTAACCTCGATCCACAGCCTCTCCGGCGAAAGCGAAGCCTCGGCGGAATCCGCTCTTCTGCGGCAGGGCGAAGACGTTGAAGACGATCACAACCAGCAGGTATTTCACCCGATCCAACATCCGTCCGAGCCAATTTTCGCCTTCGAGTCCGCGACGCATTCCTCGCAGCCGCTCGCCGCCCATCGCGATCGCCAATCTGCGCCTGAACCGAAACGGCAGCGAGAATAGAATCATCCCGGCATCGACCATCGAGATGTGATTGGCGATGAATAAAACCGGGCCGCGCAAATCGCGCAATCGCTCTTTGCCACGGACGCGCGGCCAGCACATCACGTAAACGAACGGCGCGACGAGCAGATAGAAAGCCAGAGAACGAAGCCAGTTGATAGGCCATCGGAGTGACCATTTCGGATAAGGATACTCCGCCGCGCCTTCAATGCGCCGCCCCTCATGGATCATCCGCTCGAGGTCGCCGAGCGTAGTCTCCGGCGTCAGCGCGGCCTCGTCGATCTCTATCTGGTAGCGGTCTTCGAGCGCTCCGAGCAATTGGACTCGCCCAAGCGAATCGAGCTTCAGATCGGCGCTCAGGTTCGCCTTCGCGTCCGGCTGGTTATTCAACGTCGACGGGTCGCCGCTGATCGAGACGATCAATTCGACGAGCGATGAATCCCTGGTCGAAGCCGGCGCCGCGGTCGGCGTTTCGGAAGTTCTGGCCAGGGCCGCTTCTTTGACAATCGGCTTTCGGACTTTGCGCGTCTGGGTGCGCGGGAAATCCGCTTCGGGCCAGATGAACCAGCGGCGTATATGTTGCGGCTGGCTGAGCTGAGCGTTGGCGCGTCTGACGACTTCGGCGGCGTCGGCGTTCTCATCGCGCAGAATCAGCGCGGCCATCGGTTCAGGCCCGCGGGGGCCTTCGACGCCGACGACGCAACTTGCTTTGACCTCGGGCTGGCGATTGAGCGCGGCCTCCAGGTCGTCCGGGTATATGTTCAACCCGGCGGCGGTGACGATCACGTCTTTTTTGCGGCCTTTGAAAAAGATGTTCCCTTCGGCGTCCATCTCGCCCACATCGCCGGTTCGTAGCCACCCCTCATCGCCGTCATTGCCGGCCCCCGTACGGTCGGCGCCTCGCCAATAACCCGCCGAGACGTTAGCGCCGCGCACCAGTATCTCGCCGCTCGCGTCCAACTTCAGTTCCTGCCCGGGGAGCGCCTTTCCGATCGAGCCGTGTTTGACCTTGAACGGATGGCTTACCGTCACGAGCGACGCCGTCTCGGTCATCCCGTAGCCTTGCACGACCGCGAATCCCAGCCGCTGCCAGAAATTTTCAGTCTCTTCATCCAGCGTCGCGCCGCCCGACACGAAAGCCCAGAACTTCCAGCCAAAGAGACGATGAACGTCGCGGAAGATCAACCAGCGCCTCAGAAAATGTTTGCCCTCAGATGACTCGAATCGCCGTCGAAACCTCTCCAACTCGCCCCGCGACGCGTAATCGTGTTCGATCTTCTCACGCAGAGTTTCGAGTTGGCGCGGCACTGCGGCGACTACCGAGATGCGCTCGCGTTTGATCAGGGCGATGATTTCGGACGGGTTGAGCGAATGTGAAAAGAAGACCTCGCCGAAGAGCAATCGCGGCACGAACATTCCCATAAACTGGCCGAAGACGTGGCTCAATGGAAGCAGGCACAAAAACCTTATCGGATGAAATGGGCGCTCGAACTTCAGGTACTTGTCTATCTCAGTTTCGAGCGGAGCGATGTTGGCCATCAGGTTGCCGTGGCTCAGGCAAACCCCTTTCGGCTCCGCAGTCGTGCCCGAAGTGAAGATGATTTCGGCCAGGTCGTCCGCGCCAATTCGCTCGCCCCGATACGGAGCCGCCGAATGACGCTCGACAAGCGCGGCCAAGCGATCGAAGCGCAACACCGGCTGTCGATCTTTGAAATGGCGCGCCTGCTCCTCGCCGAGCAAAAGCGACCTGGCCTCGACCTGCCGCCGCGCTCGATCGACGAAATCTGGCGCGCTCTGTTCGTCCAGCGGGACCACAACCGCGCCTCGCAGCAGACAGCCGAAGAAAGCCGCGATCCATTCGGGGCCGTTCTCGCCCCAGAAAATGACTCGGTCGCCTTTACCTACGCCGCGCGATTCAAGCTCGCGCGCAAACTGAAAAGCAGTCTCCGCGAGCCGCGCATACGACCAGCGCGTCACACGCAAGCCCCGTTGACGCGCGACCGCGATCTCATCGGAGCGCGTCAGAGCCTGATCTAATAAGCTGTGAATCGTTTTCCGCACTCACTATAGTTATCGCCTGATAACGCCAACGTCAACATAATTGATGCGGATTGTGCGTGATAGTGTGAGTTATCGTCAGTACAGAAGGCGGGGGTCTGGATCAGCTCGCCGGCATTTATGTTTCTCTTCCGGGTACTCTCGCGATTGGCTGTACGTTTGCGGATTCCTCGACCAACTGTCGGTGTAAGATGATCACCTCTGGAAAATCGTGTCCGATCATGTCCTGAACGAGCAGTGCGACATCCGGAGTCGTGGCCAGAAAGAGAACCGGCGTTCCGTAGCTTTCTACAAAGCCCTCGCGCATGCCCTCAAGGATCTCCGTCAGTTCCAGCTCGCTGAATGGGGGGTTGTCGGCCTCGGGCGCCGCGCGGAAAGCCAGCAACCGCTTCTCGATATCGGCATCGACCAGATAGCAGATGATCGTATTCTGCCCGCGGCTCACTTTGTGCGTCACATATTGCCGCATACCGCATTTCACGAACTCGGCGTGTATACGGCCGTTCGCAATCCACTCCGGCGCGGGCTCGGCAAATAACTGCATACTGTCCATATCGAACTGGGGAACGTAAGGATTGTCCGCTGTGAAATACGGCTCACCCGTGAACTCCGCATCACCCACATACACGTAAGGCTCCCGTCCTGCCCATCCCGCCATAGGCGAGCGAACTCCGGTGGTGTAGGAGAAGTCCAGCATGAGTTCCAGCACACTCCGGAGATCGCGGAGGCTTACGCCATCGCGCAACAACCAGCGCAGCGCTTGTGCGACTTCGAGCGGGCTGTATTGGTGAAGCGTGGCGGCCACCAGAGCGGGGAAGGCGTCATTCAGCTTTCCCAATAGATCCTCCACGTCACCGAGCGAGAGTAAAGTGGCGGCGGCAGACCTGAGTTCAGTGGAGAGCAGGAGCACGATATATCCGAATTGATCCCACGTGGTATATCCAGGGCTCAGCCGCTGCTCGTAATCCCCCGAGATGATAGCGCACGGATTGCCGTTCGCCGGGTTCGCACGCGGCCGCCCGTGTGGAATGCCTTCCTTCAAAAGTCGCTCAGGCGTCTCGTTCACCAGCAGCTCATCCTTGGCGAGGCCGCGCAGCGCCGGAGTCAGTCGCTGGCGCAAGCGGAACCGGCAGCAATCCACCGGCAACTCCGGATCCGGAACGACGCTAATGCGGGCAAACCAAACCCCCAGCTCGTAGAATAGCCCGTCACACATCATCCCCAGTTTGTTGGCAGGCTCCTGCGCCAGGTCCGCCGCTGGATACACAGTTCCCTCCATAGGATCTTCCTTGAGCAGTTTCTTCGCCAACGCCATATCTACATGGATAACGATGGTGGGAGCGCGCCAAAGGTCGATTAATCGTTCCGCGATATCAGCCGCAGTCGAGTCTTCGGCCTGACCCGCAAATATCGACTGCGCAAAGGCGGGAGCATCCTGCACCGCAACGTGTACACTCGTGAGGCGGCGTAATACTTCTGTGGCGAGACTCCGATCCAGTTCTTTGACGGCCGGACGCGCTGCGGCGCTCTCCTCTCGCGCTCGCGCCAGCAGCTCATCCGTGACTTCCGGCGTGATTACCAGTTCAGCCGAAGTCTTCAACGCCTCGACGACAAGTTCGGCCAGCAATGCCTGCGCCAGAGTCTGGCTCTCGCCCTTATTGGCGGCTGCTTCGCCCAGCAATTCGCGCGCGGCCTTCACACCGGCTGTGTGATCCGCCACCTCGCGGCGCGTCGAGCTCTCGTAAGCGCGGGCTAGCTGGCGTTTGCTGAAACCGCAGCGAACTCCATTAACGATCACGGCCGTATCGATAAACCGCGGACCCCGCGCCTGCTCAACCTGCATCAACTCCACGCTGGCATCCACGGGTAGACCCATTCCATCCAGCCAATCCTGCGCGGCGCCGCGGATCTGCTCTGCGAAGTTTATACTTCCGTCGACGACATTAGTCAGCGCCCAAACGGCGGAACCCAATTCGATGGTGATGTTGACGCGCGCCCTCAATTCTTCACTCCAGCGATATCACCGGGAGGTTATCGTATGCCAGCGGCGGCGGCAGCTCGTAGTTCGCGAGCACCGGTACATCGGGCCATTCCTCCCGGATAAGGTATCGCACGAAGTACCTTAACCGCTCTCCGCTGGTGACAAGGGCGGGACGCCGGCCATTTTCATAGAATTCCGTCCTCAGCGCACTGAAGAATTCCTGGAGGTCTTCGGGGGAGAGCGAAAACCTCTCTCCCGGCAAAGACTTCGCATCTAACACCGCCTCGATCGCATCAGACAGCCTGAAGTGCGCATACTCACCATCATTGCCCCACAATTGATCCCGCAACGGTTCACGCAGGAGGCGCCGGCATTCCGCCGGGTCGTCCATACCGTGCGCCGCCCGCAACCCGGCCGCGATGCGCTGCGGTTGCGTCAGCGGCACGCGGTCCCGCAGCAATCCCTGAAGCTGGCGGGTGGTTCGCCGCAGCAGGCGGTGATCCTCTCGAACGGCGCGAATGTGCTGCGCGGCCTCCGCAGGCAAGCTCGTTTCAAGCCATTCGCCAAGCATGTTGTCGGCCTCCTGGACGCCGAAGAATTGCAACAGGTTCAGCCGGACCACGAACTCGATATGGCGGGTGAGGTATTCCAGACAACTCCAGACCTCGGTCCGCTCCCGCCCACGGCCGCCCTGAGCCTTCTCCGGATCGAGCCAATCGCCTTCAGGAGGAAAACCGGATCGTTGCGCCGCATACGAGTATCGCCAGGAGGTTTTGGACGCCCTGACGTGTGCGCCTCGCACGAAATCCTTGTCGCGATAGGCGGTCCCCATGACCAACGGAACCTCGTTGATCATGATCAGGTACTGATCCTTAGGCATATCTGTGTCGTTGCTCCGCGTGCGAAGGCGGGGAACCCTCACGCCAGTGTCTTCTCTGACCCGCTCGCGCATCTGCGGGAAGAGTTTATCGATGAGCGTTTGGACGTTTGGACTGTCGGCGCCTCCCAGCAAATCAGTCGCATATTCCATCGCAAGCGGCGTAACCACCGGCAAGTAATCCAGGCTCTGGGCGCCAGGCACGATTGCGGCGCGGTCCTGGAAGTAACGCCTGTCATCGCGGACGAGCGTGATCTCGGCCAGGCGGCAATCCACGATCTCCCCAGAGTCTGCCGCGTGAAGGCGCTGTTCCGCGGTCAGCCACTTCCGGAAAGTCGCCCGTCCCACGAGCAAGGGTTCCCGCGGTTCGCTCTCCATATCGCCAGCATCTGCGATTGTACCGATCTCCGAGGCAATCGCAGCGCGCCACCGTCTCTCAGACTGCTTCAATTCGAGGAACGGCTCTGCGCCGGCGTTGAGCTTATCGAGCAAGGCCAGCAGCGCGCAGCTGCGCAGCGAGTACGCGTTCGCAGTCTGGGTTCGCGCCGGAGGTTGACGGTAAAGTTCCAGGAACTCATGGAACCGGGTGGAGTACTCTGCGGGATCGGCGCGCAGCAGCATGCGAACCGCCTGGTCGAGCTTTCCGCGATCGGGAGAGTCCTCGGGGCGTCCGGCATCGATCCGCGCCGCCGTCGTCGAGGCCTCTAACGCCAGTTCAAAGACGCCGAATTCCGCCAGTTGCGCGCCCACGCTCCACAGGATCGCTGGATCACTAGAAGCGGTGACCGCGTTTGTAAGGGTTTGGATCGCGCCCTCGCGGCACTGCTTCTCCATTTCGCGATACTGATCGAGTAGCTTCTTCAGTTGCAACTCCCGGGTCTGAAAATCGTCCCAAATCTTCTTGTTGGCGAACAGCGCCCAGGACCCTGCGTAGGCGCGCGCCGATTCCAGGGTCCCGTCGAGGTCCGCCAAGATCCGCTCCACCTGCTTTTGCAGCCGATGGATCTCGTCTTCGTCGATGCCGTTGCCTTCAAATTCCTCGAACTGAATCTTCCCCAATTCGTCTAGCGCGTTGACCAGCCGAGAATCGTCCGGCCCTTTGTCGGGCC
>DATCXQ010000377.1:0-15511 GCA_036565725.1 Blastocatellia bacterium
AACTGGCTCGCCGACCCCGCCAATCCGCTGACTGCCCGCGTGATGGTCAACCGCATTTGGCATTACCACTTCGGGCGCGGCATCGTGGGCACGCCGAGCGATTTCGGCGAGATGCGCGACCGCGAAACCCATCGTGAATTGTTGGATTGGCTCGCGGCCACCTTTGTCGAACAGGGGTGGAGCGTAAAAAAGATGAGCCGGCTGATTATGCTCTCGAACGCTTATCAGCAATCGTCGGCGTTCAACGCCGAAGCGGCCAGGGTGGATCCCGACAACAAACTGCTCTGGCGTTTCAGTCGCCGGCGATTGACGGGCGAAGAGATTCGCGACGCGATTCTCCTGGTGAGCGGGCGCATCAACCGGCAGATGGGCGGCCCGAGCGTCTTCCCTGAAATCCCGAAAGAGATGGACGTGCGCGGCGGATGGAAGCGCAACGAGAGCGAAGATCAGAAGACCCGCCGAAGCATCTACGCTTTCGTCCGGCGCAATTCGCGTTATCCGATGTTCCAGGCCTTCGACATGCCCGACACGCACGAGAGTTGTTCGCGCCGCTCGGTGACGACCACCGCGCCACAGGCTTTGAACCTGCTCAACGACAGAACGATCCTGATTTCGGCCCAGGCGTTCGCAGGCCGTGTATTGAAAGAAGCCGGCGATGACGTCAACAGACAGATCGCGCTGGCTTATCGCCTGGCGTTTGCGCGAGCGCCTGAAGCCGATGAACTCAGAATGGCGATCGGCTTCATCGATCAACAATCGGCGCTGATCAAATCCAGAATCGAGGCGAAGCAGCCCGTGGCTTTGCCGTCGAATTGCGATATCGCGCCCGACGTGACCGCCCAGGCCCGCGCGGCGGCGCTGGTTGATTTCTGCCATGTGCTGTTCAACTCGAACGAGTTCGTTTATGTGAATTGAAATTTCGGGGGATAGAAATGGACCGTCGTGATTTCGTCAAACACTCAATCGCCACAGCGACATTCACAGTCGGGGCCACGGCCGGGATGAGCGTGAAATCTTATTCCCGCATTATCGGCGCAAACGACCGCATCCGGCTCGGGGGCATCGGCCCCGGTGACCGAGGCTCAGGACGCGTCGCTTCGGCGCAGAAGCTCGGCGCCGACATCGTCGCGCTTTGCGACGTCAACAAGGGCATGCTGGAACTCGCGCAAAAAAGACTCACCGCGCCGGTAGAAAAGACCTACGTTGATTACAAAGATCTGCTCGCGCATAAGGACCTCGACGGCGTGATCATCGCCACGCCCGATCACCTGCACCACGATTGCCTGATCGCGGCCGTACAGGCGGGCAAAGACGCTTACATCGAGAAACCGCTTTGCCGCACGATCGAAGAGGGCGAGAACATGGTCGCCAAGGTCAAAGCCTCGAAACAGATCGTGCAGGTGGGTAATCAACGGCGCAGCGGCGATCATTTCAAAAAAGCGCGCGATATAGTCGCTTCGGGCGGCATCGGCGAAATCCGCTTCGTGCGCATCTGGGATTTTCGCTATCGGCCGGTTGATCCGTACATCAAACGCAGCAAGGATCAATCGCTCTTCGCGCCCGAAGTGATTGATTGGCCGCGTTTCCTCGGCCGCGCCCCGAAACGGCCTTACGACGCGAAACGCGCGTCGGGCTGGCGCTGGTTCTGGGACTACGCCGGAGGGCTGATGACAGACATCGGACCGCATTGGCTGGACGTGGCGATGTGGATCACTGGCTCGGATGGCCCACGCACTGTTTCAAGCAACGGCGGCAAATATCAAAACCTGGACTGGGAAACGCCCGACAACGTCCACGCCATCCTGGATTGTGGCTCATTCGCGATCGTTTTCATGGTGCAGTTCATGAACGGGCAGGAGTACGACGGCGCGGCGTTTTACGGCCTGGAAGGCAGCATCGTGCAGGAGAACAATCGCGGGATGATGGTTCGTTACGACAGGAACCGCAAAGAAGTCGAGAGCTGGAAAGTGACCGACGAAAGCACGACGCACATGCAAAACTTTCTCGATTGTATGCGCGACCGCAGGCAGCCGAATTCGCCGGTCGAATTGGCGAATCGCGTGCTGGTCGGGGCGCATCTGGCGAACGAATCATTCAGATCGGGCAGGCGAGTGAATTGGGATCCGGTGCGGTGGAAACGCGTGATCGCCGAAGCGAAACAGGAAAAAGCTTCGTAGGAATACGTCATAACAACGTTAACTGAGTTTTCTGATGTTTGCCCGGTCTGGGAGCGCAGCCATCCTTGCCTGCGGGCAGCGCCGTAAGGCGCGATAGGACGCAGGCAAGGATGGGCGGCGCTCCCAGGTAGGAACAATACTAAAAAACTTGGTTAACGCTGCAGTCAGAGTCAGAGGTAAATAAAATGAAAGATCAATTGACTATGAAGGAAAGACATTTGCTCGCCCGCCGCGACTTCCTGCTGCAGTCGAGCGCGGGCTTGTGCTCTATCGCGCTCTCGTCAATGCTCGCGGAAGACGGTTTTGCGTCGGGACTCGACGACAAGCAGTCGATTCCCGATCCTCTCGCGCCGAAGACTCCTGACCACAAACCGCGCGCCAAATCGGTTATCTGGCTCTTTCTGGAGGGCGGTCCCAGCCATCTCGACACTTTCGATCCGAAGCCGAAGCTGCTCGAACTCGCGGGCAAGCCGATGCCCGAATCGTTCGGACGCCCGATCACCGCGATGGGAACGGCGTCGAACACGATCATGCCGAGCAAGCGCGTGTTCAAGAATTACGGCCAGAGCGGCATTCCCGTTTCAGACTGGCTTCCGCACATCGCCGAGCACGTTGACGACCTGGCGATCATCCGATCGTGTTGGATGGACGGGTTGAATCACGTCGGGTCTGTGTGCCAGATGAACACTGGTTCGGTTCTGGCCGGACGCCCGGCGCTCGGCGCATGGGCAACTTTCGGGTTGGGCACGGCCAATCGGAATCTGCCGACGTTCGTGGTAATGGCGGACGGCGCGGAAGTTCTTGGCGGCGGCAAAAACTGGAGCGCGGGTTTTCTGCCCGCGGTTTACCAGGGCACGCAGTTCCGCGCCTCGGACACCCCCGTCTTTTACCTCAAACCTCCCGAAACGATCGGCGATGAGCAGCAGCGCAACAAGATAAATTTCCTGTCGCAGATCAATCAAAGGTTTTCAGCCGACAAACCCGATGACACCGAATTGCTGGCCCGCTTGAATTCATACGAGCTGGCCTATCGCATGCAGTCCGCAGCGCCCGAAGCCGTTGATCTGTCGAAAGAGACCGAAGCGACGAAAAAACTTTACGGTATGGACAATCCGGTCACGGCGAAATACGGGACTATGTGTTTGCTGGCCCGACGATTGGTCGAACGTGACGTGCGGTTCATCCAATTGTATTCGGGTTCGGGCAGCGCCTGGGACGCCCACAACAATCTCGAAGGCAACCACTCGAAGATGTGCGCCAGCTCCGATCAGCCCATCGCCGGATTGCTGGCCGATTTGAAATCGCGCGGGCTGCTAGACTCGACGCTGGTCGTGTGGGGAGGTGAATTCGGGCGCACGCCGTTCAACGAGAAAGGCGATGGGCGCGATCATAACCCCTGGGGCTTCACGATGTGGATGGCCGGCGGCGGCGTCAAAGGAGGGCAAATCATCGGCGCAACGGATGAGATCGGTTTGCGCGCAATTGAAAAACGGGCGCACGTCCACGACATTCACGCGACGATCCTGCATATACTCGGCATCAATCATTTCAGCGCGCTGTACGAACACAACGGGCGGATGGAACGCGCGACGGTCAACGGCGGCGAAGTGATCAAAGAGTTGGTTTCGTAGATCGAACTCTTTAGAGCGGATTTCAGATAAGTGTACGGGTTAATAGAACGCGGATGACGCTGATAGAGCGGATTGGCGCTGATCTTTTTAGTTTTGTCCGCGATGATCCGCGCCCGTCCGCGTCATCAGCGTTCTATTGACGCCTGCTTTGTCGCACACGCAAACGCACGGCGGCCTGACGGGTCAATCGCAAATTGGTGAAGTTGAAATGAGCTCAGAGCAAGTTATCGAGCAGATCGAAGCCGGGCGCATCATCGCCATTCTGCGCGGCGATTTCGGCGGACGCGAGGAAGAGATCGTCGATGCGCTGGTCGAATCTGGAATCACCGCCGTCGAGGCGACGCTTAATTCGCCCGGAGCGATCGATTCGATAAGCCGTCTGGCCGCCGGTTTCGGCTCGCGGATCGCTGTCGGAGCGGGCACAGTGTTGCGACCTGAGGAGGTCGAGCGCGCCGCTGACGCGGGCGCCAGTTTCATCGTCTCGCCCAATCTCAACGCGAAGGTGATCGAAGTGACAAAGCGGTTGGGTCTGATCTCGTTACCAGGATGTTTCACTCCCTCAGAGATCGTGGAGGCGATGGGCGCCGGCGCGGACGCCGTCAAATTGTTTCCGGCGCAATGCCTGGGGCCGGATTTTATCAAGGCGATGCGCGGACCTTTGCCGAACGTCCGCCTGATCCCGACGGGCGGCGTCACGCCCGAAGCTGCGCGCGGCTACATCGCCGAGGGCGCGTGGGCGCTCGGCATCGGATCGGAGCTGATCGGGAAGGACGTATTGAATGATGAAGGTTTCAGGTCATTGCGCCGGCGCGCGGCGGATTTCGCCGAAGCCGCGCGAGGCGCGGCGAAGTAATGAATGAAAAGGCCGGAGAGACTTGCCTGATTTGCGTCGACGCGGGCACGACCAACACGCGAGTCTGGTTGACCGCCGGCGACCGGGTGATCGCGCGGGCGCGCGCCGGCGTCGGCGTTCGTGACACCGCGCGCGACGGGTCGTCAGCGCGATTGTGCGACGCGCTGCGCGAATTGATCAACCAGGTTCGCGGCGACGCGCGCGATCAAGGATTCGAACAATCGCTGGAATGTGTCATCGCAGCCGGGATGATCACTTCGCCGCTCGGCCTGGCCGAAGTCCCGCACGTTCCGACCCCCGCCGGATTGAACGAATTGGCCGCCTCGACGCGACAATACAATTTTCCCGAAATCACCGATCTGCCCATCCTGCTCATTCCCGGAGCTCGTTCCGGCCCGCGACAATGCGACCAGGAGACTGTCGGAACCACGGACGTGATGCGCGGGGAAGAAACTTTGCTCGTCGGCCTGCACGCGCTCGGGTTGATCGAGCCGCAATCGATACTGCTCAATCTCGGCTCGCACTGGAAAGTGATCGAGTTCGATGCGCGCGCGCGCATCGCGTCGAGCGTCACTTCTATGACCGGCGAATTGATCCACACCGCGCAAACACAGACGATTCTTGCCGGCTCGGTTCCACAGACGCGGCCAGAGGCGTGTGACCAGACCTGGCTCGAAGCGGGAATGCGCGAGCAGCGACGTTCTGGACTGGCACGCGCGCTTTTCTGCGTCAGGCTGTTGGAACAGGGAAGCGACGGCTCGGCGGAGCAGCGACTGTCGTTCCTGATCGGGGTTTTCCTGGCCTCGGATGTAGACGCGATGGTTTCTCGCGGGTTATTCAATTCGGAGGGAACGGTCGTCATCACCGGCGGAGGCGTGATCGCCGAAGCCTTCAGCGGCGCGCTTGCTCGTTTATCCGCGCGAACGGTCATCCTCGACGACGACGACGTGGAACGCGCGCTGTTAGCCGGATGCCGCAGCGTCTACTCAGTCATTGGCACAGTACCGCGCGCGTAAGCAAGCGGTTGCGGCGTAGTGAGGGGCCGCTTGTTTACGCGCGCGGTACTGTACAACGTCACTTCACTAAAAACTCGCCCTCTCTTTGCCGCGCCCCCGGACCGCTTTCGATAATCTCCGTGGGAGATAGCAGGCTCAACCTTCTACCGGTGATCAGCCTGGCGCCGCGCTGGTAAGTGAAATACGACCACGCCCAGTTGAAGAGCACCATGAACCGATTGCGGAATCCAATCAGGAAGAAGATGTGAACAACCAGCCAGGCCATCCACGCCATAAAACCGCTCAGATGCAATTTGCCGATCTCGGCGATCGCGGCCTTACGACCGATTGTCGCCATGTTTCCTTTGTCGAAGTAGTGAAACTCTTCATAGGGTTTGCCGGCCAGATTGTTTCGAATATTTCCGGCGACGCGACGGCCCATTTGCATCGCCACCGGGCTGACGCCGGGCAGCGGCTTTCCATCCTGTTCAAGACAGGTCATGTCGCCAATAGCGAAGACGTTGTGATAGCCGGGGACGGTCAGGTCGCGATTGACGAGGACCCGCCCCGCGCGATCAATTGACGCGCCCAGCCGCTGTGTCAAGGAGGTAGCGCGCACGCCCGCCGCCCAGATCACGGTCGCGGACCTGACACTTTCGGCGCCGAGATAGACGCCGTGTTCGTCAATGCCGGTGACCTGCGCGCCGGTTAGGACTCTGACTCCGAGTTCGGCCAATTGCCGATGCGCGCTCTTTGAAAGATCGGGCGCGAAACTCGGCAGTATCTTCGGACCGCCTTCCAGCAGCAGTATTTCGGCCTCTTCGGGATAGATGCTGCGGAAATCGCGAGCCAACACGAAGTGCGACAGCTCGGCGATCGCGCCGGCGAGTTCGACGCCGGTCGGCCCTCCGCCGACCACCACAAAAGTCATCAGCGCGCGGCGGCGCTCGGGGTCAGTCTCTTTCTCGGCTTCCTCGAAAGCCAGCAACACTCGGCGGCGAATTTCGACCGCATCGTCCAGGTCTTTCAACCCGGGCGCGAACGTCTCCCACTCGTCGTGGCCGAAGTAGCTGGTGCGCCCGCCGGTGGCCAGAACCAGGTAGTCATATTTCAACTTCGAATCGCGCAGTTCGACGGTCTGATTGTTGAAATCTACATCCGTGGCCTCGTCGAGCCGCACCGTGACGTTCTTCTGGTTTCGCAAGATCGATCGGATAGGCGCGGCGATGTCCGCGGGCGAAAGCCCCGCCATCGCCACCTGGTAGAGCAGCGGCTGGAATAGGTGATGGTTGGCGCGGTCAACAATGGTGATTTCCACTCGCGCGCGTTTGAGCGCTTTCGCGCAAGTCAACCCTCCGAAGCCGGCCCCGATGATCACGACGTGCGGAATGTCCCTACTCAATGATCTCATACTATCCTCGTGTAGATGATAGCTCCCCAGGGCGCGAGATCAAACCACGCCAAATCAGAACGCGACCCATGCCGACGTCAGCCATCAATGCGGCAAAATATGTCTTCCCTACGCCCGCGCCTCCTCTGACCGCCATTTCTGGACGGTATAAGTGATGGGGGCCCGATACTTCTTCCGAGTGTCGTAAAAAAAATATCCCTCAACAAAAAAAAAGCGACATGTTTCTGCTCTTTTTCGGAGTAATGGTTGGAAGTAGAAATGCTATTGGCCGGATTTTTATATCAACGGCCTGTAACTAGTTTATCAACTGGGCTTTGATCGTCGTTTCGGCTATCAAGCGCAACCTTTGCGCGAGATGGTTTTTCGCAAAGGCGCAAAAGGAAAATGGACAAAGTCGAGCTAACGACGGAAATTCCAGAATCATTAAAATAAGGTGCCTTTGCCGGCGAAATGCGTCTTTTACACAGGTAGGGCCTCAAACCAGCCTGAAGACCGAATGGTTCTGTGCCCATTCAGGCTGATGGATCTCAGTTATTCAGCGGAAAAGTGTTTTTTTGCCTGCTTATTAAGGTCATATGGCCTCTTTGTGCGACGCCTTCGGCTGTTTTCGCCATGAGACCTTGATGCGAGAACTTTTCGTCCCGAACATCCGGCGAGTCCCCGGCGATAACGGCCGCCGCAAGGCATGTCATTGAACAGATGGCCCGTGAGAAGACGGCAATGGCACATTCATTTTGCCCGCTTCTTCAACATAACCTTGGAGACACCCGATGCGATCAACAAGTAGAAGCAACCGCCTACGCGGATTTATACTCAACTCTCTTTTATTCGTGTTGTTATTGAGTCAGATTGTTAGCCGCGCCGCAGCTCAGAGTTCAATCGACGGCTTGCTTCCTTCGGCCCTGAAGCCCGGATCACCTGCAGGCTCTTATGAAAGTTCGATTGATACGATCAATCTCTTCAATGGCGATCTCAATTTTCGATTGCCTTTAGTCACTGTTGGAGGGAGGGGTGAAGCGGCCTTCCCACTGGTATTATCATTAAACCCCCGGTGGACTGTTATTAGGATGCCTATTCCGGGCCAACCTGCCCGCTTATACCCATCTTACAGCGGTGGAGGGACCTCACCTGAGGGTGGCAGAACCACCGCTTACTATGGAAGCCCTTTAGGATTCTTCAGATTGAGTATCATTCAAATTGGTAGCCGGGACTTTTCGTCCAGGTGTCCTGGTCAAAACGCCCCCAGAGAAACGCTAACCATAGTAAGATTTGTCACCCAGGATGACACCACATTCGAGTTGCGAGACAAACTTACAAACGGCGAACCCAATTCTACGTCGTGTACGCCTTTCAACCGCGGCAAAGTCTTCGTCACTGCCGACGGCTCCTCTGCCACCTTCATCGCCGACACAGATGTCTTTGACTCCCTCGATGGCGAGACGCCCTCGAACACCAGGTCAGGCTATCTGTTGCTGCGTGACGGGACACGCTTCCGTATTGATGATCAAGGCAGATGTGCCTGGATGCGCGACCGTAACGGCAACATGGTGAGTTTTAGCTACTCCTTTGATAATAGTGTTGGTACATTTAGACTTACTGGGATCAACGATTCAATCGGACGTCAGATCTCGTTCAATCAGACATTGATCAATTCTAGTATCGTTGAGAGAAGGATAGACTTCGTAGGCTTTGGCGGCGCACCGCGTACAATCAGTGTTCAATACACCAATCTGGGAAATGCTTTACGTAGTGGGTTCCATCTGAGGACGAGGCAAGATCTGTTTCCTCAGCTCAATGGCGCGGATGGCCTTTTAGAAGATCCACAGGTGGTCAGTTCCATTACGCTGCCGAATAACCAGCAATACAAATTCTACTATAACAGCTATGCCGAATTGGCCAGAGTCGAACTGCCGGCAGGCGGCGCCATTGAGTATGATTACGCGCCAGGGTTGACTGACGGGCCGGAAAGCGGATACCTGTACCTCGGTGTGGCAGGAGGCCACCACATATACCGGCGTGTTGTCGAGCGACGCGTCTATCCCGACGGCAGCAGTGGAGGCTCGTTCGCCATGAGAACGACTTACAGTCGCCCTGAGTCGAGCGCATCTAATGCTGGTTTCGTACAGACCGATCAGTATGACTCTACAGGAGCCGTTCTGGGCAGCCAGTTCCACTATTTCTACGGCAGTGCGCGGACCTCATTCGGCAAGGAGCCGACGCGATATTCTCCTTGGCAGGAAGGCAGGGAGTACCAGACGGAAGAGTTGGCCGCCGACCGCACGACAGTATTGAGAAGGGTGACTCACACTTGGAGTCAACCGGTGGCCGGTAGCCACTGGCCGCTGACTCAGCCGGAAACTCAAGCTGACGTCAAACCCAACGATCCGCAGATCACTCAAACCGTAACGGCATTGTTTGACGTTACTCCCAATCTGGTTTCAAAGCAGACCTTCGACTATGACCAATACAACAACCGAACCGATGCCTGGGTGTACGACTTCGACGCAGGCGCTCCAGGGCTTTTGATTCGGCGAACGCACACCGCCTATGTGACCTTAAACAATGGAGTCGATTACGCGGCTGACACCAACATTCACATCCGCAACCTGCCGAGCAAGATGCAAGTCTTCGACGCCGGGGAAATCAAGCGCGCCGAGACGTTCTACGAATACGACCTTTACGACAACAGCCAGAATCACGCGCCGCTCATCGATCGCCTGGGCATCAGCGGGCTGGACAGCGGCTTCACCACCGGTTACACAACGCGCGGCAACGTCACCAGGACCTCCAGCGCATTGCTCAATAATAGCGGCGGCGTTACCGGCTGGGTCAACAGTCACGCGCAATACGACATCGCTGGAAATGTTGTCAAGGCGATAGACGCGAATGATAACCCCACAACGCTCGATTTCAGCGACCGCTTCGGATCGCCGGGTGACGACGCGCAACAGAACACGCCGCCTGCCGAACTGAACGGGCAAACGGCCTACGCGTTCGCCACTAAAGTCACCAACGCGCTCGGTCACACAACATACACCAAGTACGATTATTATCTCGGCAAGACCGTCGCCTCGGAAGACGCCAACGGGATCGTCAGCAGCATCGCTTATAACGACGCCCTTGACCGGCCGACCCAGGGCATTCAAGCGAGGTATAAGGTAACCACGCCCCCCTGCGAGCCCCCCTCCGTATGCGTGCCCGCCGAGAAAAGGCAAACGACCATTACTTACGACGACACGAATCGCGTGATCGCGATGAACGGCGACCGTGACACTTATAACGACAACTTCCTGACCGGCAAATCATATTACGACAGCCTCGGCAGGACTTGGCGAAGCGCGGCATTTGAAGGCTCCACATGGACAATGACAGACACGCAGTTCGACGCGCTCGGCAGAGTCTCGCAGGTCTCCAACCCGTACCGCGCCGACGATCCCGACTCCGCTTCGCCCCCATCCGGCCTGTGGACGACGACCGATTACGATGAGCTCGGTCGTGTGCGAGCAGTAACCACGCCCGACACGGCGACAGTGAATACTGAGTACAGTGGGAACCGTACGCTCGTTATTGATCAGGCCGGGAAGCAGCGGATCAGTCAGACTGACGCGCTGGGCCGTTTAACCAAAATTTGGGAGGTCAGATCGCCTGACGCCGCTTCGGGCACTGTCTCCGTTTCGTTCCCGAATCATCCGGAAATAACCGCTGGGTATCAGACCGACTATCTTTATGACGCATTGAATAACCTGCGCAAAGTGACACAAGGCGCGCAGACCCGCTGGTTCGCCTACGATTCGCTCTCGCGGCTGATCCGTGCGAAAAATCCTGAGCAGGAAGTTAATGCTAATCCTAACATGTCCTACACTGACCCTGTGACGGACCATAACGGATGGTCAATGGCCTATTCCTACGACGCCAACGGGATTCTTGTCTCGAAGACAGATGCCCGCAATATCACAACAACTTACGGCTACGACGCGCTCAATCGCAACACAACGGTCAGTTACTCCGACTCAACACCCGGCGTCACCCGTACCTATGACACTGCCGCGCTCGGCAAAGGCCGGCTTCAGAAGACCGAAACCGCGGGCAGCATGGGGTCGCGCGTGACGATCAACGCTTACGATGTGATGGGGCGGCCATTGTCTCAATCACAGCAGTTCTTCTACCTCGGCTCGTGGGGAACGTCCTACGCCATGCAGCAAACCTACGACCTGGCTGGCGCCGTCAAGACCATGACCTACCCATCGAACCGGATAGTAAATTACAGTTATGACAACGCCGGCCGGCTCAGCAGTTTTACCGGCAATCTGGGTGACGGCCAACTGCGAACTTACAGCACGATTACACAGTATCACCCCGGCGGGATGATCGAGCGGGAGACCTTCGGCACGCAGACGCCACTCCATCATAAGAAGCGATACAATAATCGGCTCCAATTGGGAGATCTGCGATTGAGCACAGGCAGTGATGCGCTCAGCTACGACCGGGGAAAGCTTCTCTTCTTACATGGCCCCAATGCGGTCGCAAATACCGATCCTTTCGCGAATGACCCGACCAACAATGGGAATTTGGTAAAACAACTGCATTACGTTCCAATAGCCGGCGGAGGTGAAGTCATCCCACAAGCGGATAGCTACACATATGACGCGCTCAACCGCATCTCCGGCGTTGTCGAACCAAACGTATTTACGCAGACATATGGTTATGATCGATGGGGGAACCGGGGGATCACCGGCGTGACGGGAGGAGTAAACAATTACAATCCGACATACGATACGGGGAGCAACCGGATTGTCGGTCCAAGCTACGATCAAGCCGGGAACATCACGAGTGATGTGTTGACTGGCGGGACGATGACCTACGACGCTGAGAGCCGGTTGCAGACGGCGAGCGCCGGAGGAGGAGGAACTTATACTTATGACGCCGACGGGAAGCGGACAAGGCGGACGGCGTTAGGGCAGGAAACATGGCTTATCTACGGCGTCGGGGGAGAATTGTTGGCGGAGTATGCCGCCAATGCGGTACCGAGCGCGCCGCAGAAAGAGTATGGCTATCGAGGTGGACAGCTACTCATTGTTGCGGAAATCGGATCGGGCGGAGGCACATCGTTCGTCAAGCCGGCCTCTAAATCCGGCGATGATATCGGCGCGCAGGCAGGCCCAGGACTGGATGGCGACGCGGATGGGCTGTTTGTAGTTGACGAACCTGTCGCTGACCTGGAATTTAACGAAGACTCTGGTTCGACAACCGCAGACGTCTCAAGCGACAATGACACCGGGACACATATAGATGGGGTTACCGGGACGACTGTGGGAGGATATGGCAATGCGTTGTCATTCAATGGCATCGGCGGAGCATTGCCCGCGGAGCATCCTCCCGCTGCAGCGCCGGGTGCGCCGCAAAAGGAGTATGGCTATCGAGGTGGGCGGTCGATCATCACTGCGCAAGGCGGCGGCGTTGTAACTGTAAATCCAAGCGCCAACCAGACGCCTGATCCCGGTCAAGGCGGGCTTGCCGTCAACGGCAACATCAACACAGGCCACGGCAGCACAATAGCCGGTGCTTCTAATGGAAGAGTTCAAAGTAAATCCTGTAAATGGACTGGTTTTCAGTCTGTGAGCGGGCAAATAACGGCGATTACCCTGAAATTCGAGTGGAGTGCTGACGTTGACATCTTTAGCTTTTTTAGAACTGAATACAGTATTGACGGTGGATCGAACTGGGTGACCGTGTTCCAACTTCAGGGAACTGGAGCAAGTAGTGGCTCAGAGTCGGTTATGCTATCCCCCAGCCAGAATATTTCTCTGGTTCAAGTCCGCGACAAGCTGACAGCTGCAGCGCCAGTTGGAGAGGCTGCGGGTGTAGCAGTATCAATCTCGAACATCCGCATCGAAGTCGAGACGGATACCACTCCGCCGGGTATCTCCAACGTGGCCGCAGTAGGCATTAACCCCACGAGCGCGACAATCACCTGGAACACGAATGAGAATTCCGACAGCCAGGTGCAGTACGGAACTACCCAGTCCTACGGGCAATCGACGCCACTCAACCCCGGGCTTGTGATCTCGCACTCACAATCTTTATCCGGTCTGAACTCCGATACGCTGTACCATTATCGGGTCAAGTCCAAAGACGCAGTCGGCAATCTCGCAATGTCCGGGGACTTTACTTTCAGAACTCCGGATATCACGGCGCCGGTTATCTCCAACGTGGCCGCAGTAGTCATTAACCCCACGAGCGCGACAATCACCTGGACCACGAATGAGAATTCCGACAGTCAGGTGGAGTACGGAACTACCCAGGCCTACGGGCAATCGACGACGCTCAACCCTGCGCTTGTGACTTCGCACTCGCAAGGTTTATCAGGATTGAATCCAGGGACGCAGTATCATTATCGGGTCAAGTCCAAAGACGCGGCCGGCAATCTCGCAATGTCCGGGGACTCTACCTTCACAGCTGCGCCTGATACGTCGCCGCCAACAGTCGCTTCGTTCTCTCCGGCTGCGGGGGCGACCAATGTGAACGCCGATGCGAACGTGACCGTAACTTTCAGCGAGGCGATGGATGCGGCGACTGTGAACGGATCGACAGGGGAGCTTCGGGATCCGTCGAATGCGTTGGTGCCAGCCACAGTAAGCTATAACGCGGCTTCGCTCACTGCCACGCTGGATCCAACCGCGTCCCTGTCGGCCGGAGTCACCTATACCGCGCGGGTCAGGGGGGGCGGTACAGACCCCCGGGTAAAGGATATGGCGGGCAACTCTCTGGCCGCCGACGTGACGTGGACCTTTACAACTGCACAAAACGGATCGGGTGGGATAAAATGGTTGGTGACAGACCATCTGGGATCGACGCGAATGGTGGTAGACGAGACAGGGAGCCTGGCGGGGATAAGGCGACACGACTTCGGCCCCTTCGGCGAAGAGCTGTTTGCGGGGATCGGAATCAGAAGCGCGGCTCTCGGTTACGGCGCCGATTCGGTACGCCAGAAATTCACCGGCAAGGAGAAGGATGATGAGACAGGGCTGGATTACTTCATCAATCGCTACTACTCCAGTGTACAAGGGCGATTTACGAGCGTTGACCCTGGAAACGCAGGCGCTGAGATGGAGTATCCGCAAGCTTGGAATGGATATTCCTACGCTATCAATAACCCTCTCACTTATTCTGATCCCGATGGATTGAAGGTGAAAGTATGTGATGCAAACGGGAACTGCTCAGAGATTTCAGATGCCGATGCCAAGAAATATCTCTTCAACAAAAAGTATCAGGAGCAAAGCGGCTACCGGCTTGATGGTAAGGGCGGCGTTTTTGATACCGGAGGCAACCAAATCGGGACATACAAGCGCACATCGTTCGATGACCTGTCAGATGAAGCCAACGCCTTCATCTTCGGAAGAGGGGGAATGATAGATCAATCTCGGCGTGCTAAGCCTATAGTTGAATTTGTAGGGACCGCGGCCGCTTTGCAGGTTGCTACGCCCTTTATTGGTTTATTCAACGCCGCAGTCGTTGTCGCTGATCTCGCTGACAATGGTGGTAAGCCCAGTATGAATACAGCTATAGCATTAGCTTCTGCCCTTGTGCCCCCACTAAGATCGCTTCATGGTCCGAAGGTATATGAATCTGGTTTAGCAAAAGGCTCACTTGAGTATTGGCGAAAACAGAGCACGGAAAAAATTATTGAGTCGCTCAAGCCTGGTGCGACGGAGCCTTTGATCACTAAGTCGGACGGTACAATTATGCAAGGCAACACCAGAGTCAAGGTGTTGCAAGAGAGAGGGGTTGACGTCAATTCCCTTCCAAGGACGCCCCATTAAGGCATCCAATAGGAGGAACAGATGATAGACGTTGAGAAAACAACAAGGCTTAAGCAGGTCTATTCCGATTTGCCATTAGAGCAGCAACTTCGATTGCTGGCTTCCCTAGCTCTAAATATCACGGTAAGTGCGCGAGGCTCTTATCCAAGTCAGGAGAATGAGGATGATCATGAAACCATAAAGAATAGTCTTGCCGAAATAATTGGCTTCAATGAAATCCAGCAAACAGTAACAGGACAACTAGGAAGAATGATAGATGGTGATAAGAATAGATATCCAGATGATGTTTTCATGGCCATTCTTCTGGAAGAGACAAAAAACACTCGTTGGGGGAAAGGGTTACTGAGTGCCCTGGAATTTTCGTTTAATAGACTTGGGGTTTCTTTGGAATGAATACAAGTCACCCTATCCTTCTCTCAGACCCACACGCCGCGCTTCTTCCGTTCGATTTCGTCGCCGATCAGCTCCGCCGCCGCCACGCCGAGGGCTTCCGCCGATGGCCAGGGGTGGCAAGAGAGAATTCGGAAGGGTCGGCTGATAATTGCATTATGACCGGCTTGATCGGCAGGAAGCTTTTGGAAGTCATAATGCGCCGATTATCATCCGCCCGGCTTCTATTGATTC
>DATCXQ010000379.1:0-17389 GCA_036565725.1 Blastocatellia bacterium
CAGCCAACAAGCGACGAGCGCCACGGTAATAAGGAGCGCCGCGATGACGGCGAAGGTCAGCGGGTCGGTCATACTCACGCCGTAAAGCTGATCGGCCATCTGTCGCTGCCAAGACCTGGGACTGAAATACTGACTGGCCAGCAACCGCTTCAACCCGTACCCGCAGGCCGCGCCAACTGACAACCCGAGCAACACCAGCCATATCCCTTGCCAGATCACAAGCCGCAACACGTCGGACGGCTGCGCGCCGAGCGCCATGCGAATCCCGATCTCGTTCGTGCGCTGCGCGACCGAGTACGCCAGCACGCCGGATAGCCCGATGGCGGCGAGTATGAGCGCAAGAGCGCCGAAAAAGCTCAGCAGCCGGGCATAGAGGCGCTCTTGCCCTAAGCTCTGTTGAGATCGCGCCTCCTGCGAGCCGACCTCTGTGACCGGCAGATTGCTGTCCAACTCGCGCACTGCCTGGCGCGCCGACGCCGTAAGCGCGGTCGGTTCGCTCACGGTACGTAAGGCGAAGTGCATCCCGCCGAACGGATCGCTCGCCTGCCGCCATGGCGTGTAAAGCAATGGCTCGATGTCGTTGCGCTGGCTGTTGTACTTGGTGTCGGCTACGACGCCGACGATCTCAACCTCGGGTTCGTTGTCTCCCTCTCTAACACGCTTGCCGAGCGCGTCATCATTCGGGAAGAACCTGCGCGAGAATGTCTGATTGACGATGGCGACTTTGGGCGCGCGCTGGTTGTCCTGTTCTGTGAAGCCGCGCCCGCGCAACAGTGGAATCTCCATCGTCGTGAAATAATTTTCGCGCGTCGCCTGTCGGTTTGCGATGTGCTCGCTGGAGGTCTTCTCAGTCTCGCCGTGCAGAAGGACGCGAGTATTCCATCCGAAGTGGGCGATGAGTGGAACGGCGCCGAATGTAGCCGCGCGTACGCCGGGCAGATTGTCCAAACGCGCGGAAAGCTGCTCGTAGAATTGCGTTAGCCGTTCGTCTTTATATCCGCCCTGCCGCGGGTCTAAAGCGAAGAGCAGCAGTTCCTCCTGATTGAAGCCGAGGTTGACCTGCTGCAGGTTGTAGAGCGTGCGGATGAACAGCCCCGCGCCGACGAGCAACAGCAGCGACATCGCCACTTGCAGGACGACCAATCCTTTGCTCAATCGAGACACCGCGCCGGTGGCGCGTCGGCCCTGCTTGATCGCCGTCGCCAAATCCACACCGGTCGCGCGCAACGCGGGCGCCAGCCCGAACAGAATTCCGGTCAGCATCGAGACGGCGACGGTAAACGCCAGCACGCGCCAATTGATACTGAGGTCAATTTCGGCGGGCAAAAAGCTCGTGTCCCGGTCCGCCAGCGCCACCAGCGGGCGCTTGCCCCAGAATGCGAAGACGACGCCAAGCGCGCCGCCCAGAGACGCGAGCAGGACGCTTTCGGTCAGCAGTTGCCGGATCAGACGCCATCGCCCGGCGCCTACCGCAAGCCGCACGCCGATCTCAGGCCCTCGCAACGACGCCCGCGCCAGCAGCAGATTCGCCACGTTGGCGCAGGCGATCAACAGGACCAGCGCGACGACGCCGAACAGCCCATAGATCGTGGCCGAATAATTCTGCCGACTCTCCATCAGCCCCTGGCTGCCGGATCGCGCGACCAGGCGTGGGTAATCGTTTGGGGCGATCTTCGCCGGTTCATTGTCTCGGCGCGGCGGCGGCATCACTTCCAGCGCCATCGCCTGAAACGCGCCGTTCAGGCTGTCGCGAGCCTGCTCGATCCGCGCCCCCGGCTTCAGCCTGCCCATCAGATTTATCCACCAGATGTTCGGCCTGTTGGCTCTGGCCATCCCCGTGCGTTCGCCGAGCAACACCGGCTCGAACGCAAGCGGGACTGTGACGCCGGGACGATAGCTTACCTGCAGCGCGCCGATGAAGGCGGGCGGCGTCACGCCGACGATCGTGAAAGGCGTTTGATTGAGTTTGAGTTGCTGACCGATGACGGCCGGGTTCGCGCCGAACCGCTCCTGCCAGTAGAAATGGCTGAGCACGACGACAGGCGGCGCCGCGGCGTTGTCGTCCGAGTCCGTGATCGCGCGCCCCAGCATCGGCTGCACGCCGAGCCCCGTGTAATAACCGCCTGAAACAGCTTGCCCTCTGATGACTTCGGCCTGTTCATTCACTACCGCCGTCAATCCATAGATCGGGCCGAAGGCGAAGAGATCGCTGAGCGGGTCGTCGGTCGCCGCGGCGCGCGCCTGGCGCATTTTCTCGATGATGTCGTAGCGGAACACCGAACCCCTGCGCGTGCCCGGCGGCCCCGGATTGAAGCTCCCGCGCGTGCCGCTGGTCCTGAACGCGGTCCCGGCTTCCCATTCGAACAACACCAAACGGCCCGGCTCTTTGACCGGCAGCGTCCGCAGCAGCACGGCGTCCACGACGCTGAAGAGCGCAGTGTTCGCGCCGATACCCAGCGCCAGCGAAAGCACGGCGACGAGGGTGAATTCTTTATGCTTGAGCAGCATTCGCATGCCGTAGCGCAGGTCTTGATACATTTCGTCCTCCTCAGAAAATCGTTCGTAGTCCCGCCTTTAGGCGGAAGCGGTTGGAGTGACGGAATGGATCCGCATCCGACGCTTCCGCCTAAAGGCGGGACTACGAACTGCGCTTTTCATTGTTTCAGGGCGTCGCAACGCCGCATGAAGGCTCCTCGGAAAATCTATGGGTACGCGCCGCTTCCAGCGCGCAGTCATGGGTGGAAGTCCCGTCGGAGGCCCGCAACGCGCTTGAAGCAGTATGCGCGCGATTGCAAGCGATAATCGCTCAACGCAAGCGCGGCGGCATCGGGAGCGTCTGCTCCCGATCATTACGTCTTCCGCCGGGGCTCCGCGCTGGAAGCGGCGCGTACCCAGGGGTTCAATCGTGTCGCAACGCGACCAGCGGATCGACCTTAGTCGCCCGCCACGCCGGAACGAGGCAGGCCGCGAGCGCCACCCCCATGAGCAGCGACGCAATGGCGGCGAAGGTCACCGGGTCTGTCGCGCTCACGCCGTAGAGCAGGTTGGCCATCAAGCGGGTCAATCCGAACGCGGCGATCAGTCCGATCGCCACTCCGCCGATCGCCATCTTCATTCCGTAATTCATAACCAGACGCAGAATGGCGCCACGCCGCGCGCCCAAGGCGATGCGGACGCCGAGTTCGTGTGTGCGCTGTCCGACGAGGTACGAGATGACGCCGTAGAGGCCGACGCTCGACAGCAGGAGCGCCACCGCCGCGAACGCGCCGAGCAAGATCATCGAGAAACGCTGGCGGCTGAGAGAGTCGGCGAGCACCTCATTCATTGTCTGCGCTCCGAAAACGACATTCTGGCTGTTCTGGCTTTGTACAACCCGGCGGACGGCGTCGAAAAGCGCCGGCCCGGCGTCTCTCTCGGCGCGCAAGATGACGCCCACACGGGAAGGATTACCTTCCATCTGCCTGAATGGTAAGTAGAGTTGCGCCTGGAGCGACTCGCTTTCGTTGGCGTCGAGACTCCATTGCTTCACGTGACCTACCACGCCGACGATCTGCCACGGGTCCTGGTCGCCCCCAAGATTGATGCGCTTGCCGAGAGAGTTTTCGCCAGGGAAATATTTGTGGGCGAAGGCTTCGTCAATTACCGCGACGGGCTGAGATCGTTCATCATCTTGATTGGTGAAGAAGCGGCCTTGCTTCAGCGGAATGCCCATCGCCGTCAGATAGGCGGGTTCCACCCGATATACGAGCGACATGTTCATCTCGCTCGTGCTCGCCGGTTTGGGCTGGCTGTCGAGCCAGAAGTATAGATCGTCTTCACCTTGCAAGGGGGACGCGCCCGTCGAGAATGAAGCGGCCCGGGCGCCCGGCATGGAGTTGAGCTTGTCACTGAGTTCACGCAGATTGGCGCGAACCGCCTCCGGGCTGGCAGTCCTCATCGAGGGCGGAAAACCGAGTCCGAAGGTCAAGACGTTCTCCGCGCGAAAGCCCGGGTCAACATTCCACAGCGCGCTGAGACTGCGAATCATCAAGCCGGCGCCGATCAACAATACCAGCGCCAGAGCCATCTCTACCGCGACCAGGGCTCCTTGCGCGCGATGGCGTCCTCCGCCCGCTCCGCGCCCGCCATCTTTCAGCGTTTCCGCCAAACGCCGCTGCGAAATCTTCAACGCCGGAGCCAATCCCGCGAGTGTCCCGGCGAGCAGCGAAACGGCTAAAGTGAAGAGCAAGACGCGGCCGTCCAGCCCGATCTCTTCAGCGCGTGGCAATGCCGTGGGCAGCGCGCTGAGCGCGGCCCGAGTGCCCCAACCTGCGATCACCAACCCCAACCCGCCGCCGATCAAGGACAGCAGCGCGCTTTCGGTCAGCGATTGGCGCAGCAATCGCCATTGTCCTGCGCCCAACGCGGCGCGAATGGCGAATTCGCGCGTCCTTCCGGTGGAGCGCGCCAGCAGCAGATTGCTGACGTTCACACATGCGATCAGCAACACGAACCCGACCGCGCCGAATAACGTCCACAGAATCGGCCTCACGTCCCCCCCCAGCCTCTCTTTGAGCGGGACTAGCGCCGCGCCGTTGCCGCGGTTGGCGTCGGGATAAGCCTCGGCCAGCCGGCGCATCACTCCGTCCATATCGGACTGCGCCTGCGCGAGCGTGATGCCGGGCTTGAGCCGGCCAATGCCGTGCAGTCCCAAAGCGGCGCGCCGGTTCTGCAGCGCGGGGTTGTTCCACTGGCCGATGGGCGCATAGACGTCGATGCCGCGATAGAGATTGAAACTCTCCGGGAGCACGCCGACAATCGTGTAACTCTTGTCATCCAAGGTCAGGCTCTTGCCCACCGCGTTTGGCGAGGCGTCGAACTTGCGCCGCCAAAGGCCTGCGCTGATCACCGCCACGGGGGCCGCGCCGCGCTCATTTTCGCCCGGCGCAAAGCCGCGCCCAAACGCGGGCCGAACGCCGAGCACGGAGAAGAACTCCGCCGAAACCCAGCGACCGTCAACCTGCTCGGCATCGCCCGCGCCGATCAGATTGAAACTCGTCCCGCGCGAAATGGCCATCGCGGAGAAGGTTCGGTTCTCTCTTTGCCAGTCACGAAAATTCGGATACGGGATGGCGCCCGTCGCGAAATTCGGCTTGCTCTGATGTAGCGTGATGAGTTGTTCTGGCTGCGGGAAGGGCAGCGGGTTGAGCAGCACGCCGTTGACCACAGAAAAGAGCGCGGCGTTGGCGCCGATGCCCAGCGCGAGAGTCATTATTATCACAACGGCGACGCCGGGATTGTTCAGCAACATTCGCGCGCCGAAGCGCAGGTCTTGAAACATTTCGTCCTCCAATCTATTGATTGCGGATTGCGGATTGCGGATTGCGGATTGCGGATTGCGGATTGCGGATTTAGAAACCTCTTCACTATAAGAAACACCGCGTGCGGGCAATTCGTGGCAGGAATTTTTGGCACAGTACCGCGCGCGTAAGCAAGCGGTCGTGCGCAAGGTTCAATCCGCAATCCGCAATCCACAATCGGATCAGTCCTGCCGCAGAGCGACCACCGGATCTACTTTCGCCGCGCGGCGCGCGGGAATGAAGCAGGCCGCCGCGGCGACCACGACGAGCAGAACCGCCACGCCCAGGAACGAGACCGGGTCAAAGGTCCTCGCCCGGAACAATTCCAACTGGCTGCCCAGCAGTCGCGTCACGCCCAGGCTTGCGAGAATCCCGACGACAAGGCCCACGCCTACCAGCATGCCGCCCGCGCGGAAGATCAGGGAGAGAATGTCGCGCGGTCGCGCCCCCATAGCCATGCGCACGCCGATTTCGCGCGTCCGCATCGAGACCAGGTAGGATAGGACGCTGAAGATGCCGGCCATCGCCAGCGCAAGACCGAGCGCCGCGAAGAGGCCGAAGAGCGCCATGATGAAGCGCGGCTGCGCCGTCCGAAAACCTAGTATCTCGTCGAAGGTGGTCGGGCCGTTGACGGGTTGTTCTTTGTCCATCGCTCGCACTTGCGCCCGCAACGCGTTGACGAGCGCAGCCGAGTCGCCCTGGGCGCGAACGGCCAGCAGGCGCTGCGACGGCGCCAGCAGGGTGTAAGGGATAAGAACCGCGGGCCTGGGATCATTACGGATGTCGTCATTTCGCGTATCGCCGACCACGCCGACGATAGTGACGTAAGGCGAGACGTTCGGCGGCGTCAACACGTCCGGCGAGCCGGGCTTTTCGAGCGTATCCAGCTTGAGTCGCCGTCCAATGGGATTTTCTCCCGCCGGCCAGAGTTTTGCGGCCGACTCATTGACAACCGCCAGCGGCTCGGCGGCGTCGATTTCGCGCTCGGTCAGCATCCGCCCCTGCCGAAGCGGAATGCTCAACGCGTTCAGGTAATCGGCGCTGACCAGGTTCATAGTGATGCGGCGCGTCTCGGCGTCGCCCTGGCCGTCGAGCGCGAATGTGGACTGCGGCCCGCCGAAGGGCAGCCCGCCGACGCCGATCGTCGCGGCCTGGACGCCGGGCACGCTCTTCACCCGCTCCAACAACTCTCGCGCGAAGCGATTGCGCTGCTCCCACGTCGCGTAACGCTTGGGAGGCAGGGGCAATCCAATGGACATCACCCGCTCAGGCCGGAAACCCAGATCGACCTGTTGCAGCGCGATGAAACTGCGGATAGTCAGGCCGGCGCCCACCAGCAACACCACCGACAACGCAACCTCAATGACCACCAGCGCCGCGCGCATCCGCCCGCCCGCTGAAGCGCCGGAAGCGCGCGCGTCGTCCTTCAGCGCCGCAACCAGGTCTGGCCGCGACGACTGAAGCGCCGGCGCCAGGCCGAAGAGGATTCCGGTCAGCGTCGAGACCGCCACGCAAAAGAACAGGACATAACGATTCACCTCGATCCGCGCCTCGTTGGGCACGAAGAAACTCGGCATCAACGCCACCATCAATTGCGTGATCCAGTACGCGAACAATAGACCTAGCAAGCCGCCGAGCATCGAAACCAGGACGTTTTCGGTCAGCAATTGCCGCACTATCTGGCCGCGCCGCGCGCCCATCGAAAGCCGGATGGCCATTTCGCGGGTTCGCGCCGTCGCTTTGGCGAGTTGCAGATTGGCGACGTTGGCGCAGGCGATCAGCAGCAGGAACCCCACCGCCCCGAAGAGCAATTGCAGGCTCCTTTGCATCGTCCCGCTGGCCACGGTGATATCCAGATAGTTCGTCAATTGGGTGGTGAACTGGTCTCGTGGAAAGCCGGACGGATTCGCTTTGGCCAACTCCGATTGAAGCGCATGAAGTTGCTGTTCGGCGGCGGCGGGCGATATTTCCGGCTTCAATCGCGTGATAGGAAAGACCGCTTGCGGGTCGCGGGAAACAGTTCCCAGCGGCAGCCACACGCCGTTGTCGGTCCACCAGCCGAATCGCGGCGGCATAACGCCGATGATGATGTGCGGCTGATCATTCAACCGCAGCGTCTTGCCGATCGCGTTGGGATCGCCTCCGAAGAGAATTTGCCAGCGGCGAAAGCTGAGCACCGTGACAGGCTCCGGCTCGCCGTCGGGGCGAATGTCCGAAGGCTGAATCGTGCGGCCCAGCAGAGGCGGCACGCCGAGGAAATTGAACGCGTTGCCTGACACCCGATTGGCCTGAAGCGCCTCCGGCGCGTATTCGCCAGTCAACAGCGCCCGCCCCGGCGCCGTCGCCATCACGTCCGCGAAGACTGGCAGTTTGGCCATTTCCACATATTCATTCAGCCGGTAGGGGCGCATCCGCTGATTCGATTGCGCCGTGCGAAGTCCGGGCGCCCAAATGCCCTCGGGCTTCGCGTAAGGGTAAGGGCTGATCAACACGGCGTAGACTACGCTAAAGAGCGCGGTCGTCGCCCCGATCCCGAGCGCCAGCGTGAGCGCGGCGACCAAAGTGAAGCCGGGCCTCTTCAACAACATTCGCACGCCGAACCGCAAGTCTTGAAACATTTCTTCCTCCAGTCTTTGTGGTTGTAACAACAGCGCGTCTCGGAACGCGCCCAGGCTGCGCCACAGCAGATCAAGTTTGGTTTTCCAATTTAGGTTGTCCCACTCGGCCAACAAATCTTCGCGATACCGCAGTTCGGCTTCCCACTCCTGCCTCCAGTCGGGGCGCGACCGGAGCGGAACGATCACGCCGATGATGCGGATCAACCAGAGATGCAGCTTCAATTTCGAATCGTTTGTCATCAATCGAGGCGCGATCGCCGATGCCGCGATCAGGAAAAGTAATGCCGTTAACTCGCCCTTTGTGAAAACAGCCAGGTTAACAATTCGGGCTCGTGAAAGACCTGTTCCCAGATCACGTGGCCGGCGTCTTTGTATTCAGTGTATTTGGGCTCCCCGCCAGCCTTGCGAATCGTGTCGATCATCCGGCGCGAACGCTCGACCGACACGGCTTGATCTTTTTCGCCATGAAACGCCCAGATCGGTGTGGCGCGCAGTTTTGCCGCTTGCGATTCATTGCCGCCGCCGCAGACCGGAATTGCCGCGGCAAACATGCCGGGTTGGCGCGTAATTGAAGCCCAGGTTCCAAAGCCGCCCAGCGATTGCCCTGTGACGTAAAGTCGCCGCGCATCAATGCTGAAAGTTCGGCGTATCTCCTCCAGCATCTCCAACGCGAGCTGCAATTGAGCCGTTGGTTGCCCATCCGCAACAGTCGCCCACTCCTGCCGGTCAGGGCATTGCGGCGCAAGGACGAAACACGGATTTCTGGTTTGGTTCTCTTGCAAAGTCCAGACGTGTGAGCCAACTGCATTTCCCCCCGAAATCTGCTTCAGGTTGTCATTCCCGCGTCCGGCCCCGCCATGCAACCAAAGCACGAGCGGATACCGCCGCCCGCTGTCGTATTCTTTCGGTATGAACAACTGATACGGCATTCGCTGTCCGCGAGTGTTTTGATAGGACTTAGCGGCAAAACCGCCTCCACTGCCGGCTCTGCCGGCGCAACTCAAAGAGAACGGCATTGCGCCCAGAGCCGAACAAAACTCTCTACGATTTACCATTACCCTTTTCCTCGGAAAATTTACCATTTGCGCTGAACCCATTCGCCAATCACTCGCGCCGAATCGCGACCAGCGGGTCAACCTGCGTCGCGCGCCGCGCCGGAATCCAGCAGGCCACAAACGACAGACCGATCAGGAACAGGGGAACGGCCACGAATGTCGCCGGGTCAGTCGCTCCTACGCCGTAGAGCAGGTTCGCCATCAATCGTGTCGCCGCGAAGGCCAGCGCCAGCCCGGCGCCCACGCCGGCGAACGTCAACGCCATTCCCTGGCGCAGCGCGAGCTTCAACACGTCGAAGCTGTTCGCGCCGAGCGCGATGCGGATACCGATTTCGTGCGTCCGGCGCGCGACGAGGTAGGAAGTCACGCCGTAAACCCCGATGCCCGCAAGCGCGAGCGCCGTCAGCGCGAACAAGCTCACGAGCAGCAGTATGAATCGCCGGCCCGCTACCGCCGCCGCCGCGACTGTTTCAAGCGTCTTTACCTCCGAAATCGGCATCTCTCTGTCGAGCGCGCGGACCTCACGGCGCACGGCTTCTAGAAGACTCAGCGGGTCTTTGTCGGCGCGAATGGCCAGCGACATTTCCGAGTATGATTCCTGTGTGATGGGGTAATAATATGCGGGTTCAGCTTCGGCGGAATTGGGGTAATCTTTCACGTCGCCGATGACGCCGACGACTTCAAACCAAACTTGCTGCGGATTATCTACGAAGGTCATGCCAACGCGCTTTCCGACCGCGTCTTCGCTGGGCCAGTATTTGCGGGCCATAGCCTGATTGATCAGGATGACGGGTTGCGACCCGCGCCTGTCGCGCGCGTCGAACCAGCGTCCAGACAAAAGCGGCGCGCCGATCGTGCGCATGTAATCGGCGCTGATGAAATGATATTGCGCCTGCGCCATCTGATCCGGCGGGAAGGTTTTGCCCTCCACCTTGAAACCGCCCTCGTTTTGATAGCCGGTCCAGGGCAGGTCCGAAGTCACGCCCGCCGAACTGGCGCCGGGCAATGCGGATACGCGCTCGACCAGACGCTGTAAAAAAGAGATTTGCGGTTCACCATACGCATATCTGGCGCCGGGAAGAACGATGCTCATCGTCAGAACGCCTTCGGGATTGAAACCCGGATCTGTCTGCTGCAATTTCATGAAGCTGCGCATCAACAAGCCCGCGCCTAGGAGCAGCGCCAGCGCCAGCGCGACTTCCGCAACCACCAGCGCGCCGCGCGTCTGGCGCTGCCGTTTGCCGCCCGACGCCGCGCGACCGCCTTCCTTCAGCGATTCGTTGAGGTTGATTTTCAGGCTCTGAAGCGCCGGAGCCATTCCGAACAACAATCCGGTCAGCAGACTGACAAGGATCGTGAAGACGAGAATGCGCCCGTCGAGGTTTATCATCTGCAGTCGCGGGAGTTGCTCCGGCCCGAGTCTGACGAGCGCATTGATAGCCAGCTTTGCCAGCAGCAGCCCCAGCAGTCCGCCCATCGCGGCGAGCGTCAAACTTTCGATCAGCAGTTGCCGGACGATGCGCGCGCGGCCCGCGCCCAATGCGACGCGCACGGCGATCTCGCGCTCACGCGCGGCGGCGCGCGCCAGCGTCAGGTTTGCGACGTTTACGCACGCGATCAACAGCACGAGGAAGACCGCCGCGAGCAGCAGGAGCAACGTCCACCGCGAGCCTTCGACGATCTCCTCGCGCAACGGTTGAGTCAGAGTCTGCGCGCTCCGATAGGGGCCGGGATATTGTTCGGCCAACCGCGCGGCGATCAAATCGAATTCCGCTTCGGCCTGCTGACGCGTGACGCCGGGTTTGAGTCTGCCGATGACGTTCACGATGTGCGCGCTGCGCGGCCTGTTCAGCCCAAGCCTCATCGGCCACCAGATGTCGACGCTCTCGCCGTGCGGCAGCGGACGATAGCCGCCTCCGACGTGCTGCAATCCGTCTGGCGCCACGCCGACGACCGTGAACGGTTTGCCCGACAGCCTGACCGTCTTTCCAACGATCTTCGGGTCGCCGTCGAAACGGCGCCGCCACAGGCCGTGACTCAATATGACGACCGCGCTTTCATCCGGAATCTCTTCTTCGCGGGTGAATTCGCGACCCAGAATTGGCTGGAGACCAAGCGCTCGGAAGTAGCCCGAAGACGCGCGCATTCCCAGCAATCGCTCCGCGCTCTCTTGCTGCGCGAGTTCCAGATCCTGGCGGAAGTATCCGGCAAGGGATTCAAACGTGGTGTTCTGCTCGCGGTAATCGCGGAAATCGGCGGGCGACATCGGAGCCTTCTGGAAGTTCGTGATTCTCTGAAAGACGCGTACTAAACGCTCCGGTTCGGGATAGGGCAGCGGCTTGAGCAGCACGCCGTTGACGACGCTGAAAATGGCCGTGTTCGCGCCGATGCCCAAGCTAAGCGTTATGACGGCAATCGCAGTGAATCCTGGATTCTTCCGCAGCATTCGCAAACCGAAACGCAGGTCTTGAAACATTTCGTCCTCCAGTCTTTGTGGTTGTAACAACAGCGCATCCCAGAGCGCGCCGACGCTCCGTTGCAGCAGATCGAGTTTGTTTCGCCAATCGAGACTATCCCATCGGGTGAGCAACTCTTCGCGGTAACGCAACTCAGCCTCCCACTCCTGCCGCCAATCGACGCGCAAACGCCTGGGCACGATCACGCCGATCACGGCGATCAGCCAGAGCCAGAAGCGAAATCGGGTTTTTTGCATCGCATTAGCCATTCAGTTCAGTCGTGCCGGAGAGCGACCATCGGATCAACCTTCGTCGCGCGCCGCGCCGGCAGGTAACAGGCCAGCGTCGCCACCGCCACCAGCGACAACGCAATGACGCCGAATGTCAGCGGGTCGGATGGGCTGACGCCGAACAACATATTCGCCATCAACCGCGTTAGTGCGAACGACGCCGCCAAACCGGCGCCGACGCCCGCCAGCGCCAGCGACATGCCTTGTTTGACCACAAGTTTGAGCACGTCCGAGCTCCTGGCGCCTAGCGCCATCCTGAGGCCGATCTCGCGCGTGCGCTGGGCGACGGTGTAGGAGATCACGCCGTAGACGCCGACCGCCGCCAGAAGCAGCGCCAGCGCCGCAAAGATTCCGAGCAGCAGAGTATTGAAGCGGCGCGGCGCGATCGACCCGGCGATCACATCTTCCAACAGTTGAATTCGGGAGAGCGGCTGTTCGCGGTCCACCGACCAGACCTGGCTCTTCACCGCCGCGACGATGTTCATGGGGTCGCCTTCGGCGCGAATGACCAGAGCGTTGAAGACGCTGGGGAATTGCGGGTACGGCCAATAAATCATCGGGCGTGTGGACGAATCCAACCCGTCGGCCTTCACGTCGCCCACCACGCCGACGATCTCGCCGGTCAGAGGCGGCCCCCAATCTTTCATCGTCACGCGACGGCCAAGTGGATCCTCGTTCGGCCAATGACGCCGCGCCATCTCTTCGTTGATGACCATCACGCGCGGGGCTTCCGCGCTATCGCCTTCGGCGAACAATCGCCCTGCGCGCAGCGGAATCGAGAGCGTGCGAAAGTAGTTGGCGTCAACGATGCGAATGTCCGCGATCGGGGCCTGATTGGCGTCGGCCAACTCACGGCCTTCGATCTCGAAGTCCGTCGCGGGGCCGCCGGCGAACGGCAGCGTAGAAGTCAATCCGGCGGAACGCGCTCCCGGCGCCGCCGAGACACGCTCCAGGATTTGTCGCAAGACCGCCGTCTGTTGTTGGCCGTTGGGGTATTTCGATGACGATAGGTTGAGGTTGACAGTCAAAACGTTGGTCGGATCGAGGCCTCGACTAACCTGGGTCAGCCGCAGGAAGCTGTTGACGAGCAATCCCGCGCCCACCAGCAAGACGAGCGCCAGCGCGACTTCAAAGACGACCAGCGCCTGGCGCAGCCGGCCCCGCCTCACGGCCGCTGCGCCGCGTCCGCCTTCTTTGAGCGTCTCGTAGAGCTTCCGATCAGGCAGTTGCAGCGCGGGCGCAAGGCCGAACAGCGCGCCGGTCAGCAAGGACACAATGAGCGAAAAAACGAGCGCGCGCCCGTCAATGTTGACTTCGTTGATGCGCGGGAAGTTCGCCGGATCGAGCGACGCGATCAACTTCACTCCCCATGCCGCGATCAGCAACCCCGCCGCGCCGCCGATCAGCGCCAGCGTCAAGCTCTCGGTCAACAACTGTCGCGCCAGCCGCAGTCGACTCGCTCCGAGCGCCGCGCGGACGGCCATCTCTCGCTCTCTTTCGGCCGAACGCGCCAGCAGAAGGTTGGCGACGTTGGCGCAGGCGATCAGCAGCAACAGTCCGACCGCGCAGAGGAGCACGATCAATGCCAGTCGCAATGGCGCGACCATCCGGCCCTGCAGTCCGACGGCATGCGAGCTCAGCTCGGGATCAACTCCGGGGTTTTGCTCTTCGATCCGGCGCGCGGCGGCGCCGAGTTCGGCTTGCGCCTGCCCAAGCGTCGAGCCTGATCTCAATCGCGCGATTACGCCGAGCAGGTGCGAACGGCGGTTGTCGCGCAGACCCCCGGTGGCCGCCAGCGGCGCCCATAAATCATATTGCCCGGCGAAGGGGTAACCCGAGCGGAAACCACGCGGCATAACGCCGGCGACGGTCACGCTCGCGCCTCCGATTTTGATCGTCTTCCCGACAAGGCTCGGGTCGGCCCCGTAACGCCTCTGCCAGAGGCCGTGGCTGATGATCACTACATTATTCCGACCGGGCGCGTCTTCCTCCGGCAGAAAAGCGCGCCCGAGAGCGGGCGCCACGCCCAGCGTCGAGAAGTATTCCGCCGACACCAGCAGGTTGTTGACCCGCTCCGGCTCCGCGCCGTCGGTGAGGTTGGCGGTCCCGAATCGCGACGCGGCGATGCCTTCGATCGCAGAGGTCGGTCGCCCCAGATCGAGCCTCAGATCGAGGAAGCTGGCGTAAGTGAAATTCGACGCGTTGGGCGACTGCCCGTGTCGTTCCTCGATTACGATGACGCGGTCTGCATCTGGGAAGGACAGCGGGCGCAGCAACACCGCGTTCACCACGCTGAAGATCAAGGTCGTCGCGCCGATGCCCAAAGCCAAAGCGAGAGTGGCGGCGAACGTGAACCCCGGTTGTGCGCGCAGCCCGCGCAGACCGACCCGTAAATCCTGAATCATTTCATCCTCCAGTCTTTTCGGTTGTAAGAGCAGCGCATCCCAAAACGCGCCGACGCTCCGTCGCAAGAGATCAAGTTTGGTTTTCCAATTGAGGTTGTCCCATTCGGCCAGTAGCGTTTCGCGGCAACGCAACTCCGCTTCCCACTCCTGTCGCCAATCGGCTCGCAATCGGCGCGGCACGATCACGCCAATGACGCGAATCAGCCAGAGGTAAGGTCTCTTGCGATGCTCAAACATAGAAGTCTTCTTATTTTTCCAGTCGCGGAGCGACGATTGAACTTAGTCCAACTTTTTAAAGCCGGGACGAGGATGTCGCTCCACTCCCAGTCGCGGAGCGACGATTGAGACTTCTGATCAGTCTCAATCGTCGCTCCGCGACTGAATCGAATATGGAACCGGTCACCCGGCTTTAAAAAGCCGGGCTAAGCTCACGAGGTCGCTCCGCGACCGGGAAACCATGTATTACTCGTGGCGCAGCGCGGCCATCGGGTCAACCTTCGTCGCCCGCCGCGCGGGAAGGTAGCAGGCCACGAGCGCGACGCCCGTCAACAAGAGCGCGATCGTCACAAACGTCGCCGGGTCTGAAGTCCCGACCCCGAATAACAGGTCCTTGATCAGTCGCGTCAGGGCAAAGGCGCCTGCCAGACCGATAGCCACGCCGGCGACGGCCAACTTCATTCCCTGCCTGATGACCAGTCCGAGCACATCGCCCGGTCGCGCGCCCAGCGCCATGCGAACGCCGACTTCCTGCGTGCGCTGCGTGACCGAATAGGAGATCACGCTGTAGATGCCGACGGCGGCGAGCGCCAGAGCCACCGCCGCGAAGATCGCGAGCAGTAGCGTGTTGAACCGCCGCGGCGCGGTAGTCGAGATGATCACTTCGTTCAACGTTCTGATCGTCAACACCGGTTGATCTTTATCAATCGCGGAAATCTGGCCGCGTACGGCGGAAGCGAGGCTCATCCGGTCGCCCGACGTTCGCAACAGCAGGCAAGCGTAGACGGACGGCCGGCGCGGAAAAGGAAAATACCAATCGGGTCCGACCTCTGATTCGAGGCCGCGTTGCCGAATGTCTTTGACGACGCCGACAATCGTCAGCCACGGAGGGCCTTTACCGAGCGCGATTCGTTTGCCGATCGGGTTTTCGTTTGGGAAGTAGCGGCGCGCCATCGTTTCGTTAATGACCGTCTCGCCTGAAGCTACGCCGGCGCCCTGCTCGGTGAAATCCCGGCCGGCGATGAAGGGAATGCCCAGGGTTCGAAAATAATTCGGCATGACCGCTTGCCATGCCGCCCAGGTCGCGTTGTCGGCAGTGTACGCGCGGCCTTCGATGGCGAAAGGGTCGTTCAGCGCATAAGCGCCCAACGGCATGACGTTGCTCAGGCTCACCTGTTCAACGTCAGGCAGCGATTCGACTCTGTGGACAAGCTCCTGAAAAAAGGCCGTGACTTGCGCCGGTTCGGCGTATTTTGTCGGGGGTAAATTGATTTCGACGGTCAGCGTTTTATCGACGTCTACGACCGTATCCACACGCTGCAATCGCGCGAAGCTATTGAGCATCAAGCCGGCGCCGACCAGCAATGTCATCGCAATCGCCACCTCGCCAATTACCAGCAGATTCCGCAGCCAGTGGCGTCCGCGCGTCGTCGCCGCGCCGCCTTCTTTCAATGTATGTTGCAGCCTTGGCCTCGAAGCTTGCAGCGCCGGAGCCAGTCCGAAGATCAATCCGGTCAGGACGGAGAGCGCGAGAGTGAAAAACAGGACGCGCCCGTCAACGTCGATCTCCTGCAAGCGCGGCAGATTCTCGGGGCCGAGCGAGACGAGCGCCTTGACTCCCAACCACGCCAGCGTCATGCCTCCGGCGGCGCCCATCGCCGCGATCAGCAAACTTTCGGTCAGCAATTGCCGGATCAATCGCAGCCGATGCGCGCCCATCGCCGCGCGGATCGCCATTTCTTTTTGTCGAACCGTCGCGCGCATCAGCAAGAGGTTGGCGGCGTTCGCGCATGCGATCAGCAGCACCAGCCCGACTGCGGCGAACAATACCAGAAGCGCGCGGCGGCTATTGCCGACGACCTGCTCCTGCAGCGGCATGACGGTGATGCGCCACCCTCCGTCCTCATTATTCGGGCCGCGATAACCACCACGTTGTCCATGTTCTCGCTCGAACCTTTGGCCGAGCGCAGTCATCTCGGCGCGCGCCTGTTCGATGGTCACGTTTGGTTTGAGAAGCGCGATGACGTTCAGGTAATACGGGTCCTGGCGCTGGGCTACCTGCTCGGCCGTGAAGGCCAATGGAATCCAAAACTCGACTGGCCCGGCGAAATTGAGGCTCGGATGGGGGAACTCGAAACCGGCAGGCGTCACGCCGATGATCGTGTAACTCAAGTCACTTAACCTGACGCTCCGCCCTATTACGTTCGGTTCGCCGCCCAGACGCGTCTGCCAGAATTTATGGCTGACGACCATGACGTTGTCGCGCCCGGTCTGGTTTTCCTCGGCTGAGATCAAGCGCCCGCGCGCCGCCTTGGCCCCGAGCATCGGGAAGAGGTTGGCCGTCACCCTGGCGCCGGCGACGCGTTCAGCGTGGCTCCCGCCTGTGAGGGCGAAATCCTCCCTGTGAAACGCCGCGACCGTTTCGAAGCTCTGAGTCTGATCGCGGTAATCAACGTACTCAGCCGCCTTCGCGCTCAATTGCTCTATTTTCAAAAGAAGAAAGTTGCCCCAGACCATCGCCATCCGCTCTGAGTTTTGATAAGGCAGCGGGCGCAGCAACACGGCGTTGACGACACTGAAGACCGCCGTGTTCGCGCCGATGCCGAGCGCCAATGCAATGACCGCAGCAATCGTGAATGCGCGCTGCCGCAGCAGCATCCGCGCGCCATAACGCAAGTCCTGAAACATTTCGTCCTCCAGTCTTCGTGGCTGCAAACAGAGCGCGTCCAAAAAAGCCCCGACGCTTCGTCGCAGCAAGTCCAGTTTGTTTCGCCAGTCGAGCTTGTCCCAATCAGCCAACAGCGTCTCGCGATAGCGCAACTCGGCCTCCCACTCCTGTCGCCAATCGGCGCGCAATCGGCGCGGCACGATCACGCCGATGACGCGGATCAGCCAGAGATGCGGCTTCAGAAAATCTATTCTTTCGTCTCCTGGTTTGGACATCACTTCAATTCGCAATCCGGGTCAGTACCGCAAGCGGTAGCGAGCGGCGCTTCCTGAGCGCGCCCGC
>DATCXQ010000038.1:0-13421 GCA_036565725.1 Blastocatellia bacterium
TGGGCCAATCGCTGTCGCCCGCTTCGCGGGCTTGTGCGATAAATGCTGGTCGTACCTGGGGTTCCGCTGCGCTCCACCCCAGGCTCTATTCTGCCGCCCGCATTCGCGGGCTAGGATTTGACATACGTGTTTCGAGTAAAAAATTGGGTAATGACAAGGCTTTGAAAAGCCGGGCTAAGCTCACGTGGTCGCTGCGGCGACCGTGAAGACGATTGTTGCATTTATTTTTCAAAGACCATTAGTCGTTACTACGTGGATGGGTCGTTCAGCGCGTCAAGCGCTCGTGCGATGTCCTCGCTGGTCAAGTGAATGTGCGGTGAGATTCTGAGCCTGCCCCGGCGCATGGCGACGTAGACGCCCTGCCGCAGCAAGCGCTCATAGATCGCCGCGTTTCGTTCTGCCTGTTTGTGCGAGATCAGAACCAAGGTCGAACGCCGCGGCCCGTCCAGCGGGCTGAGAATTTCATAGCGGCTTCGGTCAAGACCTGCGATCAACTCCGATACCAGACGGTCGTTATGCGCCGCGACATTCTCGATGCCCTGCGAAAGCAGGTAATCTACCGACGCGGTCCACGCTTTGAAGTTGAAGAAATTGGCCGTGCCGAAAACGTCGAAAGCGCGCGCGCCGAGATCGTCCCGCAGCGCGGGCGCGCCATGTTCTTCGCCCAGTTCATCCGCCGTCTGCATCGAGAGCCAATATGCTTGCGTCCGCCTGAGGGATTCGCGCAGTTCGGGGCGCAGCCAGCAGAAGCCTGTTCCATAAGGCCCGCATGTCCATTTCCAGCCGGCGCTCACCACCGCGTCCACCGGCGTGTCTTCCACGTTAAAGGGGCGAACGCCGAGCGCCTGCGAAGCGTTCAACACGAACTTGACGCCCCGCGCGCGGCAAACCTCCGCCATCGCCCGCGCGTCCACGGCATAGCCGGAAAAGGAATGTACCAGCGTGACGCAAAATACTCTCGTGGCGGGAGTGATGTTGGCGAGTAACTCGTCCACCTGGGGGACATGGTCGCGTGGCTCTATGAACCGCATTCTGACGCCACGCTCGGCGAGCATCAGCCAGGGCAGAATGTCGGATGGAAAATCACCTTTCATCACCAGGACTTCATCGCCCTCGCGCCAAGGGATGCCGTTCGCCAGCAGGTGCAGCCCGTAGGAAGCGCTGTTGCCGAGAATGATTTCTTCGGCGGGAGCGTTGATCAGCCTGCCGAGCGATTGCTTCAATTTTTGCGGGACGCCGCTGAAGCGCTCGGTCGTGAGAAGCCAAGGGGCGCGCTTCCAGGCGATGGCCTCCTCAGCCGCGGCGGCGGCGACTCGCGGCAACGGCCCCTGATGCGCGCAGTTGAGCCAGAGCTTGCCTTCGAAGGGGCCGAAGTCCTGAGAGTAATTACTGATCATCTCCCATCCTTTGTCGCGGTCGCGTTCACTCGCATCTCAACGCGACCAGTGGATCAACTTTCGTCGCGCGTCGCGCCGGAACGTAACAGGCCACCATCGCCACGGCGATGAGCGGCGCCGCCACGCCCGCGAACACGAGAGGGTCAGTCGCGCTGACGCTGTAGAGCAGCGTTTGCATCAACCGCGTCAGCCCCAACGCCCCGAGCAGCCCGATGCCGACGCCGATCATGGTCAGTACCATCCCATGCCCAACGACAAGCTTCAACACGTCGCGCGCCTGCGCGCCCAGCGCCATCCGAACTCCGATCTCCTGCGTCTGCTGCGAGACGGTGTAAGAAATCACGCTGTAAACCCCCGTCAGCGTCAGCAGCAATCCGGTCGCGCCGAACAACGCGAACATCAAGGTGTAAAACCGCGTCTGCGCCACCGTGTCCGAAATCGCCTGCGTCAATGGCCGGACGTTGATCACCGGCACGGTCTTGTCGCCTGAGCGGACGGCTTCGGTGAAGCTTCTGGTCAAGGCCTCGGGAGCGTTCGTCGTGCGCACGAAGAAATTGCCCCAGTTCCAACTGTTCTGCTGATAGGGCAGGTAGAGTTCCGGCGCCGTCGGCCTGGTCAGACTGCGGTGACGCACGTCGCCGACTACGCCTACGATCTCCCATCGCTCCGGATCGCCGTCATTCTGATTCGCGCCGACGTTCGAGACGTATTTCCCGATCGGATCTTCATTCGGGAAGTAACGCCGGGCGAGCGCCTCGTTGATGATGGCAGCGCCGACGGGGCCTCCACGGCGATCCTGTTCGGTGAAGTAGCGGCCTTTCAGCAAGGGAATCCCGATCGCCTGAAAGTACTGCGCGGTGACGCTGCGGTTCCCGGCGTCCGGCTCCTGACCGGGTTCAGGTCTGGGGCGGCCCTCGATTCTAAAATCACTGCTCACGTTGCCGCCGCTGAAAGGCATCGGCGCGACGAACGCGGCTCTCTCGACGCCGGGCAGGCTGCGGAGCCTTTCGAGCGTTTGATTGACGTAGCGCAACCGCTCTTCGTGATCTTCATAGGCGGCTCTCGTTAGACTGACCTGTCCCGTCAGCACGTTCTCTGGCTCGAAGCCCGGATGCGCGTTCACGAGCAAGCCGAAGCTGCGGATCATCAAACCGGCGCCGATGAGCAGCATCAATCCCAGGGCGACCTCAACCACCACCAGCGAGTCGCGCCACAACCGCAGCGAGCCGCCGCCCGTCGCGGTCTTCGCGCCAGCTTTCAGAACTTCGTTGATGTCCGGGCGCGACGCTTTGAAAATCGGCAGCAGTCCGAAGAGCAGGGCGGTCAACACGGACACCCCCAGCGTAAAGACGAGCGCCCGCGCGTTAATCTGAACTTCATCTAGTCGCGGCAGTTGCTCAGCGCCGTAATACTTGATCGCGCTTATTCCCCACGCGGCCACGAGCAAGCCCGCGCAGCCGGAGAGAAAAGCGAGCAGCAAACTCTCGGTCAGCAAGTGGCACGCGATCCGCCACGTTCCCGCGCCCAGCGCGACGCGTAAGGCCAATTCCTTCCGCCTTGCGCCCGCCCGCGCGAGCAACAGGTTCGTCACATTCACGCATGCGATCAGCAGAAGAAAACCGACCGCCCCGAGCAATACCCACAAAGCGCGGCGCGCCTCGGAGCCTACGATCTGTTCATCCACTAGCGTCAGGTAAGCGGTGATGTTGCGGTTGTGTTGCGGATATTGCCGCTCCAGATTCGCGGCGATGTTGGTCAACTCTGCCTGCGCTTGTGTGAACGTCACGCCTTGCCGCAAGCGGCCGACCGCCCTCAGGACCTTCGCGCCTCGCTCATCCAGATTTCCTCCTTCCGCCGCGATGGTGGTTATGAGTTCTGCCTGTTTCGGAGCCAGCGGGAACTCGAAGCCAGGCGGCAGAACGCCGATGACGGTGAACGGCTTTCCATTCAAATCGAGCCTCGCCGTGAGCGCCGCTTCGGAGCCGCCCAATCGGTTTTGCCAAAACTGGTGGCTGATCATTACCACTCCTTCGGCGCCGCGTTTCTCTTCCTCTACCCGAAAATCGCGGCCTCGGAGCGGTTTGACCTTGAGGAGCGACAGGAAATTAGCGGTCACGCGCATGCCTTGGAGGCGTTCGGCCTGCTCATTATTGAGCAGAATGAATCCGTTGGGCTTGTAACCCGCGATCGCCTCGAAACTCCGGCTCTGCGAGCGCCAATCCTGCAGGTCGAGATAAGAAACGTAGCCTTCAGAGCGTTTGTCCTTCTCGGTTCGCCATATCGAGGCCACGCGATCGGCTTCGGCGATGCGCGGCGGATTCAGGATCAGCGCGTTGATGACGCTGAAAATCGCCGTGTTCGCGCCGATCCCCAGGGCCAGCGTCAGCGCGGCGATCAACGTGAAGCCAGGCTGCTTAATCAACATTCGCGCGCCGTAGCGCAAGTCCTGCCAGAGTTGATTCATGATTTCTCCTCTCAGACGAAACCTTAGAACTGATCGGTTAGGCAATGACGGCTCGGCTCACCCGCCAGATGACACTTACCCCTGCGAATCATAGATACAAACCGCATACCACTTGCATCGGCACGCCTTATCGCTTTGAGAAAGACCAACTTGTCATCAGGCTGTCCAAGCATTGGGAAGAGTAAAGTGTGCGTTTGTGGGACGCGGCGTTCCCGTTTTCGAAAAAGGATCGCGTGTCACGACCAGCGACGTTTGAAACTAATGTCGAATGCGTTTCCAATTTTTTGAGTCGGAGCTTCGGCTCCGCTTTTTTTTTCAGACCGATAAAGTTTGCAATTCTACGCCCCGCCTTTATTGTTTGAGGCAAAGAACATATCAATAGAACGCTGATGACGCGGATAGAGCGGATCATCGCGGACAAAACCAAAAAAGATCAGCGCCAATCCGCTCTATCCGCGTCATCAGCGTTCTATTAACACGTACACTGATTTGAAATCCGCTCTAGTACCTGGAGAAAAGATGCATATCGGGCTAATTGGAGGTATCGGGCCGGCGGCGACGGAGTTCTACTACCGGAACCTCGTGCGGGCGCATGCCGCCGCGAACCGCGTGTTGGAACTGACCATCGTTCAGGCCGACATACGCGACCTTGTTCAGAATATGAGCGACGGCGCGCAGGACAAACAGGCGGAGATATTTCTGCGTTTGACGCGCCGGCTGCAGGCGGCCGGAGCCGAAGCGGTGGCGGTCACGTCAATCGCCGGGCATTTTTGCATTCGCGAATTGGAGGCGCTGTCTCCGTTACCGGTCATCAATGCGATTCCCGAGATCGAGGCGGCGCTTGTCAATCGCGGGCTGCGCCGTGTCGGTCTATTGGGGACGCGCGTCGTGATGCAATCCCGTCTATACGGCGGCGTCAACGCTGTTGATGTTGTTGTGCCTCAAGGGAAGAGCTTCGATGCGACCCATAACGCATATGTCGCTATGGCCGCCGCCGGTCAAGCCGACGATCAGCAGCGTGAACTGTTGTTCTCCGTCGGAAACGATCTGTATGGGAAGCAGGGAGCGGAGGTTGTTGCGCTTGCCGGAACTGATCTTTTTATCGCATTCGAGGGACGTGATTGTGGCTTTCCTACAATAGATTGCGCCAGAGTCCACATAGACGCTCTGATTCGCGAGTCCATGAATCGCTCTCCGGATCAGGGATGACAGCCGAATCCCTCGCCAACAAACTCGATAAATGCTCGGGTTAAAACTTCAGCTCAACCATGCCGACGGGAATGTTCCGCGCTGAAGCGGGCGATAAACCAAATGTTATCCACTGGCGTTATCAGTACCGTTCACGGTACTGATTCGGGGCCTACTTGCACGGATCGGAAAGTTTTTACAATTAGTCAAAAGACTTTTTACAATTAGGGTGAAGATTGCGTTTGGCGCTTTAGTCATGCTGCCTCCGTCATTTCATGGTTTTACTCAATACCAATAAGTGAACGAAGGAGGCGCATGCGGAAGAGACTTGTTTCGACAGCCCTGCTCATCGTCCTCATTACGCCTGTCGCATTGGCGCAATCGCAGCCGGAGCGCCCTGGCGATCGGACAGGAGCTTCGATTGCGGCGGAAGCCACGCGGTTGAAGGGCGTTCTCACCTCACTCAAACTTCCCGACGCGGATAGTGAAACCTATGCCGGCGCCTTCAGCCGGGTCGAAGGAGCCAGGCAGTCTGGACACGTTTTCTTGAGCCTGTTTCTGCTCCACCCGTCCGCGGCGACGCTGCCCGCCATCGAATATCAAAAAGCCAGGGCAGACGTTGAGAAAGGCGGGCTTGAAGCGCTGGAGCGGGAATGGAGGCGGCTTGGCGGCGAGTTGGCGGAGAAAGAGCGCCGGTTGACAGCCTCGCCCGCGCGCCGGTCGCCGCTGGTCGTGCGGGCCATGCTTGAGCGGGCGCTGACGCAGGTTCAGCCGCATTACCAGTCAGGCAGGTTGTACGGCGAACAGTGGACGGTTGAGGCGGGGTTGTTCTACCTCGGCAGGGCGAAGGCGCAGCTCGAATTCGCGCTATTCTGTCGCGGCCTCGATGCCGTCGCATCTGGAGCGGCTCCGTCGTTGCGTTCGCTCGCGCCCGAGTTGGAAGAGTTGGAAAGGGAAGTCATGCAGTCCTACCGCCGGCTCGGCGCGGCGGATCAGGACAACGCTTTCATTCGAATAAACGCGTCGTTGAAAGTGGCGCAGGACCTGGAGCGGGAACGGCGGTTCGGCGGCGCGTTGTTGCAATACCTCGAAGTTCGCCGCGCGCTGGAGGCCCTCAATTCAATGCCTGCCGAGATCCTGGCGCCCGACGCGTTGAAATCACTGAGCGAGTCGTTTCGCGCGCAGTTGTCGGGCGGCAAAACCGATCACAGCGTCGGCTGGCTGTATTGGCAGATGGCGCATGCGGCGCTGGAATCCGGCGATGTAAACGATCTGAAACAGGCGGCCGTGATTCTGCATCACGTGGCCCCGCGATATATCAAATACATGGCTAGGCTCAAGGAAGGCCCGGCGCCGAAGGTCGTCGCCAGGGACGTCACGGTGACGCTGGCGCGCTGGCCTTACACCTGAGGGCTTTCCGATCCGGCAAGTTTGCTGATCAAAGATGTCGTGGAGAGTTACAAAGGGCGCGTACGGTTCGTTAACGAGAACTGGGGCGATTCCAAATTGGCGGAGCGCTACGGCGTGAAGCGGTACCCGGTCGTCTTCGTGAATGATGCGATGGTCGCGAGACCTGAGGACTTCGGCGGATGGGGCGCGACGACCGGAAAGTATCACCCGTGGAAAGCCCCGGCCAATCAGGCGAAATTCAAAAAAGACCTGGCGCGGATGATTGACCTGACGCTGCGTGGCCGCGCGCCGGCGCCAAATAAAGCTCAGGCGCAGATGGAGGCCGTCGGCGAGATCTCCGCGCTGCCGCCGCTGGACCTGAGGGACATCGAAGGGCGGCGGATCGAGTCCGCCGATCTGGCGGGCCGGGTGGTGATCGTCGAGTTCTGGGCTACGTGGTGTCCGCCCTGTCGTTCAACGCTGGGCTGGCTGGGCGAGGTAAAACAGCGTTACGGCGACTGGGTGGAAGTGGTCACCGTGGCGATCGAATCCGAAGAGTCTGAAACGCGCAAGCAGGCGCAGTCGCTCAAACAGGCGCCGCGCGTGGTGATGGGGACGGAAGCCCTGGCGGCGTCTTTCGGTACGATCAGCAGCGTGCCGACGATGTTCGTCTTCGACAGGGAGGGGAAGACAGCGAAGGTCTTCTACGGCGCGCCCGAGGACTTGCACTTGAAAGCGGAGCGATTGTTGAACTCGCTGCTCAAGTAGTATTGTTGCGCTTATGGAAACGTTCAAACCTGCGCCGGTCAAACCGGAGATTTCATTCGACACGCTCAATCAAATTGATGTGCGAGTCGGCGCGATCGAGAGAGTGGAAGACGTGTCGGGCTCCGACAAGCTGGTCAAACTCACGGTCAATTTCGGCGACCATAAACGAACCATCCTGGCCGGTCTGAAACAGGAGCGCGATGATCTGAAAGAGATCGAGGGCAAACAGGCTTTGTTCGTCGTCAACCTCCCGCCGAAAAAGATGATGGGGCAGGTTTCGGAAGGGATGTTGTTCGACATCGGTTACGCCGACGGCGTCCTCTCGGCGCTGGCCGTCCCTGAAAGACCGGTTCCTGACGGAGCCCGCGCCGGCTGAGCCGGAAATACTAGAGCGGGTTTCAGATCAGTATACGGGTTAATGGAACGCGGATGACGCGGATAGAGCGGATTGACGCTGATCTCATTTGGTTTTATCTGTGATGATCCGCGCTCGTCCGCGTCATCAGCGTTCTATTGACGCGTTCCTTCAACCAGTTCAGCCAGATCAACGATAAACCCGGTAAGCGGTTTGCTAGTTACGCGTGGCGCGCTCGTGTTGACTTGCACGGCGATAGCGATCTTCGATTCGGGAAAGTACATCATCTCGGTTACGTAGCCGGGAAAGAAGCCGCTGTGTCCATAGCTGACGCCGCGCGCCGTGGGCCGGATGATGACGCCCAGGCCGTACTTCGTTTCCGGGCCGAGTCTGGCGGGCACGCCGTTGAGCATTTCCGGGAGTAGTGAGCGATCAAAGGCGCGGCCTTCATAAAGCAGCTTCGCCCAGCGCGCCAGGTCTTCGCTGGTCGAAGCGATGCCGCCGCCGCACCACTCGAATTGCGGATTGATGGCGAATTTCCCGTTGACGATCATGGCGTCGGTTCCACCGAAAGGATTGTTGGGGCCGGCATAGCCTTGCGCGAGTCCGAGGATGGCGCGGCCGTCTGACGGTACCGTATGGCGCAAGCCGAGCGGCTCTAAAATTCGCCGCTTGAGTTCCCGATAGTAGGTTGATTTCGTGACGCGCTCGATAATCATTCCGAGCACGATGTAGTTTGTGTCTGAATACTGCCAGCCTTTACCTGCCGCGAAGGGCGGAGGCGAGTCCAGTATGTAGGCGACGAGTTCCTCCGGCTTCCAGACTTTGTCCGGATTTTCGCTGAGGTCGGCGGTGAACTGCTCTTTGAATTCATAACGTACCAGCCCGCTAGTATGCGTCATGAGCATGCGCGTCGTAACGTCAGGGCCATTCGGCAGGCGCGCAAACCAGGCTTCTTTGCCGAGATACTTTTCGATCTTGTCGTCCAATCCGATCTTTTTTTCATGAACGAGTTGCAGCGTGACGGCGGCCACGTAAGTTTTGCCGACGCTTCCTTGTAGCAGCAAGTCATTGGGCGACATGTTTTTTTTGCCGGCGGTGTCTGACAGCCCGACGGCCAGCCCGAAAGAAGCGCCGTCGGGCAAGGCGAAACCGGCCGTCGCGCCCGGAAATTTGCCGGCGGCATGAAATTCATTGAGCTTCGATTGCAGCCGCTCACGCAGGCGCGCGGTTTTGTCCGTGCGCGCCGTTTGGGATCGCCACGGCGCTCCCGAAATATTGACTATGAGCAGCGCGGTGAGGGTCGCCAGCGGAAGTAAGAAGCTCGGACGTTTGTTCATTGCTTTTCTTTCGCCTCCGGTTCACAACCATCCAGTTCGATGGTCGATGCTGCGCTGACGATCTTCCAGCCGCCCGCCGTCCGCATCAGGTGAAATGAATTCATCCCGCAATGCGAAAAACGGTCGTCTACGTAAAAACCGTAGCGCCCGCGTACCAGCGCGAGATCGCCGCTGACCAGCGTTTCGGGCTTGTACATCCGCTCCTTCAACACGCCTTTGGTTTCGACGATAAGCTTGGCGAAAGCCGCGCCGTTGTATACGCGCAGGCTCGGTTGGCCGTCTCGCCGTTGCGTCGCCGTCAATTGGCCTTCGGCGGAAAAAAGCGCGCTCATCGCTTCAGCGTCTTTCGCCCGCATCGCGTCGAAGAGTCGGTTGACGACGGCCAGCGCTTCTCCGGCGGCGTCGCCTTTGTCTTCGCTCCTGGCCGCCTGCCCCAAAGCGCAACAAGGCAAGAGGGCCAGAACGATCAGCAAATTGATAAAACTCATTCGTGACTCCAATATCACCGACCGGCGTCGCGTTCCAGCACGATGTCAAAAACTCCTGTCTCGAAATTCTTTCCATTCATCGTGCGTTTCTCTACCGCGATGGCATTCTCCGCGCGGTACATCGGATCGTTCTTCTTCGGGTCGTCTTGAAAGTGGATCTCCGTCACCAGCGTTTGGTATCCCGGACAGACCGCCAACAGATGGAAGTGCGCGCAGCGCCAGAAGTCAGGGGCGCCCGCCGGGTTGGGCCGGTAAGGGATCGGGCGGACGCCTTCCAACTCGTAGTAACCCGTCTCCGATGAGACCAGCCGCCCGCGATTGCGAAAATCACTGGCGCCGTCCGAATACTTCTCCTGCATGTCCACGTGCCAGAAATCGAGCACTACGCCGGGCAGCGGGCGTTTCGTGTCCAAGGCCCAGACGCGCCCGGTCAAAACAAACGTCGTCCCCAGCTCGCCCGGCCCACAGAGCTTGCCGCGGAACGGCGCGCCCTGTTTGTAGAAAGGCCCGTATGGCTGGGGCGTGACCTTCTTCAACTCTCCTTTCGCTGTGATCTCCACTTTGGGTGGCGGCGCCATCTGGATCAGGACGCGGTTGGACTCTTCCGCATTTACTATCGTCGGCGTGGGCCGCGCGTCCGCCCGCAGGATCAAACCAGCCCCAGCCGCGGCCAGCCCCAACCCCGAGCGCTGAAAAAACTCCCGACGGGTTGCGTCTAACATGGTTTTGTTCTCCTTTTAGTTTTGATTGTTGGTTTTATCCGCGATGATCCGCGCCCGTACACGTCATCCGCGTTCTATGTGACGCGTTCTTTATACCCACCCTGTCGCCGAAGTCCGAGGGGAATGCGGCCTGTTTTGCAATGCGCTTACGACTGTTACAAGAATTTACAAAAGCCGGAAGATCGGCGCCGACGCCGCGACTGTTGAGATTTTTCCAAATTATATGAACCGCCCGGATTCCGGCCCGTTTTTGTCCGGGACTTCTGCGACAAACCAGGATTCTTCCCTTGACGTTCGACAAAAAGACCTCTACCGTCCCTCCTGTAGATCATCTAGGAGGAACGACCGATGGCCAAACCCAAATCCGATCTATTGCAGGGCACGCTCGACATGCTGATTTTGAAGACGCTCGCGTTGGAGCCGATGCACGGCTGGGGTGTCTCTCAGCGGATTCAACAGATTTCCTCGGGCGTGCTGAACGTCAACCAGGGCTCGCTCTATCCGGCGCTTTACCGGCTGGAAGACCAGGGCTGGATCGAGTCGGAGTGGGGCAGTTCCGACAACAACCGCCAGGCGAAGTATTACAAGCTGACGCGCGCCGGGCGCAAACAACTCGACGAAGAGACCACGAACTGGCAGCGGTTGTCGGCGGCGATTGAACAGGTTTTGCAGGCCGGTTAGCCTGCGGACAGGAGGGGGCGGCGTATGCCAAACAGCCTGATGCGCAGCCTGCGCACGTTATTCAAGGTCAAACGGACGGAGCGGGAGATGGAGCGCGAGTTGCGACTCCATCTCGAAATGGAAGCCGAGGAGAACGTCCGGCGCGGGATGGCGCCTGAGGAGGCCCGCCTGGCGGCCTTGCGGAGTTTCGGTGGGGTCGAGAGGTTTAAGGAAGAGTGCCGCGACGTCAAACGCAATCGCCCGCTCGAAACGCTATGGCAGGACGCGCGGTTCGGCGCGCGCGTGTTGCGCCGCAATCCGGGCTTCACGCTGGTGGCGGTCTTAACGCTCAGCCTGGGCATCGGGGCGAACACGGCGATCTTCAGCATTGTTTACGGCGTATTGTTGCGCCCGTTGCCCTATCAGCAGGGCGGGCAGTTGGTAGTTTTGAAGCAGCAGGCGCCGCTCGCTCGCAACAACAATTTGAACTTCTCGGTTAAGGAGATTGACGATTATCGCTCGCAGAATCGGACGCTGGCCGATCTGGCCGAGCATCACTCGATGGCCTTCACGCTCTTCGGAGGGCCGGAGCCGGAGCGCATTCAGGCCGCCGTCGTCTCGGCCAATTTTTTCGAACTGATGGGCGTCACGCCGCTGCTTGGCCGGACGTTCGCGCCGAGCGATGAGGCGCACGGGGCGGAAGCCGTACTGATTCTGAGCCATCAATACTGGCTGCGCAGTCACAAAGGCGATCCGAACATCGTCGGCAGAGTCTTCCGCATGAATGACCGTCCGCATACGGTCATCGGCGTGCTGCCGCCGCTGCCGCAATACCCGAACGAGAACGACATGTATATGCCGACTTCCGCCTGCCCGACGCGCTCCGGCGAACGGTTCATCGCCAACCGCGAGAGGCGGATGATGAGGGTCTTTGCGAGACTCAAGGCGGGCGTGTCGGAGGCGCAGGCGCTGGCCGACCTTTCGACGATCGCCGGGCGAATGAAGGAGACCTATCCTGACGCCTATCCGGCCAATCTCGGCTTCGGCCTCACGCTTGCCTCGTTGCATAAAGAACTGACGCAAGGGGCGCAGCCTACCTTTCTGTTTTTGTTGTGTGCAGCCGGGCTGGTGTTGCTGTTGGCCTGCGCGAATACAGCCAATCTGACGCTGGCGCGGTTGATGAAGCGAGAGCGCGAATTGGCTTTGCGCGCCGCATTGGGCGCGACGCGTGGGCGCATTATTCGACAGTTGCTGACCGAAAGCATGCTGCTGTCGCTGATCGGAGGCGCGCTGGGCGTATTGCTGGCGGCGGGGAGCGTCAGGCTGCTCGTCAATTTCGCGGCGCGTTTTACGCCGCGCGCGGCGGAGATCAGCCTGGATAACACGGTTTTGCTCTTCACGCTGGTCGTATCAGTGGCCACGGGACTCGTCTTCGGCCTGCTGCCTGCGCTTTCGACGCGGCAGAGTCTTATTCCGTCGTTGAAAGAGGGCGGCCAGTCGGCGGCCGGCGCGGGACGCCAGCGGTTGCGCGGCGCGCTGGTCGTTGCTCAAGTGGCGGTTTCATTCGTGCTGTTGGTCGGCGCGGGGTTGATGTTGCGCAGTTTGTTCAATCTGCAAAAGGTCAATCCCGGCTTCGATCCCGAACGTGCGCTGGTGATGCGCGTGACGGCCAATTGGTCGAAGTACACGACGGGCCAGCAGTACCGCGATCTCAGCCTGCGTTTGATCGAACGCGCGCGCGCCCTGCCGGGCGTTCTCTCGGCGGCGATCGCTTCGACCTACCCGCTCAACCCGCTCGGCCTGGCCAACGGTGGATTCAACGTCAACTTTCAAATCGAGGGGCCCCCGCCGAATCCGAACGAACCCGAGCCGCAAGTGGATTTTCGCGTCGCCAGCGCGGATTACTTCCAGACTATCCGGCTGCCGCTCCTCAAAGGGCGCTTGTTTACGGAAGCTGACGACGCGCAAACCCAGCAAGTGGCGGTCATTAATCGAACGATGGCGCGCCACCGCTGGGGCGACGAAGACCCGGTGGGCAAACGCATCTCGTTCGACCAGGGAGAAAACTGGGTCACGATTGTCGGCGTGGTAGGCGACGTCAGGCAGTACGGCCTGAACCGGGAACCGACGGATGAGCTCTATCGCCCCGTCAGACAGACTGGCGGCGCGGGCAATCTGCTTGTGCGAACGACTGTCGCGCCGTCGGTGATGATGGCGCAATTGCGCCAGGCGGTTTACGCAGTCGACCCGGAGAACGCGATTGATCAGGCGCAGACGCTGGAGAACGTTCGCAACGAATCCATAGCGTCGCCGCGCTTGACGGCGGCGCTGTTGGGGATGTTCGCGGCGCTGGCGGTGTTCATTACGGCGGCGGGCATTGCCGGAGTGATGGCGCTGACGGTCAGCCAGCGGACTCACGAGATCGGCATCCGCATGGCGCTGGGGGCGTCGGCGGGCGGCGTGTTGCGGCTGGCGCTGCGGCAGGGGCTGACTCTGGTGTTTGTCGGGCTGGCGTTGGGAGTGGCGGGCGCGTTTGCGCTGACGCGGATGATGTCCACGCTGCTTTTCGCCGTGGAGCCGACAGACCCGCTGACCTGGCTATCGGTCGCGCTGGCGCTCGCCGCGGTGGCGGCTCTGGCCTGTTTTGCGC
>DATCXQ010000040.1:0-9495 GCA_036565725.1 Blastocatellia bacterium
GGACGGCGGCCACCAGCCGATGGCGAACGAAGACGACACCGTCTGGATCGCCTTCAACGGCGAAATATATAACCACCGCGAATTGCGCCCGGCGCTGATAGAACGCGGCCACCGCTATCGCAGTTCGTCAGACACCGAGACGATCATCCACCTCTACGAGGAATTCGGCCCGCGCGGCGTCAAGAAGTTGCGCGGGATGTTCGCCTACGCGATCTGGGACAGCCGCCGCCGGCAGATCGTGATCGCGCGCGACCGGCTCGGCATCAAGCCGCTGTATTACGTCTTGAAGGAAGACGGCGCGCTCTACTTCGCTTCGGAGATCAAGGCGCTCGTCGAGGCGCGCGCGATCCGTCCGGAGTTGAATTACGACGCGCTCGCCGATTACGCGGCGAACCGTTACACCTCGGGCGAGGAGACGCTCTTTCGCGGCGTAAAGCGGTTATTGCCCGGCCACACGCTGACCTGGCGCGACGGCGAGATCGAGGTCGACCGCTACTGGAATTTGAGCTTCAAGAAGCCGGAGGAGCGGCTGAGCGAGGCGCAATACGTCGAGCGATTCGGCGAGCTTTTCCGCGAATGCGTCAAATCACACCTCATGGCGGACGCGCCGCTCGGGATGTTCCTCTCTGGCGGCATAGATTCGAGCGCGATCGCTTCGGTCATGAGCCGTCTCGCGCGAGAGCCGATCAAGACTTTCTCCGTCGCCTTCGCCGAGCGCGACTCGAACGAGTTGGAATACGCTCGCGCGGTGGCGCTGGCCTTCAGGACCGACCATCACGAGATAGTCGTCAGCCCCGAACAATTTTTCGACCGCCTGCCCGCGCTCGTTTATCAAGAAGACGAGCCGATAGCGTATCCGTCCAGTGTGCCGCTCTATTTCGTCTCCGACCTGGCCGCCAGCCGCGTCAAGGTCGCGCTTACAGGGGAAGGCTCGGACGAACTGCTCGCCGGTTACAACAAGTACCGCGTGGCGATCTACAATCTGCTGCTGGGCCGCGGCTACGAACGCCTGACGCCTGCGCCGCTCCGAGGCCTGATCAAGAGACAGATCGGAAGATTGAACGGCGCGTCGCGCGCGCGCCGTGCGCTGGAGCGGACTTTCCTGTTCATGCCGGCGGATATCAGAAACGTTTACTTCGACAACTTCGCTGTCTATTCGCCGTCACGGCAGCGGCGGTTGTTCACACCCGAGGCATACGAGCGGATGCGGGATCGCGACCCTTACCGAGCGTCCCTCTCCTACGTCGAGCAATCCGAAGCCGAGACGCTGCTCGACAAATTGCTCGCGGCGGACATGAAGACCTATTTGCACGAACTGCTCATGAAGCAGGATCAAATGAGCATGGCCGCTTCACTCGAAACCCGGGTGCCCTTTCTCGATCACAAACTGGTGGAGTTCGCCGCGCGTATGCCCGACGCGATGAAGCTGCGCGGTTGGACGACGAAATATGTTCTGAGGCGGGCGATGCGCGGCGTGTTGCCGCCGCAGATCCTGACGCGCAAGAAGATGGGATTCCCCACCCCGGTCGGGGCTTGGTTTCGCGGCCCCTTTCGCCGGGTGATAGACGAATACGTCTTGAGCGAACGCGCGCTGTCCCGCGGCGTCTTCGACCCGTCATACGCGCGCGAGATCGCGGCGCGCCACGCGGCGGGCGAGAACCATACGGAGCGACTGTGGATGCTCGTCAATTTTGAAATCTGGCAGCGGCGTTTCTTCGACGGAGAGGTTCGATGAATCCGAACTACACGACGTCGGAACCCACGTAGCGTTCATGTCGCGCGGCGACAAATTCACTCATTCCATTGAAATCGACTGAGGATCACAGGCGGATTCTCGACAATCAACGCGGCCGCATACCCTTCCGCCACATCCAACTCATACATTTTCCAGCGGGCCGCTTCAGTCGCATCCGCATCTACATTCAACAACGTAGGCGCGACGTCGGGCGCCAGAGACACGGTAAACCCGTCCAACGGATATGAAACTCCCATTCCGATCGCTTTGATGTATGACTCCTTGCGCGACCAGCAATTGAAGAAGGCCTTGGTCCTCTGATCGATCGGCGCCGATTTCAACGCCTCGAACTCATCTTTTGAGAAGAAACGTTCGGCGATTTCCAGCGTGGCGAAATCCTCGCGCATATATTCGACGTCTACGCCGACACGCCGTCCACGCGTGACCGCATACAGGGCCATGCTATTGGAATGCGACAGATTGAAACTCAACGCGCCGCGGTTCTGATCGTCCGAGATGGACGGTTTGCCGTACTTATTGTAGGCGAATCGCACCTCATCCGGAGCGAGCGCAAGATATGCGGAAATGATCTTCCTCAAAATCCCGCGCCCCGCTATAAACCGCTGGCGATCTATGGGACGATGGAATCTCTCGGCTCTTCGATATTCATCCTGCGAAAGGAGAGGCGCCAGTCTCGCAATCATGTTCGCAGGTTGATCGAGCGACGCCCTCCAGACATGCGTCTCATCGGCGCCGAATTCATCGCCGACGAAAGTAAAGCCCCATTCGCCGATCGGCGTGTTAACGGAGTCGGTCATGTCACTCTCACCTCGCAGCGCTGTTCGCTTACAGAGTTTTTCATTTGGGTATTCAGGAATAACAAACCACGTGGAACACGGGGAACACGGGGATGTTTATTTTGCTCTTCCCCGTGATCCCCGCGCCCCCCGTGGTTGATTCAACCTGAATATTCAAATCGAAGACGCTATATATGGCCTATATTCGCGTTACAAAACATCCACGCGCCTCACAATCAACTTTTGTCCCTCGTTATCTTCTTCGCAAATGCAATCGAATTAAATCGACTGTGTAACTTTGCAGAAAGACCGCCCGAACTGTTGAGGTAAAAATGATCGCCGGGAAACGACAGATTGGCCGGCTGACGCCTGTTCTCATGGCGCAGGCTGCGCGCCGTTTCATGGCGCAACAACGATCCCGGGCCATGAACGAAAAAGACGACTTGTCGATCACATCTCTTCCCGCAGGTGGTCGGTCTTGGCCTGCTCCACGGATCCCCAAATCTGCGTCAAAGGCTCTTTCGACCAACCTTTCTCGCGCGGATAATCGAATGCATGATGAATATATCTGACACCTTCAATCACTTGGTCGAAGTCGATGTGACTATGCCCGAAGACATGGGTCACCGCATTGAGCGCCCTGATCTGACGATCCAGCGCCAGCGCGCCGGCCACCTGCGGCAGCCCTTTGAAAATGAGCTTTTCCACTGCAGGCAGCAACTCTCGCCGCGGCAGGAAATGCGACAAGGTAATCACAGGGCCGTCATATTCCTTGATCCGCGATTCATTGAGGTCGAGAAAGTATTTCGAGACGGATCCCATGCCGACCGGCCATTTGCAGAAATAAAAATCGGCCCACCCCTCCAACGATGAAACATCCGCCTCTTTCAGTTGATCGTAATCGGATTCATACCACGAGAAGAGCGGCACAATCCAATTCTTCCCCGCCCTGCCGGGCCGCGTGTAAATTCCTATCTCGTCGCACAAGCGTAAAACTTGCCGGAATTTCTCGATCGAGTCGCATTCTCCGCCGCGAACCCACAATTCATGGTTACCAGGGACATAAAACACTGCTCCGAATTGCGAGCGCAACTTTCGCAATGTCCACTCAATAATTTTCAAATGGTCGGCGATGTCGCCGGCAACAACCAACACGTCCTGCGAATAAGATGTTGACGAAATCCGCTCCAGCCGGCGCCGGTTTTCGGCAAAGTCCGTGTGCAGGTCTGAGACGGCAAAAATGCGCATGGATTATGCGACTCCTTGGTTCGATATGATACGGCGGCCCCATAATACATTAGGCGCGACGACAGGCGCCATCTTCCGGTCACTGCGCTTTCCGAACCTTCCACGGAGAAGGTACTTTCGGGGTGTGGCGGCAGCCGCCGAACTGGGCGCGTTGATTCGCGGGCTGGCGGAGATGCTGAATGATGACAGCAAACTGACACAACAATGCTGTCTCGTCTTTGACGGCTTGTATGAACTGCTGAAGGGAGAAAAAGCGACGATAGCGAGCAAGAAAAGTGATGGCAAAAAACGCATCCAACTCGGAACCGGCGGGCAGAGCAAACGAGCCGCGCGAAAGTGATCTGACTCCCATCGGGAATCAAGTCGCTTTCGCAGAGGCGTTTTGATTCTGGGTCAAACTCGGCTTCATAGGCGGCGATCAGTTCTCAGCACTGCGCCGGGCCAGCAAGTGAGGCCAGCAGTCTTGCGGGGAGCGGCGCGCCCTGTAACGGCGCTGGGAGCGCAGGCGCACAGCAGACTTTGACGAGACGCGCGCGGTCCTGCTGCATCTCGCGGTCAGCGGCGAGATACTCACGCGCCTCCTGAAGGATTCGGGCAGCGTGCTCGTCGGAAGGAGGGACGATCCGATAGTGCATCCACTTTCCCTCCCGCCGGGTCGCCACGATGCCCGCCCGGCGCAAGTAAGCGAGATGCCGGGAGACCCTCGGCTGCGGCATCTTCAGGATTTCGACGAAGAAACACACGCAGACCTCGTCGTTTCCCATTAGATTGATCAGCCGGAGGCGGTTGCGGTCGGAAAGCGCAACAAAAAATTTTTCAAGGTCGAATTTCCTGTTAGCTCTGCTCATGACACTTACATAATATCATAAAAATACATTCGTCTTGACGAATGTATTTTTCACTGCTACCCTGATCTTACGCTCGCCGGTAAGAGCGTAGAAGGAGAGGTAATGGATGAACGAAGAGAACGCCATGACCGTGCAAGCGATCAAAGCGCATATTTCGCTCAACGTCCGTAATATCGGGCAGAGCGTCGAGTTTTACAAGAAAATGTTGGGCATCGAGCCGAGCAAAGTCCGCAGTGGTTACGCCAAGTTCGACGCGCAGAACCCGCCGCTCAACCTCGCGCTGAACGAGATCCCATTCAACGAACGCGGCGCCCTCTCGCACCTGGGAATTCAGGTCGCCTCGACCGCCGATGTCTTCGCCATGCGTGAGCGGTGGGCCGCGGCAGGACTGACCACGCGCGACGAGATGCAAACCTCCTGCTGTTACGCCGTCCAGGATAAAACCTGGGTTTCCGACCCGGACGGAAACGAATGGGAAGCATTCGTCGTTCTCGAAGACAATCTTCCCGAGGCGAGTGGCGCGGGTGTCGGCGATTGCTGTACGACAGCGCCTGCAAACCTTGTTAACCTTACAAGATGATATGACCGCGCAACTCGTCACCATCGAGAAGGCCTCGCCCGAGTGTTTGGACGACGTTCTCGAGATTCTTTCTCGAGTAAACCTCCCTAGCGACGGAGTGAAAGAGCGCTTCGGTGGCTTCCTCATTGCGCGGAGCGGTAGGGGCAAGATTCTAGGCTGCGTGGGCCTGGAACGTCATGGAGAACTCGGGCTTCTTCGTTCCGCCGCAGTGCTTCCCGAGTACCAAGGCCAATGGATCGGCAATAAGCTCGTCCTGGAACTCCTCAAACAAGCGGCGAGTGAAGATGTCACCGAAGTAGTCCTTCTGACCACGACGGCCAAAGAATACTTTCAAAACAAGTTCGGTTTTAAAGAGGCGACGCGCTCCGATTATGAGAAGCGCCTTGCCAACTCTCCGGAGTGGAATCTTCCGCGCTGCTCGTCGGCGGTTTTCATGACGCTCAAACTCAAAACGAAGGCAACGCCCATCGGCTAAGGAAGCAAAGCGAATGAAACTACTTATCACCCATGCGGCGGCAATCGCCGCTCTATCACTGACGGCGCGCTTCTCTACGAAGAGCGCGCCACAAAGCGCAGACGCGTCCGACAGGAAGTGACAAATGGTCGAGTATGTGACGCTCACGCGAAAAGCCGCCGCTGAGGCGACCGGAACAGCCTTTCTTCTCGCCACCGTCATCGGCTCGGGAATTATGGGCGAGAGGCTTTCGAGCGGTAATGTCGCTATCGCCCTGCTGGCCAACACGCTCGCGACCGGAGCGGCGCTTGTCGCCCTGATCCTTACTTTCGGCCCCATCTCCGGCGCCCACTTCAATCCGGCGGTAACTCTCGCTGACGCCTCTCAGGGCGGCGTTCGATGGCGTGAGGTCCCGGTATACATTGCAGCTCAAGTTAGTGGCGCATTCTTGGGAGTGGCTGTCGCTCATCTTATGTTTAGTGAGCCGCTCTTGTCAGTTTCAAATCAACCGCGAAGGGGCGCGGCGCAGATGTTCAGTGAGTTTGTCGCGACCTTTGGACTACTCTCAGTCATCTGGGGAGTGACGCGTCGGCGTTCTGACGCCGCGCCTTTTGCCGTAGGCGCTTACATCACCGCCGCTTACTGGTTCACAGCCTCGACTTCGTTCGCGAACCCCGCGGTGACGCTCGCGCGCGCTTTCAGCAATACATTCGCAGGTATCCGCCCGGCGGATGCTCCGGGCTTTATCTTGGCGCAACTGATAGGCGCGACAACGGCGACACTTCTGTTCCGCCGGCTTGCGCCCGCGCTGCCCAAGAGCGCGCGGGCGGTCATAATCCCGCGCGATGAAACGGTGTTCCTGAACCCGAACGAAGTGAAAGCAGACGGCCCGCTTACAAGAAGAGAGGACTTCTGATGAAGAGACGAGTATTGATTCTTTGTACCGGCAATTCCGCCCGCAGCCAGATGGCCGAGGGCATCTTGCGGTGTGACGGCGGAGACGCTTTTGAAGTCGAAAGCGCCGGGGTGAAACCAAGTAGCGTCCGTCCTGAGGCGATTCAGGCGATGCGGGAGATTGGGATTGATATTTCCGGGGGCCGCTCGAAATCGGTAGATGAGTTAATAGGTCGGGAATTCGATACTGTGATTACAGTCTGCGACAACGCGAAAGAGACCTGCCCGGTGTTCCCCGGAAAGACCGAGCGCGTTCACCGAAGCTTTGAGGACCCGCCGCCTCCTGGCGTTGGAAGTGATGAGGAGCGGCTTTATTTATTTCGCCGGGTTCGTGACGAAATTCGTGAGTGGATGAAAGATTTTATCGCGGGTCAGACCGCCCAAACTGACGAGAAGTCATCCTCGTAGCGCCATACATGATCGTTCAATAAGTCGCGCGCATCAGCCGTGACCCGGGTCGCGGGTTTGCTTTCTTGTAGACTGCGGCAATAACGAATGATGGGACAAATTTTCAGCCCAGATCGTTTTTTTCGTTTGTGAGACCCTGCCGATAGAAGACGCGATTTTTCAAAAGATATATATGATCAGCGGATTCGCGAGCCGGCATTATTCGGAATGAGTTTTATCACCCTCGGCGCCCCAAGGAAATGAGGATGAACCCATCCTGATTGATTAAAAACGCATTTCGATATGGTTGGCGACCTCCGCAAAATTCCCTATAATCCACGCTGATGAACCGCCGCCAGGAACTAATGAAACAACTGTTCGCGTTTGCGCTCGCGCTCAGCGTGGGCGGTTTGTCGCTAAGCTGTCTGGCGATTTGCGCGGACCATGCGGAGCAATCAGCTTGCGCCTCGGACGAAACCGGCGTTACGTCGATTGAGCAGGAGGATGAGTGTTGTTCACTCAACGCGCTCAGATCCTTACCGCCGGAGAGAGTTCAGAAAACGCCGGCGGGTCACGTTACCTGGCAATTGTCGCCCGCGGCGGTTTTCGGTATTTATCATCATCAAACTCAGGACCTGATCGGTAAGGCGCCGCAACCCGCCAGTTCGGCGCCACTTGAAAGAATTCCTGAGCTGCGCATTTAAACGCCGCTCCTTCATTCTCGCTTACACACATTCATCGCTTCATCATCATCGCTATGGGCTGATGTCGGCCGGGGCTACGCTTCGGCATCAGCGGGAGAAATCATCGTGAATAGAATTATTCTGTCTGTCTTGTTTTCTGTTTTGACGTCATTGTTTTTTCTTCAGTCCGCCTCGGCGCAAACGTCAAATGCGGGTGGTCGGATCGAAGGTCAAATATTGTGTTGTGAAGATTGCTGGAACAAGGCCGACCGTCGGAAAGTCGCATACGGATCGCCGGAAGACCTGGCGCAGGCCGCAAAGTGTATCGCCAATGGCGACCCGACGTTGTTGGCGGTAACGGCGGCGGACGGCGCAACGAAGCTCTACCAACTCCAAGACGGAAAATTCAAACGCCCGGAACCTAACTGGCTTAGCTACGTCGGCAGCCGCGTCGAAATCACCGGCCCGGTGCGCGTCAGTAAGAAACGAAATTTCGTCAGAGTTGATGACCTCAAAGTTCTATCCAAGCCTTCAGAACCGCATCTTCCAGACGTCATCGGGAAGGAAACTGAACTGGCGTTGAAAGACCTCTTCGGCGCGGAACAGAAGCTGAGCGCGTACCGCGGGCGGATCGTCGTGTTGAATTTCTGGGCGACGTGGTGCGGGCCGTGCAAGAAGGAGATGCCCGATCTGGCGGCTATTCAGAACAGTTACGCTGCTTACGGCGTGCAGGTCATCGGCGCTTCGGCTGACACGCTGGCCGAATTGAACGCCGTGCGCCAATTCATCAAAGAGACAACTGTCAACTTCCCGGTCTGGCTGGGCGCGACGACGGAACAGATGGCGCAGTTCGGACTCGGCCCCGGATTGCCCGGCACGGCCATCATCGGGCGCGACGGAAAGATAGTGGCGATTTACCGTAGCGTCGTGACGCAAGAAGAAATCAAGAAACACCTGGATAAACTGGTCGCAATAGGCGAACGCGAAGCCAAACGCGAACAGATCGCCATGGCCAAGAGCGGATCGAAACCCGAGGCATCCAGCGTTCCGAGCTGACCGCTCTGACCGGGCGAAGGCCGCGCCGTGAGCGGGGCAGAAAATGCAAGCGATGACAAATGGACATTCGGGATGCGAGTCATCCCAGGGGCCGTGCCGCGCGCGAGTGTGCGAAACACACTCACATACCGTCTTCATCCGAGATTAACAACAGGGGTGGAGATCAACCCGCGGGCTGACGACGCGGGCGGCAAGGTAAGCCCGCTGCTCAACTGGTTGGCCTTGCCGGAGACTGAGCGCCGCCCGGCGCTTATTCTCGGCACGAGTTCCGACCGGATCGGCACGCCCAGCGGGCAGTCGTTTTACGCGACGTTCAGCAAAAACCTGAAGGGTGAAACACGACTGCCAATCGCGCCGTACGCGGGCGTGGCTTACGGGACGTACGAACACCGCTGGCTGCCGCTGGCCGGGTTGAATGTGTACTTTACGAGGAATTTCTCCTCGCTCGTCATTTATGACGGTGTGCGAGTACATCCGATGTTGAACTACACTCATGGGCGGCACAACTTTTCGTTCGTGCTGGCCTTTGCGAATAAACCCGGCTTTAGTTATTCAATCCAGTGGTAGCCACTCATAAAACCTTAACTGCCAGCACTTGCTCTTTTCAAAGAACCGAGGAAAGGGTGATTTAGAGCGGATATCAGATCAGTGTACGGAATGTGGTGGTAGCCTGACTTTGAGGCTCGTCATTATCCAAATCTTTTGCGTTCCCAGAGAGGCGCTTCTTCGTCGCGGAGCGACGGTTGAGCTTAG
>DATCXQ010000399.1:0-7782 GCA_036565725.1 Blastocatellia bacterium
AATCGGAGGACGCCGCGCTGCTGGCCGAGTTGGCGCGCCATAAGAGCGTCAAGCCCTATCTTGGCTTGCCGCTCTCCGCGCAAGCCCTCCGCGTCCCGCTGCAATTTCGCGGCGCGCTCAAACAATCGCTGATCGCGGCCGGCTGGCCGGTCGAAGACCTGGCGGGTTACGTCACTGGTGAAGCCCTGGAGATCGAATTGCGCGCGGACCGCTTCGCGCTGCGCGATTATCAGGAGGACGCGGCGGAGACCTTCTATTTTTCCGGCTCCGAACGGGGCGGCAGCGGGGTGATCGTCCTGCCCTGCGGCGCGGGCAAGACGATTGTCGGGTTGACGGCGATGGCCCTGGTCAGCCAATCCACACTGATCCTAACCACCAGTCGAACCTCGATGCAACAATGGCGGCGCGAACTGCTGGAGAAGACCTCTTTGCAAGCCAACCAGATCGTCGAATACCAGAGCGACGAAAAGCGGATCGGCCCGGTCACGCTGACGACCTATCAGATGCTGACCTGGCGGCCCGACAAGACCGAAGACTTTCCGCACCTGCGACTGTTCGAGGAGGGCGCCTGGGGGCTGATCATCTACGACGAAGTGCACATGCTGCCCGCGCCCGTCTTCCGCGTCACGGCGGAAGTGCAGGCGCGACGGCGGCTGGGGTTGACCGCGACGCTGATCCGCGAAGACGGACGCGAGGGCGACGTCTTCAGTTTGATCGGGCCCAAGAAATACGACGCGCCGTGGCGCGATCTGGAAGCGCGCGGCTGGATTGCGAAGGCCCTTTGCACCGAGGTGCGCTGCCGGCTGCCGCGCGCGTTGCGGATGGAATACGCCACCGCGCCGCCGCGCTCGAAATTCCGGCTGGCTTCGGAAAATCCCGTCAAGCTGGAATTGACCAAACGCATCATCGCCCATCACAGGGACGCGCCCGCGCTCATCATCGGGCAGTATCTCGAACAGTTGCAGACGATCGCCCGCGAATTGCGCGCCCCGCTGGTTACGGGCAAGACGCCGCAGCGCGAGCGCGAACGGCTCTACAGCGAATTCCGCGATGGGAGCTTGCGCACACTGGTCTTGTCGAAAGTCGGCAACTACGCGCTCGACCTGCCCGACGCCGAGGTGTTGGCGCAAGTCTCCGGCACGTTCGGCTCGCGGCAGGAAGAGGCGCAGCGGCTGGGCCGAGTGCTGCGCCCGAAACCCGACGGGCGGCCCGCGCACTTTTACACGCTGGTGAGCCGCGAGACAGACGAGGAAGATTTCGCGCATCATCGCCAGTTGTTTCTGACCGAACAGGGCTACAGTTATCGCATTCTGGATGAGGAGGAATTGTGAGCCGTATAACTGTCTATCCCACGCTAGACGAATACGAACGCAACTTGCCGGAGTTTACCCAACGGCTATCGAGCTTCAATGCCGACGTGGTGAAAAAGATGGCGCGCGTCTGGGTCGGCAAAGAGGCTTACAAGTTGAACAAGGAATCGGCGATCCAAACGCTCAAACGCTGCTTTCGCGATCCGGCGGCGGTGCGTCAGTTGGCGGAGAGCCTAAAGCAAAGCGAGCGTGACGGGCTGATGCTGATGAAATTGCGAGAGCGGCCTGTCGCCTATACCGAAGAACTGGCGCTGGAACTGTTGCTGCTCCACCCGATGCCTCACGATTACCGTTACGGCTATTATTCATCCAACGGCAAACATTACGTCCGGCTGAACGAGATGCTCGAACGCGGGCTGCTTATGCGCTGTGACGGGCAGAACAAATCACTCGGCGACTACTACTCTTCTTACGTGTGCGAAGCCGTCGGCCTCGTGGCCGATTTTTTTGACGTGATCGATGTCGCGCCACCGCCCGCGTTGCCGCTCAAACCAGTTGCCGAAGCCGTCGCTCCCGTCGCGCGCCGCCCCGGCGAACTGCTCTTGCGACTGACGTCGTTTTATCAGGTAATTGACCGGCTGGACCGCGTGCAGATGACAGCCAAAGGGCAGTACGCAACCCCTTCGCTGAACAAGCTCGTCAAACTGTTGGGATGGTCCAACCAGGCTGGCCAGTCTGGCCAGGAGGAAATCCTGACGCCGTTGCCCTCCGCTGTCGAGTTTTATCTGGGTTTGTTCATTGCCGCCGATTTGCTGAAAGTGGATTACCGGGCGCGTGAAATCCGCATCAACCCGCAAGCGAATATCCAGGCGACGCTGGAATTGCCGCTCGATCAGCAGGCCCGGATTTGGGCGATGGCGTATCGTTCATTGACACGATGGAAGGAGCATTCCTCACACGAGAGTTACTACTACAGCGAAGATGGCGGCGGGCAGACGAAGCACAACGCTTTGCGCGCGGCCTTGTTGCTGGCGCTGGGCCTGCTGCCGGATGCGGCGGCGTGGTATCGCGTCGAGGACCTCTCCGAAGCCCTCCGCCAACGCATCGGGCGGCATTTCGCGCTCGGCTATTTGAACACCTATTCAGCGCCCTGGAAGGCGACGCCGGAGCAAGGGGCAGCCACCCGCGCCAAATACGAGGCTGACAGCCTGGCCAATTGGCGGAAGAATGAGCAGGTCTGGATCGAACGCGCGCTGAGCGGCCCGCTCTTTCATCTAGGCCTGATCGAACTGGCGCGCGCGCCCCAAAGCAAGTCGAATGCGCTCGCGCTCTTTCGCCTGACCGAAGCCGGGCGCGCATCGCTGCACGACGTCTTCCGCCAACCGGCTGAAACGCGTGGCGCGACGCGTAAATCGCGGCGGGAACAACCCGGCCAGACCAACCAGCCCGGCCAGACCTGCTGGATCGTCCAGCCCAACTTCGATGTCGTCGTCTATCTGGATCAGGCCACGCCGCGCCAGCTCGGTTTTATCGAGCGCGTCGGCGTGCGGCAGAAAGCCGATGCGGCCATCGTCACTTACCGGTTGACGCGCGAGAGCGTCTACGCCGCGCTCGAAGAGGGTGTGGGAGCAAGACAGTTGTTGGAGACGCTCGAAACCGGCAGCCAGCATCCATTGCCGCCCGGCGTCGCGCGCACGCTCGGCGATTGGGCCGCGCGGCGCGAAAGGCTGGCCCTGCGAGTCAACGCCAGCGTGCTTGAATTCCCAGACGGCGCCGCGCGCGACGCCGCGCTTGCTGGCGGAAAAGTCAAAGGCGCAATCATCGGCGACCGCTTCATCCTGACGGAGCAATCCGAACAGGCGCTCAAACGCGCTCTGCCGTTGGGCGGCGCGATCAGCTACGAACCGCAACCGCCGCACCCGCTGATCGTCAACGACGACGGCGCGGCGCTGATCGCGCCCACGCAACACGATCTGCTGATCGCGGGGGAGTTGTCGGCTTACGCCGAAGCGACCAGCCTCCCGTTGGTTTGGCGCATTACACGCGCCAGCGTGTCGGCGGCGCGCGCGCGTGGCTGGACGGCGGACGACATCATCAATCGGATCAGTCGCCGCGCCGTTCTCCCGCCACCGCAGTTTCTGCAGTACGCCATCCACGCCTGGTGCGGAAACAAGACCGCGCCCGGCCCGGCGGCGATAACGACTCCGCCCCTGCTGCAAACTTCCACCGCCGAGGTGACCGAGGCGATCTGCAAATGCAGCTTCCTGCGCCCACATCTGCTGGCGCGCATCGGAGCGTGCGCCGTGCTGGTCAAACCCGAAAGCGTCAAGGAACTGCGAAAACTGCTCAGCGAATACGGCTTCGAGCCTGGCAAAGAAGTCCTGCTGCCGGAGCCATCTCAATCGGAGAAACAGAAATGAAGAAAGGCAAAACCGCATCCCCCGTCGCCTCCGCCGCGCTACTCGCGCCCGCGCAAGCCCCGCTGGCCGCGCCGCTGCTGCACACCCATTTGACGTTGGTCGAGACCGTCGAGCCGGAGCTGCTGGAAGAGTTGCTGGCCGACCGCCGCGTTGGCCCACTGCTGGTCGCGCGACTGTCCGATTGCGTGGCCGTCGTCGCGCCGGGCCACGCCGAAGAAGCGCGGCGCTGGTTGCTGAAAGCCGGACACACGCCGCGCATCGTTGACGAGGCGTCGTGATTCGATCAAACGTAGACGACGATTCTCTCTTTAAGATAACCCTTGTAGGCAATTATCGCATACATGACGACGGACGAGTCCAATCAACTCGTTGACAACTTTATTACGCGAGAGGATGATCGTATTGAACCATCTGCCATTTTAAAGGAGGCTATACAGATGACATTGACAACGACAGAAGATATTTACGAGCAGATAGTCAAACCATTGCCTGCGGCGGAACGTTTGCGGCTGGTCGGGAAGATTGTTTACGACCTGTCAATCCAGGCGACCGAGGGCAACCTACCGGAACGTCACGATTGGATGTCGCTGCGTGGCGTCGCGCCGGATCTATTGGATGGGGAGGATGCGCAAACGTGGGTTTCACGCACGCGGCGCGAGTCGGACGAAGATCGCGAGCGACAATGGAGGCCTGAGTGATAAAAATCGCTGCTGCGCTTGCTAATGTTCGAGAGTTGTTTCTGGACACAGCGCCGATCATCTACCATGTCGAAGGCAATCCTGCCTATCAGCCATTGACTGACCAAGTCTTTCAAACCATCCAGGCGGGAACCCTATCAGCCGTTACGTCATCCATCACCCTATCCGAATGTTTAGTGCATCCCTACCGGCGCGGTGATATGGCGCTGGCGCAGAAATTCCGCAATGTGATTACCGCAGGAGTAAATACGCGCTACGTTGGAGTGGATGCGGTCGCCGAACGGGCTGCCGAAATCCGAGCGCATTACAACCTGAAACTCGCCGACTCCTTCCAAATCGCCGCTGCCATTGCTGCAGGCTGCGACGCTTTCCTGACGAACGACGCCGCTCTTAAACGTCTAAGCGGGATCACGATTCTGACGCTCGATGAGCTGGAAGTATGACTGGTATAGTATGGAAAGGCGCCGCGCACCTCAATTACGCGGTGTAGTTCGATCAAACATAGACAACTATTCTTTCTCTCAGATAACCCTTGTAGGCGATTGATCCGTTAACGAAGACGAAGACCCTGCCTGTGCGAGGTTCGACATTGAAAAGGGCCTCGCCGTCGGTGTCCGTCACCTGGCTGTCAGTTCGAACCCGTTCTTCGACGCCCAGCGAAACAACTTTGCCTATGGCCGGTTCGTCCGATGATTCGTAGTAGACTTTGACGCTTATCATAACTTCACTTCCATTCGCCTTGCAGAGTGAAGCCGGCCCAGAAGTAAGGCGCGGCGAACTGTTTGTCGCGCGACATCTCGATCTGCGCGGCGCGCAACGCCGCCGCCGCAGACAACCGTTTCGGGCCGAGCAAGTATCGGTAGAATTTGACCATCAGCGTCGCCGATGGCCGGTCCTGGACTTCCCATGCGCTGACGATGACGCGGGGCGCGCCGGCGTACATAAAACCTCGCGTCAAACTTATCAGCCCCTCGCCTTTGATCTCTCTGCCCAGTCCGGTGCGGCAGCCTCCGAGCACGACCAGATCGGCCGACAGTCTGAGGTTGTAGATTTCGTACAGTCGAAGAAATCCGTCCTGCTCCTGCCCGCTCCGGTCGACGAGCGATAGCACTATGCCGGACAGATCTGAGTGCGCGGCGTTGATGAAGCTGTGTGAGGCGAAATGCACGATGCGGTATTCGCTCAACTTGCCGCTCGTCGCCAGTTGGCGATTGGCGTCGAAAGAGAGAGCTTTGAAGACCTGGCCGGCCGGCGCAAGTTTGGCGATCTGTTCGGCCTCCCACCCGGCGGAGGTCAGGCGCGGAAATGCGAACTCGTCGGTCGATTCTCCGAAAGCCTCGATTGCGCGCGTCAGGTGTTGCGGGCGCTGGAGGGCGGCCGCCTGGTCGGGTTGATTGGGCGATGATTGAGTCGCGCGCTGAGTTTGAGGGTCGGGGAGCTTTAAGCGTTCGTCGCCTCTATCGAAGATCGGGTCGGCCAACAGCGCGATGGTTTTCGGGGCCGGCGGGCGTTTGGCCGTCTCGCGCCGCAACGCGGCCAGCGTCGAGGCCGACGGCAGGTTGACGATCTCGTGTTTGACGAGCATCGGCGTGGAAGAGACGTGGCGACGTGGCGACGTGGCGACAGGGCGACGAACACCTTCTCTCTCCGTGTTCCGGTCACCCAGTCCCCCAGTCGCCGCGTCGCCCGGACCCTCCGCCTCAGGTTCAGGGAGCGCGGCGAAGGGAATTAACTGCAAGGCGCCTTGCGTAACTATGAGCAGGCGCTTCTCGCCCAACCGCGCCGCCGCCGGGGCCAGTATCATACGGCTCAATTCGGCGGCCTCGCGGGGCAGTTCTGCGTCCGCCGCGGCGACGCGAGCCTGTCTCTGCTGCTGCGTTGCGCCGCGCGAATCGAGGGCGCGCGCCGAGAGCAGTTCGTAGACGCGTCGCGCCCTCGATTCGATCTCGGGGCCGGGCGGAAGAGTGAAGGTTTCCAGGCTCGACGACGAGACCAGGAAGAGATAGCTGCGCTCCTCGCCGAGCGCATACTCCAGCAGCAACGTGTTGTCGTCGAGCAGTTCGCGTTGAATGAGCTCGACGTTGCCCATCTGCGGCTGGGTCAGCGCGGCGTAACCCGGATTGGATCTTTTGATTTTCGCGCGAGTTTCTTCAAGCAGGTCAATGGTCTCTTTGACTTTGGCGTCCAGGGCCGCCGCCTGTTCGGGAGTGTGATTCCTGTTGAGCAGGCGAATTTGCGCGGCGGACTGGTCGTTGAGTTTGCGTTGCAATCGCCGTTCTTCGGCGACCAATTGCGCGTCCACGCCGCTGCGCAGGTCGATCTGGGCTTCGGTGAGCGAGTCGAGCAGGCTGCGGGCGCGGCCGCGTTCACTCACCTGCAGCGCGGTTGAGTCATGGCCCGCCGCCGGATCGCCGCGGTGGAGCCGCATCAGTAACTCGATGTAAAGTTGGTAATGGTCCTGCGTCACGGCCAGATAGGTGGATCGCAGTTGCAGGCTACTGTTGAGTCCGCGCAGCGATTCGTTGATCTTCAGCGAGGCCTCGATGTGACGTCGCGCCTCGTCCAAACGCCCCCGCTCCATCTCCACCCGCGCCAGCCCGTAGCGCGTCAGGGATTCGCTCTCGCGGTCGCGGGTAGACTGGCAGATGCGCAGCGCCTGTTCGTAATAGTCGAGGGACTCGTCCAACCGGCGCAAAGTCAGATTCACCCAGCCGAGTCTGGTGAGCGGGTTGATCTGGATATTCAAGCCGCCGAGAGTGCGGGAGAGTTCGAGCGAACGCCGCAGGTATTCGAGCGCCATTTCGGAGCGCCCGAGGCTGTCGTAAGTATCGCCGATGGCCGTGAGCGTGAGAACTTCGCCGCGTGTGTCCCCGACCTTTCGCCGCAGTTCCAGCGAGCGATCGAAGTGTTCCAGCGCCTGCTGAAGCTCGAACGTCGCCTTATAGGTGAGGCCTATGCCGTAGATCGTGACTGCCTGGCCGCGCAGGTTGCCCATCGATTGATACGTCTGGAGCGCCTGCCGGAAATTTTCACGGCCTTGTTGATTCTCGCCGACATAAAGACAGGCCCAGGCGAGCGCCGACCGCGCCACTGCCTCGCCGGTGCGATTCTGCAAGGACTCCATCATCGAAGCGGCCTGACGGTAATCGCAGATCGCGTTGTAATAATCGCCGAGCATTTGGCAACTCCAGCCGCGCCCGTAGACCGCCACCGCCTCTTCATAGCGATCGCCGAGACTTCGCCAGATCGCCGCGGCCTGGTCGAACTTTTCGACGGCCTGACTCAGCGAGTCCGCCGTTTCGCTGGTCCGCAACTCTTCGGCTTCACTGACGGTGAATACGCCCGCGACGCGCC
>DATCXQ010000432.1:0-10622 GCA_036565725.1 Blastocatellia bacterium
CGGGTATTCCCCGCCCAACCGCCTCGATCACGGACGCGGGCGGGGAATACCCGCCTCTACGCGCGCGGCGCAGTACCTAGACCAGTTTGAGATTGCGTGTACGGGAAGGCTCGCCGGATCAGCGCCGCGAGCGGTAGCGAGCGTGACTCAACGTGAAGCGCGCTCGCTAACGCTCGCGGTACTGATCCGTACACGCATTTGATAACCGATGTAAAGCTTCTGGAAAATGCGTCACGATATTTTTGAAATCACGCGCGAGCCGATCGATAAGCTCTGCCTGGAAAAGAGATTGTTGACCGGCGGCGCCGGGGCCGTCGTGACCTTCGACGGCGTCGTGCGCGACAATACGAAAGGCCGCAGCGTCATCAGCCTGCAATACGAAGCCTATGAGCCGATGGCCGTCAAAGAGATGCGGCGCATCGGCGCCGAGATCCGCGAGCGATGGCCCGACGTCGAACGCGTCGGAATTATCCACCGGTTCGGACCTCTGAAAATTTCGGAATCCTCGGTCGTCATCGTCGTCACGTCGCCCCACCGCCGCGTGGCGTTCGAAGCCTGCCGATACGCTATTGACCGCCTGAAACAGACCGTGCCCATCTGGAAGAAGGAGATTTTCGAGGACGGAGAGGAATGGGTTGAAGGGCAGGCGCCCGAAGTAAGTCAGTAGATCCCGAAAAGAACTGCGAGCTTCATTTCCCGTTTCCCATATCGGATTCGTCGTTTGTCATTACCTGAGCCGATCTCTGCCAGCGACAAATGGTGAATTTCATTTGTTCAGTAATTTTCCCAAGGAGTCTCTCATGGCGCTCATCCAATTCACAGCCAATTTCGATGACCTTTCGACCGATCGAGGGTTTCAATTCCGTTTCCGCTGCGACAAATGCCACAACGGTTATCAATCGAGGTTCCAGCCTTTCACGGCGGGAATAGTTTCAGACATGCTTCGCACCGCCGGAAACATCTTCGGGGGCGTTTTGGGAGGCGCGGGGCAGGGCGCTTATGAAGTCCAGCGCGCCATCGGCGGCTCAGCCCACGACGACGCCTTCGCCATCGCGGTCGAAGAGGCCAAGCAGCATTTCCATCAATGCACGCGCTGCGGCAAATGGGTCTGTCCCGACGTCTGTTGGAACGCCGCAGCCGGTCTGTGCGAAGGCTGCGCGCCGAATTACGAAGAGGAGTTCGCCTCGAACCACGCGCAGGCCAAAGCCGACGCCGCGCGCAACCAGCTCTACGAGCGCGCGCGCCAGACCGATTACGCTTCGTCAACTGACATGAGCGCTGACGCCGTGCATCAGGCGCCGTCGCGACCTTCGGTCAACCCGGTGGCCGACGCGTCGAACGCTCAATCGATCGTGGGCGTTTCGTGTTCGAATTGTGGCACGCTTTCGAACAGCAAGTTCTGCCCCGAATGCGGCCAGGCCATGAATGCGAAGCTGCTTTGCAAGGCCTGTGGGACCGAGTTGGAAGGGAAGCCGAAGTTCTGTAAGGAGTGCGGGGCCAAGATGGAGTATCAGGGCTGAGCTAACGGAATCATCCATGAAGCCACGCGAAACCGATTTTCAGATGTATGAAGACGTTTAGCCACCGCAGAACACAGAGGGCACAGAGGGGATTTAATGATTTCTCTGTGTTCTCTGTGCTCTCTGTGGCTATTCATCCATTTGAAAACTGCTGTAAAGAAGACTCTGGCGCCCGCATGGCTTCGTGGACGTCCTCACATCCACAACTGCTGCGCCAGCAAATTCAAAAACGTCCCCACGTCAGTCACCACGCCCAGCGTCTGCTGCGAGCCCCGGTCTGAAAGTTTCGTGACTACCGCCGGGTTGATGTCCACGCAGACCATCCGCACCCACGAAGGCGTCATGTTGCCCGCGCCTATCGAATGGAGCATTGACGACAGACAGATGACCATCTTCGCCCCGTCTAGCAGCCGCGCGTACTCTTCCTGGGCTTTAATCAAATCCATCTCGGTGTCAGGCAGCGGGCCGTCGTCGCGAATCGAACCGGCCAGCACGTAAGGGACGTTCTTTTTGACCAGCTCATACATAATGCCGGAACGCAGGACTCCGGCCTCGACCGCGCCGCGGATCGAGCCGTAGCGGTTGATGACGTTGATAGCGCGCATGTGGTTCTTGTGGCCCTCTTCGATCGGGATGCCGGTTTCCAGGTCGACGCCGAGCGAGGTGCCGAAGAGCTGATGCTCGATGTCGTGGACGGCGATGGCGTTCCCCGCGAGCAGCGCGTCGACGAAACCTTTGCGTATGATCTCGCAGAACGCCGCCGTGCCTCCGGTGTGCACGACCACGGGGCCCGCGACGAAGACTATGCGCCAGCCTTCGGCCTTGATCTGGCGCATCATCTCGGCGATCTTGCGGACGGCGGTCTCGGCGCGGCGCTCGGATGAAATCTCGTTAGCCATGAATGCGAAGCCGAGCCGGTCGCGCTCCTTGAATTCGGGCTGGATGCGGACGCCGTTCGCGCCGCAGACGACCATCTCGCCCTTCTTCAAATCGCGCAGCTTGCGGCATTCGGCCAGCGGGGCGGCGCCCTCTTCGCGGACGATGACGATGGCGTCCATTCGCTGTTTGGCGGCCTCTACCCACTCGCCGCCGACGCGCACGTAAGTCCGATGGTTGGTCGTCGAATAGAAGTCGTCGGGCGCGACGCCATCCTCGATCGCCGGCTTCAACGTCGCGTCAATGATCTGGGCCTGGTAGCAACCGAGTTCGACCAGTTCTTCGAGCGTCTTGTCGAGAATTTCTCTGGTCGGCGCGACAATCCGCATCTGCAGTTGCGAGAACTCGTCGTTGGTGCGCCCGAGCTTGAAGTCGATCACTTCATAGACCGCGCCGCATTCGATAACGCGATCCATGATGTTCGACAGTATCTGCGAATCTACCAGGTGGCCTTCGGCTTCGACTATTTCAACGTGGTTCATAGGCTTACTCGGATTTCCGTGATTTGAGAAGGAGTGGGACGGACTTCAATCTGTCCGGGGACGAATTTATCCCACGGACAGACTAATGGAGCGGCGGCGGATTAGTCCAGACGGGAATTGATGGAGATTTCACATATCTATGTCTGGACTTACCGAGCGGTTAGTATATAATGCGCGCGGTATTTAACCTCTGTGGCCCGATCATAATTCTCGATCGATCTCGCCAAAGGTAGACCAGTTAAGACAGTAAATTAAGAGATTACGGAAGCTCAGGAGAAAACTTCCCTTCCAATAGGCTTGCTGGGCGTTTCGGGGTTCGACTCGATCTCCAATGGCCGAGATCAACCCTCATAGCCGTGCTCCGTTCACTCGTTAGTATCAATCTCTCACGGCATTATCGCAATTCGTCAAATTCGCGCATCAACCTCTAAGCTCTTAAGACAAGGAGACAATCTTATGAGATGTTTCGCCAGTTACGCGCTTCACTCTCTTTCACCAAAAGAGTCATCGAAAACATCATTCCCCCAAGTAGCGCTGTGCATTCTGCTGAGCGTATTGATGGCGCCTGTCCTTTGGGCGCAGGCGCCGGTCGGCACAATCTCCGGCATGGTCACCGATCCGTCGGGCGCAGTCATCAAAGACGCCCCGATCACCATCCGCAACAAGGCCACCGGCTTCACGCGCCAGACGAAATCCGAAAACGACGGCGCATATTCCGCTCCGGCATTGCCAGCTGGCGAGTATGAGGTGCAGGTCCAGATGCAAGGCTTCCGCACGATACTGCGCGAAGTGACCGTCACCGTCGGCTCGATTGTCAAACTCGACTTGGCGCTGGAGGTCGGGCAGACGACCGAAATCGTAACCGTCGACGCCTCCGGCGCCTCTCAGATCAATTACGAGTCGCACTCGATTGACGGCGTCATCACGCGCCAGAAGATACAGGAATTGCCGCTCAATGGCCGCAGTTTCCTGCAACTCGCGTTTTTGGAGCCGGGTGTGACGGCCAGTCCGGGTACGACCGCGCAATACAACTCGCTCTTTTCGGTCTCGATTCTGGGTGGCGATTCGGCCAGAACGGCGATCACCGTGGACGGCGGCAACGTCCGCAACGCCATTGAGGGCAACACCGGGATGAACTTCTCGCAGGAAGTCGTGCAGGAGTTCCAACTCTCCTCAACTAACTTCGACCTTTCAACTGGCATCACCAGCGTCGGTGGAGTCAATATTGTCACACGCACGGGGAGCAACCAATTCCACGGTTCCGGGTATTTCTTCTTCCGGGATCACAATATGGCCGCCTATCCAGGGTTGAAGCGTATCTGTGAGGAGCCTCTGGCCCCCGCGCTGTGCAACAACCCTGCCGAGCGTAAAGCAATAGAAGACCCGTTCTTTGCGCGTCGCAATCCGGGCGTTTGGGTTGGCGGCCCGATCATCAAAGATCGTCTCAACTTTTTTACCAACTACGAATACACGAATCAGACTTCAATAGTCACTTATCAGCCGAACTACGCGCCGGCTAACAGCCTGGCAGGCAACTTCGCCAGTCCGTACAGCGGCCACCTGTTCAGCACGCGCATTGATTGGAGAGTGACGGACAAGCACAACGCGTTTCTGCGCTATTCGCATGATCAAAATAAAGGCTTCGGGCCGAACGGCGGGGCGGTATTGCCGTCGAACTGGCTTCAAAACAAGAACTTCTCCGACCAGGGGGTTATAGGAGTTACTTCGACCTTCACTCCTACACTGATCAACGACTTCCGCTTCAACTACACTTACTGGCAAAATCGCAACCTCTTCCCGGACAGTTCAGTCTGTCCTGACTGCGTCGGTCTCAATTTCCCGCAACTGCAAATCAATGGCACGAACGTCACGGTAGGCAATACCTCGAACGCGACTCAGGGGCGCGATCTTCGGCGCTTCACATTTCTGGATACAGTGACCTTTCAGAAAAATTCACATCGGTTCCGTTTCGGGACCGAGTTTGAGTATGCGCCTGGCACGGGGTTCTGGGGCTATTGCGATCCGGCTTGCGCAGTCGGTTTTTCGCCTGATTTCATTAATCAGACGGTCAAGCCGCTAGTTCCGCCGCAGCTCTTCGCCACCCTATTTCCCAAACTGCCGACCACGATCAGCACCGGACAGGACTTGCTCAGTCTGACGTTCGCAGGGGCAGTCGTCGGCGTCGGCGATCCGAGTCAACCGCCGCCGTTCAACATTGACAAGGCAAAGATAAACAAACGTGTTCGCTTCTACGGACAGGATACCTGGAAGATCAAACCGAATTTCACGCTCAATTACGGTTTGGCGTGGAACTTTGAAAGCACATTGGTCAATGGCGATCTGGACAAGCCGCAATATCTGGCGCCGCTTTATGGCAGCGACCTTAGCCCGACGAAGAACAATTACAACAACTTCTCGCCGGCGCTGGGCTTCGTCTGGAGTCCGTTCAAGGACAGCAAGACCGTGGTGCGGGGCGCCGGAGGTATTTATTGGGACACGGAGCAGTTGTGGCGTCGTTTGGAAGAGCGTGGCTACATCGGCCCGCGGGGCAATGGCCGCCAGCAGGTTCCACACACCGCCTTTAAGAATATTTTCCCTGGCATTTTCAACCTCAACACTGGCAGACCAGTTGCTATCGGCGAGGCTTTACCTGCGTCTGGTCAAGTGACCAACCTGACAATCGGACAGTTCATGCAGATTTACAACGCGCAAATCGCCGAAGTTACGCAACGACTATCAGTAGTCGATCCCAATGTTCGCGGAATCCAGGTCGGCAAATCAGGCTCAAACCTGTACCCGCTTGAGTATCCGGTGATGCGCAGTTATCACATGAGCGTGGGATTCACGCGTGATCTGGGCCACGACATGGTTATCAACGTGGACTTCGTGCGGCGCATTTTCGTCAACACCCTTCTGGGCGCGCTCGATTACAACCGGTTCAATCGCTTCATCAACGTCAATGGCGTTCCCACACAGGCGCCCGTGATCCCGCGTTGCGCATCGGCGGCGCTGGCGAACGACGTGAACGCGCAATGCTCGACCGGCTCTATCACTTTCTGGACTCCGGCGGGACGCGAGGTTTACAACGGGTTGCTGGTCAAATTGGACAAGCGGTTCACCAATCGCTACCTGTTCACGGCTTCTTACGCGTTGACAGACCGTCACGCCATAAATGGCATTTCCAATCTGGATGATTGGAACGCCAGTTGGGGGCCGACCGGAGCGCGCCACATCCTCAATCTATCTGGAGTCGTGGAACTGCCCTGGGGCTTCCAGATCAGCGCCATCTCTTCCATGTCTAGCCGCGGACCGTTGACGCCGACAGTTGCGAATGTCGATCTGGATGGAGATGGCATCAGTACGACGCCGATTCCGGGGGTTGATTTCAACTGCTTCAATCGCGGTTGCGGCAAGAATGACTTGGATCAGGCCGTCGCCGCCTGGAACTCGACCTTTGCCAACAAACGCGATGCCCAAAACCGATTGATTGCGCCGCTGGCTCTGCCTCAAGGCCAGACAATCAATGGAGTGGCAATGCCCAAAGACTATGAGTTCGGCGATTGGTTTAGTTCGCAGGACATCCGCGTGACGAAGACTTTCACCTGGCGTGAAAATTACAAGCTCGCGATCTTCGGTGAAGTATTCAACGTCTTCAACGTCGCCAACCTCGGCGGCCACAGCTTCAACATGAGCAACACGGCAAGCTTCGGTCAACCGACCAACCGCGCGTCGCAGGTCTTCGGCTCCGGCGGCCCGCGCGCGTTGCAATTGGGCGCGAGAGTCAGCTTCTAGCCTCGATTGTTTGCCTCTGTCTTTTAACTTGCCCGGCCGCCATTGATGGCGGCCGGGCATTTTTATCGGCTTGCGCTTGATCGCCGCATTTCCGGCAGTGTCGTCCGATGGGTTTCCGAAGTTATCGAAGTGGTGATCGAAGTCAAGCGCGTCCAGTAATAAAAAATATTGATCAGTTTTGAATGCGAGTGGTCGCCGAGCGATCACAAGTCGCCAAAATCTATCGCTGGACTTACCGATTGGTTAGCATATAATGCCTGCGTCGAAGCACCCCCGGCAGTTATCTTTAGCATTGAAATCATTGAAAATCCGCATGAATAATTAGACTGCTAACCGACAAAGCAGCTGGAGAAAATTTCTTCCCAACGATCATTTTGAGGGCTGGCTGATAGTTCAAAGGGTTCGTAGGAGGATGGAAGGGGGGATTCATCAGCCCGTTTCTATCGCTCCTCACACCTTAACTTTCTTCACAACAAAGGAGAAACTATATGAGACGTTCCGTCAGTCTTTTCTTTGCGCTCTCACTATTAATGGTTGTCATGGCGTCAGCTCAGACGCCGACCGGCGCCCTGCGAGGTTCCGTGACTGATCCGACGAAGGCGGTCATCTCGACCGCGGTGGTGACGTTGAAAAACAAAGAGACCGGCGCTGAAAGGATCGCCAGTGTCGGGTCGGGCGGCGACTTCATTATCAACAACATCTTGCCCGGAGGATATGAAGTCAAAGTTACGGCGCAGGGGTTCAAGACCCACATCTCCAGCGTGTCGATCCTGGTCGGCGACACGGCGACCCTCGAGGTCGCGCTCGAAGTCGGCGATGCTTCGGAGACGGTGGTCATCTCCGGCGATTCGACGGCCTTAGTCAATCCTTCCGACTTCAAAGTTGACGGCGTCATCACGCGCCAGAAGATCGACAGCTTGCCGTTGAACGGAAGGAATTTTCTGCAACTCGCTTCGCTCGAACCGGGCGTGAGCGTCACGACAGGACAGCCCGGCAACGCGAACAACCTCTTCAACGTCTCGATCGGCGGAGGGAGTTCCGCCCTGACGCGATTGACGGTGGACGGCGGAAATATCGTCGACCCGGTGACCGGCGGCGCGGGGCAGAACTATTCGGTCGAAACGATTCAGGAATTCCAGATCTCCAGCTTCAACTTCGATATGAAGACCGGCGTGACCTCAGTGGGCGCGGTGAACATCATATCGCGCACGGGGGGCAATGACTATCACGGCTCCGGGTTCGGCTATTATCGCGATAATAATATGTCGGCCTATCCGACGATCAATCGCGTGGCCAATAACCCCGACCCCTTCTTCCGCCGCCTGCAGGCGGGGTTCGCGCTCAGCGGCCCTATAATCAAGAACAAGCTGGCCTTTTTCACCAACTTCGAAAGACTTAATCAGACGTCGGCTTTCTCGACCGTTCATACCGGGGCGCCGGTCTTTAGCCAGTTCGACACGGTGACTTCCAGCCCGTACAAAGGCTACCTCTACAATTTGCGCCTCGATTACGCGATCAATAGCAAGCACAGCACCTTCCTGCGCTATTCTTCGGACAACAACAAGGTCTTCGGGCCCGTCGAACTGAATGTGTTACCGTCGAATTGGCGCGTCAATAAAAACGACGTCTATCAGGGGCAGGCCGGGTGGACTTATTCGATCACGCCGACCCTCAACAACCAGTTGTTGTTCAACTATCAGCAAATCGCCAACAGGAGCCTGATCCCGACCACTTCCGATTGTCCGGGCTGTCTGGGCCTGGGCGGCGCGCAGATACGGGTCAACGGCAGCAGCTTCCGGATCGGCAACCAAATCCAGGCGCCGCAGAATCGCGCCCTGTACCGCTACGAGACCACCGACAACCTGTCCTGGGCCAAAGGATCGCATAACATCGAGACGGGGTTTACTTTTGAGAAAGGCTACGGCCAGGGGAGCTGGAGTTTCGTCGATCCAGGGATCTTCGTCACTCACGACCCGCGCACAGTGGCCCAGGTCAATGGCGCCATTGACCAGTTGGCGGCGGGGCTTGGGCTTCCGGCCGCCGATCCGACCGGGCAATTGTTGCGATCGATCTTCGGCCCGGTCGCGCCAATTTTGAAGCTACCGCTGCCCGCAGCCTTCACCACGCCGGGCGCGACGATCACGGCGAATGACATACTCGGGCTGCCCGTGGCCTTCGTCACTCGAGGACTCGGCGACGGCGCCCAGCCGCCGCCTTTCAACTCGTCCTTCGCTCGTAACGTTTATCGCCTCCGCTTCTACGGCCAGGACACCTGGCGCGTAACCCCCGGGCTGACGCTCAAGTACGGCCTTTCGTACCTCTACGAAGACAAGTTGTGGAACCACGATCTGCAGAAATCGTCGTTGTTTGCCAACACGGGGCTTTACGGGACGACCGATGCGAATCCGAGAGACAAGAACAATTTTGCGCCATCCGTGGGTTTCGCCTGGAATGTCAAGAACGACAATAAGACGGTGATCCGCGGCGGTTTTTCGATGGCGTATGATACAAGCCTTTACGTCAATCGTCTGACCGAACGCGCGATCTTAGGCCCGGTCGGCAACGGCCGCGTCGTTCTGCCCGGCGATTTCTTCCAGAATACGATCGGCTTCCCGCAACTGCCCGCCCAGGTGGCGGGGGCTTTGCCTACGGTCGCAGCCACGTTGAGAGCCGCCAGTCAGTCGCCGGCGCTCGACGCGGCTACACGCGCGCAGTTGGCGACGCTTGCCAACATCGTTCCCGGCTTCGTAGGGATCAATCCGGCGCAGGGCGCGCGATTGAACGCCGCCACGCTTCAGGTCTTGCCGACAAAGCTGACTACGGCGCAGGCGCTACAGATTCTGGCGCAGCAGGGATCGCTGATTCAGGGACAGCTCAATCAAGCCGGCGCCGCCGGCGTGATCGGAGCGGACTTCTTCAAGGCTGTCACCGGGCAATCGGTGCTGATCGATCCAGACATCGAACTTCCCTACTCGACGTCGTTCAGCATCGGCGTTCAACGCGAATTGCCCTGGAATATGGCGCTCAGCGCAGATTTCGTTTCGCGGCGTTACCTCCACTCGTTCTTCCAGCGCGATCGCTCGATGTTTAATCGCGCGGCGTCGCTCGGCGGTCCGATGCTCCCGGTTTGCAGTGCTGCTCAAGCCACCAATCCGACCGTGCGCTGTCTGAACGGCCCGTTCGAGGTCATCGAAGGCAGCGGTCGCGAAGATTACAAGGCATTGCTCGTCAAGCTCGAAAAGCGTTTTACGAACCGGGTTCAGTTCACCGGCTCGTATGCGTTCTCGAGGTTGCGCGGCTTCGATTACAACCGCGACCTCAACGATCCTTTCGCGTTCCGCGGGTACGGCAACGGGGATCGGCCCCACAGGTTCACTTTCAGCGGAGTGGCCGACTTGCCATTGGGTTTCAGGGCAGGCCTGATTGTGAGCTTCGAAAGCGGCGCGCTGTTCTCGGCAACGATTCCGGGAACAACTGAAAGCGACCTTAACGGCGACGGCACGAACAATGACCTCCTGCCGGGGACGGGCTTCAATTCGATCAATCGCGAGACCAGCGTGTCAGAACTGCGTCAGCTGGTGGATCAGTATAACGCGCAGTTTGCGGGCAAGGCCGCGCCGCGCGGCGGAACATTCCCGCTGCTCTCCCTGCCGCAGAATATTGACAGCCTCGGCGATTCGTTCCAGTCATACGATGTTCGTCTCTCCAAGCAATTCAACATCATCGCGGAGCGACTGAAGTTGGAATTGATCGGGGAGCTTTATAACATCTTCAACATCTCGAACCGACGCGACTTCAGCGGAAGTATCGACAACGGTTTCGCACAGCCGACCAACAAGGCCAATCCCATTTTTGGTCTCGGCGGTCCGCGCATTTTCCAGATCGGCGGACG
>DATCXQ010000433.1:0-6317 GCA_036565725.1 Blastocatellia bacterium
GCCGGCGAGCCTGGCCGTCCTGGAACGAGTTGTGAAGCCGTTCGCCCTGCCTGATGATGCGCCCGAAGGCGAGCGTCGCCTGGCGTTGGCCAAATGGATTGCCGGCGATGAAAACCCATTGACCGCGCGCGTGCTGGCCAATCGAGTCTGGCATTATCATTTCGGCGCGGGGATAGTTGATACGCCCAGCGATTTCGGTTACCTGGGCGGCAAACCCACACACCCCGAATTGCTCGATTGGCTTGCGCGGCGGTTACTGGCGCACGGCTGGCGGTTGAAAGCCTTGCACCGAGAGATTCTGCTTTCGCAAACCTATCGGCAAAGCAGCGACTATCGCGCGGCGGCGGCGCGCGCCGATGCGAGCGCGCGGCTGTTGTGGCGTTTCCAGCCGCGGAGGCTTGACGCCGAAGAGATGCGCGACTCGCTGCTCAGCGTCAGCGGCAAGCTCGATCTGCGGATGGGCGGCCCCGGCTTTCGGCTCTATCGCTACCTCGAAGACAATGTGGCCACCTACGTGCCGCTCGATAAGCACGGGCCGGAAACTTATCGCCGCGCGGTCTACCATCAAAACGCGCGCTCTTCGTTGATTGACGGGTTGACCGATTTCGATCTGCCGGACAATGCGGCGGCCGCGCCCAATCGCATCCGCACCAATTCACCCCTACAGGCGCTGACAATGCTCAATCATTCGTTCACCCTTGTGATGGCCGAGGCGCTGGCTGAGCGTGTGAAACGCGAGGCTCCGCAGAACCTGTCCGCGCAAGTGCGCCGCGCATTTGCGCTATCCTTTCAGCGCCGGCCGACGGCCGTAGAGGAACGCGAGGCGCTGGGGTTGATCACAGCGCACGGCTGGCGGGCGTTCGGGCGCGCGCTGTTGAATACGAATGAGCTGTTGTATGTAAATTGAATTCGAGCTGTTATGGACGCTTATTCACCACTCGCCTTAACTCGCCGCCATTTTCTGGGCGCCACCGCGACCGGTTTGACAGGCGTGGCGCTGACACACCTGCTCGGCGCTGAGCTTGAAGCCGCCCAGCGCATTCAGCATCACTCGCCAAAAGCGAAGCAGGTCTTGCAAATTTTCTGTCCCGGCGCGGCCTCGCACGTGGATTTGTGGGACTACAAACCGGCGCTTGAAAAATACGATGGCGCGCCGTTGCCGGGCGCGGAAAGGGAAGTCACCTTTCAAGGAAAGAACGGCAATCTGATGAAATCGCCCTGGCCGTTTGCGCCAGCCGGGCAGAGCGGCAAGCCGATTTCGACTCTGCTGCCGCACATGTCCAGGCATGCCGACGAGATTGCGTTTATTCATTCGATGACTTCGCGCTCCAATACGCACGGACCGGCCAGCGTCTTTATGCACACCGGTTTTGTGCGCGAAGGTTTTCCGGCGGCCGGAGCGTGGGCAAGTTATGCGCTGGGCAGTCTCAACGACAACCTGCCGGCTTTCGTCGCGCTTATTGACGTGCGAGGCGAGCCTCCCAACGGCAAGGCGAATTGGACGAGCGGCTTTTTGCCGGCGCAGCACCAGGCAGTGATGTTGGCGGCGCATCAGCCGATCCGCAATCTGAGTCGTCCGGCGCAGATCGCCGACGCCGAAGAGCAGGCGACCCGCGATTTCTTGAGGCGGCTGAACGACGCGCACGCGCTGCGCCATCCCGGCGAGGGTGAATTGCGCGCGCGCATCTCGGCCTACGAACTCTCCGCTAAGATGCAGTTAGCCGCGCCCGAAACCGCAGACCTCAGCCGTGAACCGGCGCACATCCACAAACTCTACGGGACCGGGGACAGTAATGCGCTGAAGGCCGCATACGCGCGCAACTGTTTGCTGGCGCGGCGACTGCTCGAACGCGGCGTGCGCTACGTCAGTCTCTTTTGCGCTTCGCGGGCGAGCGGCATTGACGGCTTGCTCAATTGGGACGCGCATCGCACCTTGAAGACCGATTACGAGCGTCATTGCCCGATTTTCGACCAGCCGACGGCGGCCTTGATCACAGATCTGAAACAGCGTGGCATGCTCAACGACGTGCTCGTGCTTTGGACTACCGAGTTCGGGCGTATGCCGACGCATCAGGAAGGCACAACAGGCCGCGATCACAACCCGGACGGCTTCACCGTCTGGTTGCTCGGCGCGGGCGTCAAAGGCGGCGTTAGCTACGGCGCCACCGATGAATTTGGACGGCGAGCGGTCGAGAACATCGCCACGGTATATGATTTTTATGCGACGGTTTTGAGCCTGCTCGGATTGGATCACGAGCGGCTTACCTATTATCACAATGGCGCAGACCGCCGTCTCACAGATGTGCATGGCCACGTGATTCGTGAGGCGCTGGCTTGAGATGTGAAAAACTCCATGACCTGCGCGATGATCGATGATCTAAATCAGGACAAGCAACATTCAGACGCTTGTTTTGCCACAGAGCCACAGAGACACAGAGGAAAAGAGAAAAAGAGATTGTCGGGAAAGCCTCTTTCTCTTTCTGCTCTGTGTCTCTGTGTCTCTGTGGCCATTTCTCCTATCCTAAAGTGAAGCCACTATGCAAAGTACTGCCAAAACTGTAATGGCTTACCTCGATGAAGTTCCCGCTGACAGAAAGGCCGCGCTCGCCAAACTGCGTGACCTGTGTCGCAGGTTACTCAAAGGTTACGAAGAATCGATGCAATACGGCGGGGCATGCTACTCGCGCAATGGTCAGGTGGAAGTGGGTTTTGCCAGCCAAAAAAACTTCATTGGGCTCTATATCCTCAGAACAGACGTGATGAATGCCCATCGCGATTTGCTCAAAGGAAAAGGCGTGAGTTTAGGCAAGGGCTGTATCCGGTATTCCAAGCCTGAGAAAATTGATTTCCAGGTGGTGGAGATGATGTTGAAGGCGACCCGGGAGTCTACCGGACCAATTTGTGATTAGTTGAAGTATGATATTCACTATACCAGTTTTCAAATGTGTGAAGACTGTTAGCCACAGAGGGTACAGAGAACACAGGGGACATAATGATTTCTCTGTGTTCTCTGTGCCCTCTGTGGCTATTCATCCATTTGAAAACCGCTGTAAAGAGATAATTCGCGCAACAACGGCGCATCGAATCACTGCGTCACGGTCTTCCACATCGCTCGCGCCAAATCGGCGCCGAACTGCAGGCGGTCTTCGGGGGTTGGCTGTCGCCCGAGTTTCGGATGTACGGTGATCCTTTGTTCGATCAGGAAAGCCGGAAGCCGGCGGTCTTTGTATAAACCTTGAATCACGGTCATCCGCCCCGGTCTGCCTGGCGTCGTCGAAGCCTCGGCCGCTCGTGGTGGCCCGGTCGGCGCAAAGGTTTGGCTTTCGGAAAGCAGCTTGAATAATCGCTGTGTCAATGCCCTGTAGCGACCATCCGCGTCCGGCGGCCCTTCGAGGTATTCCGCGGTTTCAGTGTTGTGCAGCGAGACAAACATATCCACATGCCGGCCCGAGTCCACCCAATCGAGAATGGCTTTTCGTTGCGCCGTTATTTCCGGCATTCTCGTCTCGTCCACAGCGTCCCAATTACGATTGAGGTCAAATCCGTGCGCGTTGAAACGCACGGCGCCACGCGCCACGCCGTCGGGGTCGCAGAGCGGGAAGATCTTGAAGATGGCCGTTCGGCGCATTTGTACCGCGACCGGATCGGCCGAAAGCAAAAAGCGTAACGCGCCTTCGCACGCCCATGAAGAACCCGCCTCCCAACTGTGCTGGCGAAACATCAACCAGATGACTTTCTTTTGCGTAACAGGTTCGCTTTCAGCGGTGATCGTGAGCAGCAACATCGCCCGGCCTTGCACAGTCCTACCGACGATTTGTTGGCGCAACTCAGGATGCCTTTTGAATTCATCGAGCAAACGTTGCAACTTTTGATTGGCGTATGGCGGGACGTGCGCGATCCAGATTTTATTCGCTCGCGGCCTGAGGCGAATCCGCAGCAGCGGCGTATCGGCGTGGTATTCAGCGGTTTCGATGGGCCGCCAGTGTTGGTTGTCTTCGCTGTACCAGGGCAAGGTTTCGCCCGTGACCGCGCCCCGGTTGGGGCGATAGTTGTACTCGCCCGGCAAATCAATCAAGTCTAGCGTGAGCGCCTGACCCTTAGCGTCATCTACGCGAAAGTAATACCAGTTCGCCTGGCGATTGCGCCGATCCTGATCGCTCTCGCCTTTCACGCCGCAACGAAAATGCGCTTCCGCTATTCGGACAATCTTGCCCAGCGCGCCGCCCTCAAAGTCGGCGTGAATAGAGATTGGTTTGGCTGCGAAAACGAATTGCGGCGCCAGCGCGATGGCGGCTAGCCGGAGGACTTGTTTCATTCTTGTGTCAGCTTGAGTTCGACGGCCGATACGGACGCAGTATCTGCGTGTGTTCGCCCGCGACTTCGGTGATCCGCGCGGCCCAGCCGCTGTCGCCCCACGCGATCATCAGCGCGACATATCGCTTCTTTTTCGGCGCGCGCGCGTCCTCGCTGGCCGGCGCGTCAGGTTGTGCGCGATTGTCACTCATTTAGACCTTCTAAACCGCGCCATTCCTCACGCGAGGAGGTCTTTGACGACCACACCCTGGACGTCGGTCAGGCGGAAATCGCGCCCGGCGTAACGATACGTCAAGCGTTCGTGGTCGAAGCCCAGTAAATGCAAGAGCGTCGCATGTAAATCGTGAACGTGAATCGGATTTTCCGCCGCCGCGAAACCGAATTCATCCGTCGCGCCGTACACGTAGCCTTTCTTCACGCCGGCGCCGGCGAGCCACATCGTGAAGCCGTGGTTGTTGTGATCGCGCCCCCAATCGGCTCTGTCCGCGCCTCCTGACGCGCCGGTCAATTCGACTACGGGCGTGCGTCCGAACTCTCCGCCCCATATCACCAGCGTGTCGTCCAGCATTCCGCGCTGCTTTAAATCCGCCAGCAACGCGGCGATCGGTTTATCGGTCGCCTGCGCAAGTTGTTTGTGGCTCGACGCCAGATACTCATGATTGTCCCAGGGTTGGTCCTTGCCCTGCCAAATCTGCACGAAGCGCACGCCGCGTTCAATCAAGCGCCGCGCTATGAGCGTTTGCCGCCCGTATAGCGTTTCTCCATACATCCGCCGGATAGATTCTGGCTCTTTGCTCACATCAAACACGTCGGAGGCTTCGGCCTGCATGCGGAACGCAAGTTCGTACGAATGAATCTGCGCTTCGACTAACGAGTCCTCCTGTCTCTGTTTCTGGTAGCGCCGATTCAAGGCGGCGAGTAAATCGAGCTGTTTGCGCTGTTGCTCGCGCGAGGTGGAATTGTTATTGATGTGCTGAATCAGGCGCTCGACTTCGGTCTCTTTGGTGTCAATGTACGTGCCCTGATAGACCGAAGGCAAAAAACCGGCCGTCCAGTTTTGCGTGCCGCTGACCGGGTAGCCGTACGGACAGAGCACGATGAAGCCAGGCAGGTTTTGATTTTCCGTGCCTAGTCCGTAAGTCAGCCACGAACCAAAGCTCGGACGGACCTGCCGCAAGTCGCCGCAATTCATCATCAACAACGAAGGCTCGTGATTGGGTAAATCCGTGCGCATCGAACGAATGACGCACAGATCGTCTACGTGCCTGGCGACATTGGGGTAGAGTTCGCTGACTTCGATGCCGCTTTGTCCGTACCGCTGAAACTGGTAGGGCGAACCAAAGCCGACGCCGGTTTTACGTTCGGTCTTGAGGTGAATCGGCAGCGGCTTGCCGTCATATTTCGTGAGCGTCGGCTTTGGATCGAAGGTGTCCACCTGCGACGGCCCGCCGTTCATAAACAGGTGGATGACGCGTTTGACCTTCGGCGCAAAATGCGGCTGCCTGGCGGCCAGCGGATTGGCGAAGCCTTTGTCCTGGGCATGGGCGGTTTGCTCAAAGAGTTGAGCAAAGGCGAGCGCTCCAAAGCTCATGCCACAAGCGTGGAGCAGTTCACGCCGTGTCAGAAAACGATCTTCAGGATTCGCCTTATGCTTTGACATAACTCACTCCTGTTTCAATCAATCATCAAGAACTCCGCCGCCGCTAACAGCGCCTGTGAATAGCGTTCCCAGGCGCCGAGCGCGCCCACGGACGGATGACGGAAGTCGCGCAGCGAATTCCATTCTTCGGCGTTTCCGTCTAACCGCTTGATCGTCACGACCCATTTGAATCCATTGCCGGAACCGCCTTTGCTGGCGTCAACGATAAAATCAATAGTGTCGCCGCGTCGGACGGCGATTTCATCGACGGCGGTTTCGGTTCCGTTCTGCCCGGCCGTCCAATTGGTCGTTTCCCCGAGCCGGCTCGGAACGACGATCCCCCGAACGCCTTCGCATTTGCGGC
>DATCXQ010000481.1:0-9145 GCA_036565725.1 Blastocatellia bacterium
AACGCTGGAACGCCCGATTTTACTGAGCCTCTCGCGTTGACCCTCCTGATGAAACTCTCTGGCGCCGTCCTTGCAATAAACAGGGTGGGGCAACGAGATACCAAGTGGTTAACTCCACTGACGGTGTCAGGTGGTTACCAGGGTGAGGAAGGTGACCGCCAAATTTCAGGCGCTTGCAGTTATCCCACGACTGCAAGCGCCTTTTCTATTTTGAGTGGCAGTATCCGAGAGCGTTAGATTCGGAGACCGAAAAAAACCGGGGGAGATTTGCGCCAGACTAACCAGTTCGATCAACGTCTGTGGTCGGGGATCAACACCGCCGCTGATGCCTCAAGCTATAGACCGGCAGGGACGTCATGCGAAGTCATTTCTATCTTATTGATATGAGAGTTTTTCGATCATCTCCCCCGTTTTTTTTCGGTCTCCTTTTCGATCCTCACGCGCATGCGTATAATCCTTTCAACTCGCAGCGGTATACCCTAATGGCTGAGGACGCTGTGGAATCGGCGGGAGCGAAAGCGCCCGCCATTACTATTTCCATTCAACAGTTCATTGCGGGCTTGGAGGTCTTATGTCATCAGACGATCGATGTCCCGCGGTTCATCCCGAACTCGGAATCCGGTGCGAGCGAATGGCAAAACATTGCGTTGGCCCGGGGATTGATCACACAGCCAAGCGAGCGGACGGGACTCACGCGCTCTGGCCGAATGAGCACGGGACCACGCCTATGCACGACTATTTTAGATTGTGGCTACAGGGTATGCAGGCATTGGCTGAGAAAAGAAATAAAGTGGAAGCCGAAAGAGAGGGTGAAGATCTAGAAGATTGCAGAGCAACAGATTTCCTGGATTAGCCCTTGCCTGATCGAGCCTCCATCAAGAGACGAAGCGGCTTTTTGAATTGAATGGAGGGCATCCTTAAGGAAAGCCAGACGCGGTAATCACGATTTATCGCGACTACTCACGTCCCGATTGAAAATCTTGGTCAAGAAGCGTAGTTGACCCATGAGAACGATTCGCACAATTTTCTCCACGGATTTTGTAAATATTGAGTAGGCTGTAATTAGCAACTTGATCCTAAACCAAGGATGCTAACTGGATGATCGATTCAGGCAGGGTCTTTAAGGCGATAACAGATTACGAGTTGGATGGCAAATCGTTGCTTAATAAATGGAAAAATATGATGGTTATGCTGTGGCTGTTCAGCGCAAATAACACCAGCCCCAACAATTATTGAGTACGGCTCGCAGTTCACATCACCTAGTGTGCCCCGTTCCCCAAGCGATGTGACTTGCGAGCCGAAATCGTAGTAACTCAAGAATTGCTGGGTAATTGATTTGAGAGAAGCTTAGGTCTCGACTCGCAGGTTACGCAATTCAGTGTGCCCCGTTCCCTAAACAACGTAACCCGCGAATCGAAGCTTGGTTAGATCCGCAAGCTAAGTCGCCCGGCGTGCCCCGTAATGCCGAGCGGCATAGCCTGCGGATAACTTCAAGCGGCGCCAGCCCAAATCCGACCCCCGTGTTTTCTTCAGGCCGGCAGCCGCAAGCTCAAAATGTCTGATATTTGCTTATCTCTTCAAAAAACTGTTTGTCAGTTTTACTTGCTATCTTGTTTGCGCAATTAGCTAGAGCAATGAATGTGCCAAGAAGCGCGACGGCTTCCCGGTTATGCGCTAAATGAGGCAATAGTTAAGCTTATTGTGTTTGATTCGGATGTTGAAGAGGCGCCTTGTCAACTGAGTACCATCCCAAGTCTTCCGTTTTGTCTATGATTGTAGACATGTAAGAGTCACCATAGTCTACAATTGATGACAACTGTTGTTTACAATTTGCGTTTGGTTGACATTATGAATCCGCTGCGACCCTGTTCGGCGACTTGACCTGCGAGCTGGATCAATTCATCAAGTGGTTTGAACGGCTACAATCGAACCTGGCGCATCAATTAACGTATAGATTTCACGAAAGAATCAAATCTGAGAGGAAATCGCGATGTATTGTCCAAACTGCGCAGCCACCATTGATGGGGTGAAATTCTGTCGCTCGTGCGGCTCGAACGTGAGCCTGATTCCGCAAGCGATGTCAGGTCAATTGCCTCAATCCGATGACGCTAAAGACAAGTGGCGACAGGGGCATCATCATTGGGATTGGGGGCATCACCGTCAGTTGAAGAGAGAGCCGAGTATTGAGCGGGCGATGAGCTGCTTCTTCTCAGGGATGGGGTTTCTGCTGGCTGCGATGTTCGTCGTCTTTTTTTCCCCTTCCGGATTCCGGTGGGGTTGGGCGTTTTTATTTCCAGCTTTCGGGCTGTTTGGCGCGGGGGTGGGGCAGTATCTACAATTGAAGGAGCAGCAGCGCCAACAAAGGCCGCTTAATCAGCCTGAGGCTCGACCCGCCGCTGACCAGCCGTCCGGACAATCTCCCATGCTCTCCGCTCCCACAACATCCGAACTCATTAAACCGCCGAGCGTTTCCGAGCATACGACCAGGCGCCTCGAATAGGAGTAGTCATTAGCCATTAGCCATTAGCCATTAGCCATTTGTCACTGGCCCTTTGCCCTTTGCCTGCCGACGGTAACTCCGCTGCTTGACAACCCCTGAGCCTCGCGGCTATTTTTGCGTTTTCCTCAAAGTCCCGCATCTTATCTGCAAGGAGTTACGACATTGGCTAAAGGGCGAGCTTCAGCACAGAGTATGAAACGTGATCCGTTGATGGCGCAATATATGGCCACTTCCGCGTGGGTCAAAGAGCGTTCGAGCCCGATCGTGAAATGGTCGGTAATCGCGGCGGGTCTGATCGCGCTCGGCGCGCTCAGCTGGTGGTTCTTTTCGAGCCGCGCGAAGAACGCCGCTGAATTAATGGCCAGGGCCATGGCCACTCACCGGGCGATTGTTCAGAACCCGCTCCCGAATCCAATTCCGGGACAGGCCGCCTTCACGACCGAAGACGAAAAGCACCGGGCGGCTTACCAAGCCTTCACACAGGCGGCTAACGAGTATCCTTCATACAACGGCGATACGGCGCGCTATTTCGCCGCGGTCCATCAGCTGCATTTCGAGGCTGACAAGGCCGAAGCGACGTTGAAAGAGCTGGCGCAGAAAGGTTCCGACGTTGGCGCCCAGGCTCGTATGGCTCTCGCCCAGCGTTACGAGGCGGTCGGCAAGAACGACGACGCGATCGCCGAGTATCAGAAATTGAAAGCCGCGCCGGGGCAGATTCCTCCGGCCTTGATTGACCTGAGCATGGCGCGCGCTTACGAGACAATGGGGAAGACGAAAGAGGCCATTGAACTGTATTTCGCCATCGCTAACAACAAGGATTTGCGAAGCTCCGACGTGGGCGAGGCTGCCGTTGATCGGCTTGCCGCCATTGCGCCTGAGAAAGTGGATCAACTGCCGCCCCCCGAGCCGACGGGCCCGAGATTCCCAGGCGCCGGAGCGATGCCATTCAATTAACGCTTGCGCGTATGACGGTGTGGCGCGATTTGTTTGATCGCGCCACGCTTGTTTTCGCATTTTATTTTTCAAAGACCATAACTCTTTCCCAATCCGCGCCGCTCCGAAGCTCTGGCCGAAATTGACGAGGGCGCCGGATTATCATCCCCACAATTTATCTATCTTTTCGATTTCCTCGCTTCGCTTTTTCCTCAACAAATCCCGGTAAAACGGCGAAAATCTCCCGTTGGTCGGCAGTAGATTTCGGCTTCGCCCTGATTGGCGCCGCTGACCCGTTTTTTATATGGAGGAGTCGCCCATTAGGCAGTGAGCGACGCCCGGAAATAATGAACTCCTGGGGGCGCAGGCATCCCTGCCTGCAAGCTTCCGGTAAGGGCTGATTGACCGGAGCGAGCAGGCAAGGATGCCTGCGCCCCCAGGGTCCACAGGAGTGAAATACACAATGAACCATGCGCGCGATCTACTTGAAAGGACGCCGGACGGCGAGTTGGAAAAGATGATCCTGGAATTGGGTTGCTACGCCTTGAGGGTCAGGAATGAATATCGCTGGCGGACTAAAGACAGAGATGCGCTTCCGAAAGGGGAAACGGTCAAATCGATCGTGTCGCTGGCGGTGGAGAAGGTGTTGACCGGCGAGCGCCGCTGGAACCCGGCGCAGCAGCCTGACTTCATGAAATTCATGCGGGACGTTATCGACAGCCTGATTTATCACCTGGCCATAAGCAGGGATAACGCCTTGCTCACGACTCTTCCAGAGGAAAGCGGTCAGGATGAGATGAGTTGGCGCGCCGAATCGGACAGGGCCAAGCCGGGCGCCGAATGGCTTGCGAGAAGTGAAGCGACGCCGGAGCAGGCGCTGCTCGATGAAGAATCGGAAGAACAAAAGAACAAAGCGATTCGAATTCTGTTGGAAGAGTGCGTCGCGGATCAGATCTTGACAAAGATCGTCGGCGCGATGATGGGAGGGTGCGACCACTGCGGCGAAATCGCCGCCGCCATCGGCATAGAGGTGAAGGAAGTTTACAACGCGATGAAACGCCTCGATCGCCGTGTCGCCTCGGTTAGCCGGAGAATGGTTGAAGTGGAGTCCAGCCTTTAGGCTGCTCGACTCTTGCGGCCTAAAGACTGCCACGTAGTAATGACTGCAGTCGTTACTACCTGGGTTTTTTGAGGAGGAATCATAAAGTGAACAGAAAGAACCCTCCGCGAAGCAGCGAGGCCCTCATCGAGCGCATCCGCCGCTTGAGCGATGAGGCCGAATGGAGCGTGGATGAGCTTCGAGAGGTTTTAATAGACGAAGGCATTGATCCCGAACAGTTCATAAAGGACATCAAAACCAGAATCAAAGAGCTGTTGAACGCCTCGCCGGAGCGGCAAGAGCGAAGCGACTACGACTCGCTGCCGTTGCTGCCCAGGCTGCGCCGGATCACCGGGCTGAAGGCGACGGCCATCGCCGAGAAGATGGAGGCGCCAGTCATATTTCTATCCGACCTGAGCGCTCATCCGAACGTAATCCCTTTCCGGGCGCGAAAGGAATTCGCAAGGCGCGCGGCGAATAATTTGCCGGGAGTCAGCGAGCGGGACGTGTTGGATTCATTCGAGCACGGTTTGCGTCAACAGGCGGCCGCTTTCCGCGACGCCCCTTTCCCCGATGAAGAAGTCGATTTCGAGAAGATCGTCCGGCGTTCCGATATGAGCGCCGCGGAACAGCAATATTGGCTCAGTCTCTCAGAGGAGTCGCCGAAATGAATTGCCACAGAGCCACAGAGAAGTAAAGACAGAAGGAAAAGATACGGAAGGATCGCATCTCCGCTTTTTCTCTCTATCTTTGCTTCTCTGTGGCTCTGTGGCTCTGTGGCATAAATAGGAGCAAAATGAGATTGCTGAAAAGAGCCAGAGAACAGGCGAGAGATTGCCGCCGTAAAATCGGCGGCGGAAAAGAAGGTCTGCTCGAACGAGTTATCAACTACCTGGAAGATGAGCATCAGATCGAGCTGATCCCCGCAAATTCGCACTTTCTGCAGAACGGCCATGCGCTGCTCAAACCGGCCGAAGGTTGCCTCTATTACGACCGGAAATACGACGACGACCCGGTAGCCAGGCTCAAAGTGATTTTGCACGAGTTGGGGCATCTCGAATTACATGGGAGGCTCAAAAAGCTCTGTTCGGAACCTGACCCGGTCTACGGTTCGATATACGCCGCGAGCGGCGCGGGCGGCCTGACCCGATACAACCCGCGCGCCCGGGAGGAGGCGGAGGCCAATGCATTCGCAACGGAGTTTCTGTGCCCGCAAGACGAAGCCTTCCTCCTGTGGCAAAGCGCGCGCGACTCGTCGTTTATCGCCGATCATTTCGGCGTCTCGATTCACACGGTTCACGCGCAACTTGCCGAAGCTCTTTTCTGGACCACGGGCGCCGCGGGCCCCACGTCGGGAAAGAAGCGGTTCACGGGTTTCGAGTGTGACGACAGCCAGATCGCCGCCGCGATCTTCACGGGCGTTCCCGCGTTGGTCTGCGCCGGGCCTGGGACCGGTAAGACCGCGACACTGGTCAGACGCGTCGAATACCTGCTGGAAGAACTCAGCGCGGAGCCTGAAAGCCTGTTGGTATTGACTTTCAGCAACGAGGCGGCGCAGGAATTGGAAGAGCGTATCGCCGACAGATTCGGCGAGCAAATCGCCGCGAGGATCAGAATCAGCACCTTTCACGGCTTCGGCGTCGCTTTCCTGCATCATCATGGACAGCTCGCCGGCCTCGACGCGCTCGTCCTTGACGAAGCCGGCCAGGGGGAACTTGTGAACGGCATTCTCGGCAAGGCCGATTGCGAAAGGCTCCTGAAGTTGAAGCGGCCGTCCGAAACAGCCAAGCAGATCGTCGAACACATCAACTACCTCAAGAACCGTCTGCTCACGCCCGAGTCATTGGCGGCGGCGCTCGATCAGTGGGAGATTGGGACAGACTTTAGTCTGTCCATCCACAATTCAAGCCCCATCAGCAATTCAAGCTATGGACAGACTGAAGCCTGTCCCACGCCGGACAAGCAGGCCGCGCGCCAGTTCCTGCGAATCTTTCGCCTCTATGAAGAAGAAAAGGCCGCGCGCCAGCGCGTCGATTTCGCCGATTTGATCGCGCTCCCGATCAGAATTCTCGAAAGCGAGAAGGAACTGGCGGACCGATACCGCAAGAAATACCGGTTCGTATTGGTCGATGAGTATCAGGACGTCAGCCGCTCGGTCGCGACTTTGCTTCGACATCTTTGCGGACCTCAGAATCCGCCGTGGGTAGTCGGAGATGCGAGACAGGCGATCTACCGCTTTCTCGGCGCGGCGGCTGAAAACGTCGAGGATTTCGAAAAGGACTTTCCGGGCGGCGAGGTTTTCGAGCTCAATGTCAACTATCGCTCCTGTCGTGAGATCGTCGTTGTCGCCAATCAACTGGACTCGCTGATGGGCGGCGCCCATCCCGTGAAGAAGGGCGCCGAGCGCGACGAACGCCGGCATGCGTCGCCGCGTGAACCGGGACAGACTGAAGTCTGTCCCACGGGCGCCGTCGAATACTACGAACGCTGGCGCGCGGCGCGGGCCAACCCCGCATCCTCTCATCCTTCTGAGAGGGCCGAAAGGGCCGAAAGGGCCGAGGGGGCCGAGGGCGGAAGACGTCCGGTCAGAATCTCCGTAGCCAATTCCGATCTGGCGGAGCAGGAAGGCGTCGCGGCGCAAATCGAAGACTGGATCAAACAGGGCGCCGCTCCGGGAGAGATAGCGGCGCTGGCGCGGCGCAACATCGATGTGCGAAACATCGCGCTCGCCCTGGGCCGTTTGGGGATCAAGGCCGTCGCCGCCGGCCTGGCTACCCCGGAGGGGGCCGCAGGCGATCTTGCCTGCGTGGCGACCTTCGCCGACCGGCCGAAGACCTCATTGCCGCGAATAGCGATCGCCCTCGGGCGAGGGCGATTTGAAAAATCCATCATCAACTCGACCGTCAGATGGATCGGCGCCGCCGCCGATGACGAGGGAAATTTTGCGGTTAGGGGAAACGGGGCAGGCGATGAATTGGCCGCTGAGATTCGGCGCGCATGGCGAGGTCTTCTTTTGTACAGACACAGCGGCGACGCCTTCACAAAGATGTGCGCCTTCCTCTTCGACGCAAGCGATTACCTGCGGCGGATTCTGGCCCTGTCCGCCGGGGCCGAACGCACACTGCTTCTCGGAGAAATCACTACGGCGCTTTCACAGGCCGCCAGATGGCGGATTACCCACCGTGACATGTCGCGACGCCAGTCGCGGTTGACCTTCGGCGAGTGTTTCCGTGACTCGTTGAACGTGGGCGCTCCCAGTCTGATCCCGCCGCACGCGACGACAGACGCGGTGCGAGTCATGACCTGCCACGCGGCCAAAGGCTTGGAGTTCCCATACGTCGCCGTGGTCGGACAGACTCTTTCCGCAGCGCCTCGCGGCTACAAGTGGTTGCCTCCAAATCTACAATCTTCGGCCGAGGAAGACGTCCGCCAATCCGACTCTCTGTTCTTCGTCGGCGCCACGAGGGCGCAGCGCGAGCTCATCGTATCTTACGCCAACACTGCGAGCGGAAGCGCTCGCTCGCGGGACCGTGAAGTCACCCCCTTGCTGAATCGCTGGCGCGGCGCATACTCAGTCAATACGGTTCATCTTCCCGAGACGTCCGTGGAGCGGGAGCAGGCGGAGATCACTGACATTTGGGGAGGCTCTCCGAAGAGTCCGTTGGCGGCAAGTTCGCTCGACAAGGGGCGCTGCGCCATTCAGACCTACCTCAACGAATTCCTGGGCGCGCGATTTCCGCTCGATGAAAAGCCTCTCTACCCGGCCTTCTTTCAGGCGGCGCGCCGCGCCATGGAGAGAGTTGTTTATGAATCCGGCGAGAAGGGAAGAGCGATCAGCCGATCGGAGGCCGCTGAAATCTTTCATGAAGAATGGAAGGTGAACGGCGCCGACGAGCATCGACACCGTCGAATCTATTTCGCGCTGGGACAGAGATATGTCGAGCGGTTCGCGCTGGCTTCTCAGTCGCTGCCCCCGGCGGATAAATACCTCGAATCCGCGTTGGGCGATGATACGGCCGGCCTGCGTTTGCGACTCGACCTGGTCGCCTTCCACCGCACGGCTGATGGCTCAGTCATAGCCGTGCAATTCCGACCCGAGTCGTACTCCGACAAGGCCAAGGACGGAAACTTGCAGTGGAGCAAACTGGACAACCCCTACCGGATTCCGTTCGCGCTTTTGCGCCAACGTGAGCCGCAGCTTCGACCTTATATTTTTTCGGGGGAGGACGGCGTTCTTTACCCTTTTCTCTGGAGCGCGAAGAAAGGGTCAGTGGAAGAAGAAGCGCGTCGAGCCGAGGACCGCTACAGACTTTTTTCCCGCCGGATTTTCAACCAACAAATCAACCGCTGGAAGTGTGATAGTTGCGAAGTTCACGTAATTTGCCCTCACTGGCTCGAAGCGGCGTGACTGCGCTCAGGTTGCCGCCCGCTCTTCGTACAGCGCCGCCTGATGTCTCTCCCAACATCAAATGATCTCTGGCGAGATGCGCGATGCGCCTAAATCAGGACAATAGGCGCTTGCGCATCGAATGAAATTACAGTCGCCGAATGCGAGCGTTCAGAGTACCGACTTCAGTCGGCATGGCTCGGATTCAAAGCCATGCCGACTGAAG
>DATCXQ010000490.1:0-15240 GCA_036565725.1 Blastocatellia bacterium
TCGGCTTCGAGGCTATGGCGCGCGATCCAGCCGATTTTGCGGTGCGGATCAACGCCTTTGCCTAGGAACTCAACGCGCGCGCGCAGAATGAAATTCCCTTTCATGCGCATCCACACGTAATGAAACTCATCCCTGCCCGCCCACATATTCACGCCCGAACCGGTGATGGCGTATGTCTGCTTCGCGGCGTCGTAAACAACAGAGCCGGGCTTGGCGGGATTGCCCACGTCTTCGTGACTTTCAAATTGACCTATTGGCTTTTCTTGCGCGTAGGCGAAGGCGCACAGCGCCGCAGCCAGCAAGATTGATGTCGTGAATGATCTATTAAACATAAGCTGACTCCGGTTTACGGCAAAAGCATGTTGTCAGGCCGCCGCGCATCGTTCGGATCAGCCCAGCGGTTATTGGGAATGGTCGGCGTCCAGCCCGGCCTGAGCGGGTCCTGATCGTATGGATATGAACCCAGGCGCTTGTAAAGCTCGCTGTATTCGGCGAGCTTGTCGCGGTCGAGCGTCACGCCTAGCCCCGGCGCGGTCGGCACGGCGATGGAGCCGCCCTCGTACTTGAACTTCCCGCCTTTGATGATGTCGTCGGTCAAATGATGATAGTGCGCGTCGGCGGCGAACGAGAGGTTCGGGATAACAGCGCCGAGATGCAGCATTGTCGCGAGTTGGATGCCGAGCTCGCCCGACGAATGCACGGCCACGCCGAGCTGAAACGTCTCGCAGACTCCCGCCGCTTTGACGCAGGGACGGATGCCGCCCCAGAAGGTCGTGTCGAGCAGAATCACGTCAACCGCCGTGTCGAGCGCGTTGGCCGCGAGTTGCTCGAAGTTGACGACGACAGTGTTGGTCGCCAGCGGCATGCGGACTTTCTCGCGCACGCGGCGCATCCCCGCCATTCCGAAAACCGGATCTTCCAGATAGTCGTTGCGGATATCTTCGATCTGCTGGCCGAACCAGATCGCGGTCTCCGTAGACCAGACGCCGTTCGGGTCGAAGCGGAAACGGTCATCGCCATTTAGAGCGCAGGCGAGTTCGTGGTAACACTCCAGCTCGTACTCCGGCGCGAAGACGCCGCCCTTCAATTTGTGTGAGCTGAATCCATAACGTTCTTTCAACTCGCGCCCGTGAGCGACCAATTGCTCGATGGTTCGCACTTCGCCCACGCCGTCTTTCGGGTTCGGGTAGCGGAAGAAGAGATAAGAGGCGAACGGTACGCGATCCCGCAAACGCCCGCCCAGAATGTCACAAACGGGAACGCCCCACTTCTGCCCCAGAATATCGAGGCATGCGAATTCCAGCGCCGCCAGAACCTGTGTGCGATTATTGTAGAGCGAGGCCGTCGGGTTGGCGATCAGAAACCGCATTTCTTCCAACCGCGCCGGATCGTGGCCTAACAGATAGCTTTTCATCGCGCGGAAGACGGCCTCGGCCGATTCGCCGCCGCCCCCCATCTCGCCGAGACCGATCAATCCATCATCGGTCTCAACTTCAACGATGGTTCGGACAAATCGCCCCCAGTGGCAGCCGTTCCCGTGGCGTAGAGGCGCTTCCAAAGGGACAGTTACGGTAGTAGCTCGAATGTCTGTGATCTTCATAAAAGGCTCTTCGCCTTGTACTCTTCGAGAGTCTTCTGCGGCTTCTCCACGCCATCCGGCAGAGGACGCTTGGAGAAGACCTGAAAATAGAGCAGGCAGGCGTCGCGCCAATGGACCGCGTCGCGCTCCTGGGTCTCCAACTTCTTCGCGACTTCGGCGTGACGTTCCCGATCAATCGCGCCGGCCAGCGCGTCCCACTCCTTGCGCGCGGTTCGCATCCAATCCACGCCGCGCTGATAATGCAGCGCCAGTTCATCCCACAAGATTTTTCCCGAACGCATCCGATGATCCCACGGGACGTGATGGAACCAGACCAGAAACTTTTCCGGACATGTAGACAGGTTGACGAAGCTATCGCGCACGGGCGGGTGATATTGGCTCACTGAGTCGCTGCCTGTTTTTGTGCGGTCGAATCCGAGGCCGCGTTCGTCGGCGCGGTGGTAATAGATCGGATTCCAGTCGTCGCGCTTTTCCTTGTCCCACCACGGCGCGGGGCCGTAATGATGTCCGCCCCACATAATATGATGCAGCCCTAGCGGCGTCATGTAATCCACCAGCGCCTCGTGCGATTCGAGCATCACGCGCGCGATCGCATCGACCGCTTTTTGATCGCGCGTGAACGTCATCCTGACCCACTCCTCGGCGATCTGCCGCGAGGCGAGGTCCGGGTTCCAGGCCAGACGACCGAAGGCGTACCAGTTGGCCTGAGCGAATTGATGGCCGCACCAGTTCCGATCCGATCCGGCGTTGGCCACACCCGCGGCGCCAGTCAGGCGCTGCTTGTAGAGACTGCCGTCCGCCACTTTCGTGACGGTCGAGCCGGGGCCTTTGGCGTAAGTGTCGGAATCGAAGAACTCGCGCCACATCGGGGCCAGAAATACGAGGTGATTCGAAAAGCCCAGGTATTCCTGCGTGATTTGCAATTCGGGCATGAGCTGCGTCTTCGGCATTCCGCCGAAGAGCGGATGGAAAGGTTCGCGCGGTTGAAAATCGATGGGGCCGTTCTTAACCTGCAGCAGGACGTTAGGCGCAAACTTGCCGTCGAAGGGCTGCAGATTTTCGTAGGCCGCGCCGGCGCGGTCGTAGCCTTCCTTCATGTCATAAACGAACGCGCGCCAGATCACGATGCCGTCGTGCGGGGCGACGGCGGCGGCCAGCATATTGGCGCCGTCGACGTGGTTGCGATTGTACGTGCGAGGGCCTGGCTGCCCCTCGCTGTTCGCTTTGACCAGGAAGCCGCCGAAGTCAGGAATGACGCTGTAAATCTCATCCGCCTTCTTCTTCCACCACGCCGCGACTTCGGGATCGAACGGATCAGCCGTCTTCAGGCCGCCCAGTTCGATGGGCGCGGAGAAGCGGGCAGAGAGATAGACGCGCACCCCGTATGGGCGAAAGACGTCGGCGACGGCGGCGGCCTTGCGCAGGTATTCGGCGCTCAGGCTACGCGAATTGGCGTTGACATTATTGATCGCCGCCCCGTTGACGCCGATTGACGCATTGGCGCGGGCGTAATCGCGCAGACGCGGATCGACTTTTTCGGGCAGAGATTGCCAATCCCACAGCGACCGCCCCGCATAGCCGCGCTCGACGCTGCCGTCGAGGTTGTCCCAATGATTGAGCATGCGCCGCTGCAGCCGGGGCTTTTGACTGATGTCAAGTTTGTTGATCGGCTGGTGCGTCTGCATCAGGCGCAGGAAGTGGAAAGCGCCGTAAAGCGCCCCGATCTCGCCGGCGGACGCGATCACGGTCGCGTAATGAGGGCCGAGTTTGAGAGAACGTATGCGGAAGCCTTCAGGCCCGAGTTGCGCCAATTGGCGCTCCCATTTGAGGCCGGCTATCAAAGGAGAACTTTTCGGCGTCCCCACGACTATCGCGCCGTCTCGCTCAATCTTCTCCGCAACAGTGACCGCGCCGCCGAGCAGGCCTGCGCAACCGTTGCTTAGTTCGCTGCGAATGGCTTCCAGGGTCGCAGAACCGCCAGGCGCTACGATGGAAGTGACATGAGGCCGGTAGGCCTCGATCGTTTCCTTAGGAAACGGATCGTATCGCAGCCAGAGGCGATAGCCATCTTCGGCCGCCGCAGAAAACGGCGACAGAAGCGCGATCAGGGAAAGGATCAAGAAGAGAGTTTTCATCTTTCATCAACTGTTGAATTTTCTTCACAAGCTGGGCTTCATTCTCGAAACCGCTCCAGTGGTCAATTATTTTCTGATGAGCCTTCACGTCGCGTGGCGACGCCCTGAAAGAATGAAGATCGCGGCGCAGGGGTAGGGCAAACATCCTGGGAGCGCAGGCATCCTTGCCTGCTAGGGTTCCGGCAATGACCGACTGACCGAAGCAAGCAGGCAAGGATGCCTGCGCTCCCAGGATGGGCGGCGCTCCCAGGATGTTTGCCCTACCATTCTTCGTCGCATTCGCGCTGCGCTGTTATTGCGAATGCGGTACCCTGACGATCACCGAACTGCTGGAACTCGATCCGGCCGAATCGGTGACCGTCACTGTAATAGTGTATATCCGGCCCGAGCCGTTGCCCGCGCGTTCGGCCCGCAGCAGGATGTGACGCGCGTCAATAACCTCCCAATCCGGAGAGGTGTCGCCGTCCCCGGTTCCGTCCACAGGTTCATTGCTGCTGATTGTGATGATCGGCTTCAACCCCGCGTCACAATTATCGCTGACGCTGTAACTGAGCGTGACGGGTACCATATTGTGATTCGGCGGCCAGAGCATTGGCTTGTCTACAGAGAAGCCGGAGATTACCGGCGGCGGATTGGACACCCGGACGTTGGCCGACGCCGTGTTGTTCGGCGCCGTATTAGGATCGCGCGTGGTCGAGGCGATGGCGGCAGAGTTGACGATCTCAGTGTTGTTGGAAGTCGGGCAAACCACAGTCACAGTGAGATTGAATTGCGCCGAAGCGCCCGGAGCCAGTGAAGCGGCTGTGCAATTCACCTGTCCTACGCCGCCCGCCGCCGGAGTGGTACAAGACCATCCTGCAGGAGCCGACAGAGACTTGAACAGAGTCCCAGCCGGGATCGCGTCGGTCAGCGACACGTTGTTGGCCGGGAGGTCGTCATCGGTCGGGAGAAAAGCCTCCAGATCATTATCCTGGTTATTCCTGACAGTGATCGTGTAAGAGAGATCGCCCCCGCTCACGACGCTGTCGGAAGCGGCGACGACGCTCGTCGAGAGGTCGGCGCCGGGGAGTTGCAGCGGGTCGATGACGGCCCAATAAGCCATCTTTGCCTTCAACTGATCGTCGAAGAGGAGAGGAGCGTTGACACGTCCGGAGCTAGTGATCCAAGTGTTGTCATCCGCCACGCCCCATATAGTGACCGACTGGATCTTGTCCTTGAGTTTTTTGAAGGCCTCAAAGTAGTCACGATAGTGGTACGCCACCCTGACGTGCCGGTCGAGCGGGATTTCGTCATAATTCGGAATCGACGTGTTGGCGCTGCCACTGTAGATGTTGACATCAAATTCGGTGACGTGCTGCAAGACCCCGAGCGAGGCAAACATGTTGATGGTATCAATGAATCCCTGCACTGGCGGGAATTCAAAGTTGTTGTGCATCTGGTGTCCAACACCGTCCACCGGAACGCCTCTCGCCTTCAAATCACTTACGACATTGAAGTAGCAGGCCCGCTTGGCGCCAAAGGTGCTGTTGAACTCGTTGATGAACAGTTTGGCGTTCGGATCGACTTCGCGCGCGGTCTGGAAAGCGATGTCAAGATACTGCGGTCCGATGATGTTATACCAGGTACTGCGCCGCAAACAGTCGGGCTGGTTCTCATCAATAACCTCATTCGCCACATCCCAGGCATATAACTTGCCGGCGAAGTGACCGGCGACGCCTCGAATGTGGTTCTGCAGTCGCTGGATGAGCAGCGCTTTGTTGGCGTCGCTCGGTTGCATCGTGGCGCCGGTAACCGGATCGGTAAAAACCCATGCCGGGATTTGGCTGTGCCACAGTAATGTATGCCCGCGCACGTTGATGTTATTAGCTTGCGCGAAGCTGACTTGCGCGTCGGCGTTGGTGAATCGGAAAGTTCCTTCAGTAGGTTCGGTCGCGTCCCATTTGAAGTCATTTCCGGAGGTGATGGCGTTGAAGTGCTTCTTCAGCAAATCAGCATGCACGCCGGTGATTTCAAGTGGAGTGACCGCCGCGCCCAACGGGAAGAAGTCAGCTAAGGCCTGAAAGACGGAAGGCAGGTTCGGTTCGATGGTCGGCGGCGGCACGAACGTGATCTGCGCATCGTCAATGTAGAAAGATGACAACGGTTGGTTATTCGCCGACTCCACATAGAGAATGAGCGAACTGTTGGCCAAGGCCACGTCAAAGGTAGTTGTGAGCCGCACCCAGGCGCCGGAGGTGACATTTGTATTTCCAACTACCTGATGGAATGTCGTAATCGTGCCGGCGTTACGCTGCAAACTAACTCGCAATTGCGTGGGCGCCTCGCCCGGCGCTAGCTTGGCCCACAGCGAAACTCTGTAGCGCGAGCCGTTGAACATAATGTTCGTGACGTTGACGGCGACGCCGCGGAAAGCAGTCGTACGGCCGGTAACCAGGAGACTGTTGGCGCCGCTGTGCGCGTCAGCAGAGGTAACTGTAACAGTCTCATCGCCGATACGCGGCCCCCATCCCTCTCTCGCGCCTGACTCAAACGTGCTGACCAGCCCGTCGGTGTTGGGGGGAGGGCCGGGCGGATCAGCAATCTTAACCATCGAGAAATCGTCCACGTAGTAAGAAGCAGTGGCGCTTGAAGATTCGATATAGAGCAGCAGCGCGGACGGATCATTCCCGCCAAACGAATACAGCCCACTCAACTGCACCCATGCGGCGTCGGTTACACCCGTAGCAGAGCTGGATGCAATGCTGTCGAAGCTATTGCTGCCGCTTACCGTTCGCTGCATCGTGACTCTAATCTGTGTGGGCGCCTCTCCGGCGACCAGGCGGACCCAAGCCGTCACCTGATAGGTTGCGCCCTTGGTGAGCAGGCCAAACGCGTTCAGGCTGGGGCCGTTGAAGCCGGCAGTCCTTCCAGTGGTCTTCAAGCTGCGCGTCCCGCCATGTGCGGGGACCTCGTCCGTGTTCGTCAGGGTGACAGGGCCCCTCGGAATCCATCCTTGCAACGAACCATCTTCGAAATCGTTCTGAACGACGGTCCCGGTTTGCGCGACCGCCGAGCGGCGCCCGAGCGGCGACAGGAAATAGAGCCCCAGAGCGCAGGCCAGGCTGAGCGCAAGAACGCAGGCCCGGACGGCATAGCATCTGCGCCAGGTATTATGTGACTGAAGTAGTCTGGTGAGATGGAACATTTGTGAGCCTCCTCAGTTTTAGTAGCGCTCTGATGGCCTCTGAACAAATAGCGCAACGATGCCCTCATCGCGAGAATCTGATCCTTGCGTGATTCCGGCTCCGAAATAATCGGAGCCGGGGAGATCAGCGCCTGCGAAACCGGTGCGCTATTTGTTCAGAGACCATCAGCGCGCTGAGAGCTGGACATGCTTTAGTCTGCCCGTAGTCTGAGCTGGGGGCGGGGAGACTGAAGTCTGTCCCACTCTCGTCGCTTCGATTCAGAAAGTGGCCCGCAATTGGAACCGAATCCAGCGCGGGTTGTCGTTATTTATTGCTCCGCATTCAAGAGATTATGTTTACGCAGAAAATCTCTTATGACGGCGTAGCTGTTCACTAAATCTTGCCTGTTAAAACCGCCATGCTTGCGCCCGCGCAGCGTGACAAGCTGATTCGGGGCGCCCGCCTTGTCTAATGCGGCGTGCAGCCTCACCGCCTGGTTGTAAGGCACAATGTCGTCCTGATCCCCATGAATCGTGAGGATCGGCGGGAGTCCGGCGCGGACATAGCTGATTGGTGAAAGCTGGCGCGCAAGTTCCTCCCGGTTGCTCATACTGCCGAACCATTCCATCGCGTAATGCTTCGCGTTCGGCCCGTCAATCAGCTCGGCCACGTCGGTGATGCCGTACCAGTTGATAATTGCGGCGACGTTTGTTTTCGGCTCCGTCCCTTCTCTCCATCGCGTACTGCTGTCGGTCGGACATTGGCGGTCAAAAATGGATTGCGCCGGCAGCATCCCGGTAATCAATGAAAGGTGCCCGCCCGCCGAAGTCCCGGTCAGCACGATCTTTGAAGTGTCCAGACTATATTCTTTCGCGTGATATGCCACCCATCTGAGCGCGCAGCGGCAGTCCTCTACCGCCGCCGGGGCCGGAGTGTTGCGCGCCAAACGATACTCGACATTGATGACCGCCCAACCGAGCGACAGATACGGGAGAAGTTGGAAAACATTGCGCTCTTTCTGCCCGTCAACCCAACCGCCTCCGTGAAACAACATAAGCGTCGGATTCGGTACGGTTCGGTTCTTGGGTTGGTACAAATCCAGCTTCAACTCGGTGTTATTCGCTATCGAGTAAGTGATGTTCGGCAATATGTCGTAATCAGCCGACGCGTAATCTGGCCATTTGTCTGGGCCGGGAGCTTGCGCCTGTCCGGGACTTGTAACCGGCGCCGGTCTGTTCTGGTTGTCCAGAAAAGACTTCTGAATGAAGTCCGGCGGCATCGGCGGAGCAAGCTTCTTCCCTTTGCTGAACGCCCAGTGCGACAGCCAGTCGGAAGTGGCCACGTATTTATCCGGCGCCTGATAGACAGGGTCTTTCAGCGCCTGCTCCAATGTGACGAACCGATAGCCTCTGTTCTTGAGCATCGTCGCCAATCCGTCGAGGTTATCGGCGGTGAGTTCATTGGCGTGTAACAGGAGAATATGTTTGATCGGACGCCTGAACAGATCGTTTGCCGCCTGCTCGCAGAACTCGAATTTACGTTCGGCGAATTTCAAGTACTCCTCGGAGACCCGCTTCGTCATTTCGCCGTCGCCCTGCGTCCGCGCGGTGGCGTAAGCGGAAAGGATCATCCAGTCCATGACGTCCACGGTCACGGGCGCGATTTTGTAGCCCCTTTCCGCGATGAAGCTCTCGAATGATTGTTCGATTTCCCTGGTCGGCCCCATTTGAAGAAAAGGGTGACGAAAGTACCTGATCCTTTGCCCCTTTTGTTTGAGCAGCCATCTTGTGACCACTTCGCCGCGAAGAAAATCGTCCTGATATTCGTTGAGCGGAGCGTCCTTGAATCCCAAATGAGAGAAAGTGTGGTTCCCCAATTCGACGCCGCCGTCAGACCAGGATTTTAAGATCGCGACCCGAGCGTCGGTCTCTCCGGGGACGTGGAGGAGCGATTCATTAACGAACCCCACGGCCGGAATCTGGTGTTTATTGATCGCCGTCACAATCTTGTCGGTCATCGCGCGCAATCTGCCGGCCTCGAACCTCGGGCCGTTGAGTGGCAGATCATCAATCGTCACGGCGACTTCTTTTTGTTGAGCGCCGGTTTGCGCCTGAAGGCCGATCGAAGAGGCCAGCGCCGACCCGACGATCAAAATTGTCAGGCACAACAACTTTCGTCTCATTTCGCCCCCCCAGAAAAATGTACCATAGGTTGTCCAACCTGCGGAGGATTGGTTATTGAATCGTTCAGTTCTCATCAAGCGGCTTGGTTATCAAGTCCGCTGGATTATTGAAGCGTTAAGTGGTCATCAAGCGGCTTGGTTATGATGCCCTCCGCAGGTTGGACAACCTACGGTATAGGGCGCGCCGCCTTTTCATAGTTTCTTGAACTCCACGCCCTTTTTAGAAACTAACACGCAACCCGAACCGCACCACCCGTTCATCAACGCCTTCTCTGCCGACGCCGGTCACGCTGGTGATGGTCGCAAAACCGCCCAGGCTGCGGATGGTTCCGTCGGGGTTCAATTGCAGATTCGACACGTTGCCGTTGGGCAAACCGAAATGCGGCGTGTTGGTGAAATTCAGCGCTTCGGCGCGGAATTCCACTTTCCATCGCTCCGTCACATTGAACGCGCGGAACAAGCCCAAATCCAGATTGGTCGCCGACGGCCCGCGCAGCGTGTTGTAGCCGACCGTGCCAAAAGCCGCGGTCGTCACAGGCGCAAAAGACAGCGGGTCGAAGTAGGGCGACGAGGGGCCTATGCCCCCGAGTATTTCAACCTTGGGCTTGACCTGATTGGCGCGTTGAGTGTTACCCGGCGCGTTCAGCGACGCGTCTGAAGCCGAGACCGAAAACGGCCGGCCCGAATAGGATGTCAGCAATCCGTTGACGCTCCAACCGCCCGCCAACTGAGCGAGAGCGCCATCTTTCGCCCAACGCCTGCCTTTGCCGAAAGGCAGCTCGGCGACGACCGTCATATTGAAATTGTGCGGACGATCGAAGGGTTCCAGCGCCCGCGACAGACGCAAAAATTGCGGAATCTGAATCGCCGGCAGACTGTCGCTTAATTCATCGCAGCAAATGCCGATGGCCTTGGAGAAGGTGTACCCGGCGTTGAGGTGAATGCCGCTGCCGAAACGACGCTGTAATTTCGTTTGCAATGAGTCGAACTGATTTCGCCCCACGGGCGTCAGCAGGGCGGTCTGGACGGTTCTCCCGAATTTAGGGAAGAAGGGTTGTCCGTTTCTGCCCGCGCCGAGTACCTGCCCGGCGTTCAGATCGAGGGTTTGTGAAATCTTCAACTGCCGCGTGCCGACGTAAGCGGCCTGCGCGATGAATCCGCCCCAGAATTCTTTCTGCAGGCTCAGATTCCACGATTGAATGTAGCCGCGTTCATAATTATCCGCCAAAGACCTGACTTGAAAAGCCGCCGGCACGGTTATGCGCCCCGAACTGACATCGGGCGTCACGACCGCCGGGATACCCGTTTTGAAAGTCGCCACAGTCTGAAAGTTATTCGCCGGATTCAAGGTCAGCAACAAGTCGTTCGGATAATTAGTCAGCAGGTTGCGGACGAAGGCCAGCGGATAAGGATCGTAATTGAGGCCGTAGCCGGCGCGGATGACGAACGAATCGCTCGCGCGGTAAGCAATGCCCAGCCGCGGCGAGAAATTTTTCTGATTGATGTGGTAGTCGCAATCGGAGGGGACGTCGCCCGCCCCGCAAATCGACAACATGTTCGTGTCGAAATCGTAGCGTCCAAGCCCGCCGCTTTTCCGAGTCCCAAGCGGAAAGTAATCCCATCGCAGCCCTGCCGATACGGTCAGGTTGCGCGTGGCCTGCCAGCCATCTTTGACGTAAAAGCTGTATGTCGTCTGGCGGCTGGTCAATTGATTGTCGTCGAAAGGCAATTCTTCCTTCGAGACGGAAGTCGCCATGCCCAGAAGGAATTGAGCGAAACTGTTGAACTGATTCGGCGAGGGCCCGCCGCTGAGCGCTGTCGCGCCTCCAGTGTAGTTGAAAACCCCAGGCCCGCTCGTCGCCTCGTAATGATTGAGCGCGACACGCGCCATATCCACCCCGAAACGGATTGTGTGCGATTTGCGCGTCCAACTGGCGTTGCCGACTATTTCATATTGCCAGTCGTTATAACGGATCGCCGTCGAATTGCCCTGGGTGCCGATGTCCGTGTAATTGGTAATTGAGAAGCGCGGCCAGCCTCCGGCAAGCTCGGGGCCGTTCGTGCCTGGAATGCCGAGGAAATCCGAGCCGAGTTTTTCGTCCAGCCGCACCGGGTCATGACTCGTCTTCGTCAATTGCCAGCCGACATATGTGTCCACCACGAAGGCCGGCGAGAAGACGTAATTCAAGCTGTACGTCGAACTGTACACGTTGCCGAAGGCCAGTCCCGCGCGGCCTCCCGTGCTGTTGGTCGGCACGCCGCCGAGTTCGCCCAACGCGGGCGGATTGCTCATGCTGTATTTCAACCAGCCCAACCGCCCATTCACAGTCATCCTGCTCGAAGGCGTCCAGGTGAGCTTGGCGTCGAGTTTCGAGCGGTTCACCGCGAACGGCGCGGAGGCGTACAGATTGTTCGTCACCAGATTCGGCGAAGTCGGCGCGGGCATCAGCTCCAGGATTTTACGCGCTATCGGATCAATGCGATTTTGCGGGATTTTCTTGTCGGCGAACGGGACGCGCCCCGTGCCGTCGGGATTGCCTGTCAACGGATCGTAAATCGGAGTCGGCGACGCGGACAGATCACCGCTTATCATCGCCGGGGTCGGGATCGTCACGGTCGTCGCGCCCGTCTGGCGGTCGCGCGTGCCCTCCCAGCTCGCAAAATAGAACAGCCTGTCTTTCTTTATCGGCCCGCCGATCGAGCCCCCGAACTGGTTGTTGATGAATTTCGGTTTGCCCTGATTGACCGGTAAAAAGAATGGCTTGGCCTTCAGCGCGTTGTCGGCGTGATATTCGAACAAAGAACCGTGCAATTGATTCGTCCCGCTCTTAACCTGGACGTTGACGGCTGAACCGCCGGCCAATCCCTGGTCGGCGTCGGCCGCGCCGGTCACGACGCTGACGGCTTGAACGGCCTCCAGCGAGGGCGAGTACGCCGACACGTGCGGCAGCCAGAGGTTCGTCGCCAACGACCCGTCAATGCGAATGGCGTTGGAATTTCGCGTCGAGCCGTTGACGCTGAACGTCAGACCGCGCGACGGATTGGCCGCGATGGAATGCTGATTATCAGGCGGCGCGACGCCCGGAATCGTCACCAGCAGATTCTCGTAATTTCTGCCGATGGGCACTGGCAGATTTTGCAAACTGGTAGCGGTCACCTCGCCCCGCACTTCAGCGCTGTCGGTCTGGATTACGGCGCCCGACGCCGTGATTTCGAGGACTTCCTGCACGGCGCCCACGCGCAACGACGCGTCAACACGAACCTTCGAGTCCGGCGTCACCGTCACGTTCCCTACCGTGAACGATTGAAATCCATCCTTCCTCACGCTGAGTGAATAGACGCCGCCGGGCACCGAGGTGAAGACGAAGGCGCCGTTTTCATCGCTCATCGTCTCGCGCGTCTGGTTAGTCCCCGTGTTGGCCAGCCGCACCGTCGCCCCAGACACGCTGCTTCCCGCCGTATCGGTGACAGAGCCGATTACCGAGCCATACAACACCTGCGCCTGCGCCGGGCCGGCGACGACCGCCAGACATAGCAGTATCGCGAGCGCCAGTGAGGTTATTCGGACGCAATTCCTGAAAAAGTTCCCCATATCATTCCTCCTTGCCATACACCAGTTGAGTCCATTGTGGTTTTCCGCCGCGTTAGCGGCTAAGGACGCGGAACAACACTCTCAAAGTCCCATGGGTTAATGGCCTTCGAGAAATAATTGCGCCCATGTAATTCGGCGTAGGGGCGGGTTTTCCCCGCCCCATCGCCTGGATCATAGACCTGGGCGTGGAAAACCCGCCCCTACAATGCTGGGGGCGTTTTTTTCAAATGCCATAAACCTACCGCTAAACTCGGGGCGCCGCTAACGCGACGAGGGACGCTGAACAACACTCTCAAAGTAACTGTGGTGAACCGCGCTCAGCCCAGTTTGCGCGCCCGCTGTTGGGCTTTGAGCGCCAACTCGGTGGCCAAAAAACAGTGCGCTTGCGTCATTGCAGTCTCAGTGCGGTTGAGAATGTCGTTGATGAGCTGCTCGCCGTAGGGCAGCGGCTCCTTGCTGCAATCGAAATAACGAGTCTCTTTATTATTGACGAGAAAGAGGTGATTCCCGCCGGTGCGTTCGCTTCCGAGGTTGGTGTTCTTGCGAATTTCGATGAACCCTTCTGTCCCCAGAATCGTCAGCCGCCCGTCGCCCCAGGTGTTCAACCCGTCAGGCGTGAACCAATCCACGCGGATGTAGCCCGTGCCGCCGTCGCCGCGCAGCATCGCGTCGCCGAAATCCTCGAATTCGGGATGCTGCGGATGATTCACGTTGCGGACTTGCGCCGCGACCACTTCGGCCTGCGTAGAATTGGTAAAAAAGAGAAATTGATCGAACTGGTGCGACGCGATGTCGCAAATGACGCCGCCGAAATACTTCCTGTCCCAGAACCAGGCCGGTCGGGTCTGCGGAGTGATGCGATGCGGACCGAGGCCAATGGTCTGGATAACTTTGCCGATGGCCCCGGCCTTGACCAGTTCGCCCGCCTTGACCGTGGCGGGATTCTCGAAGCGCTCGCTGTACATTATCGAATAGATGCGCTTCGTCTCCCGCTGTACGCGTCGCGCTTCGGCCAGTTGCGCGAGCGAGGTAACGCCGGGCTTGTCAACCATGAAGTCCTTGCCATGTCGCATTACGCGAACGCCGAGTGGCGCGCGTTCATTCGGGATCGAGGCGCTGACGACAAGGTGAATTGACTTGTCTTCGAGAATTTCAGCCTCGCTCCGCGCCTGTTTGGCCTGCGGGAACTGTTTGCTGTAATTTGCGGCCAGCTCAGGCTCTTTGGCGTAGAACGAGACCAATTCCGCGCCGGCCCGCAGCATAGCGCGCGTCTGTCCGTTGATGTGCCCGTGGTTCATTCCGATGGCCGCAAAGCGAATGCGCCCGCCTTCCGCCCGCGCCCGCCTGGGTAGTAAAGAACTCGCAGTGATCCCGGCCGCCGAAGCGGCGGTGGTTTTGAGAAAATCGCGCCTGTCTTTTTTTGCTTGTGACATAGTCTTAGCTCCGTCAGTTAAACGTCGCAATCGCATTTGTAGTGATGAGATGGATACTTTGCCGCGCTTGCGGCGGTTGAATTTTGCCGTGAGTTTATGACCTTTGAGAAATAAATCCAAATAGTAATCGCTCGGCTCCCTTGCCGCGCTAGCGGCGCTGCCGCGGCAGAGAGGGCCAGGCAGTTACTCCAAAATATGATTCTCAAAGATCGTAAACCCACAGCGGGCGCGAATTTCTCTTTCACTTTTCGTTAGCGATAGCGATAAAGCTTGACCCACTGAATATCGAATTTACCCGGCGACAGCCGCAGATGCCGCCCTTGATGGGTTTGATCTCCGTTCAGCCAGCGTCCGGGCCGCCAGTGACCCTCCACATATTTCCCTTCCTGAGCTGAAAGGATGCCGACGAGCGGCGGGCCTGGCGCGTTGGCCTCGAAGGTGACGACCAAACCTGTCCCGGCAATGCGGAGGTGTGGGAGCGAAGACGGCTGCGCGACGCTGATGGGACCCACGAAAACGCAAACAGCGGCGAAGACGATTATCCAATGCTGGCGCAATAGTCTGCTCGTCATGACCTTGTACATCGTTCATCGTTCATCATTAATTTGTCATTGCCGGAGATGAGCAATTCCACAATGACAAATGAACAATCAACGATGAACAATGAACGATACCCTGCTTATTACACAACAAAAATTTTCCTCGTCCGCTCAGTTTGGTAATCGCGATCCAGCCGGCGGCTGTGAAAGCGACGGCCCTTTGATGTAACGGCTGGCGAACGTCAGAAACGTCGGCCAGTTGGGTCCGGTGGTGTGACCGCCGCTATGCTGACGCCAAGCCAGTTCACCGTCTATGAGCGCTGTCTCCACGGGCGGAAATTCAGTCGTTCCCAGGTCCTTCCTGCCTATCAGCTTGTAGACCGGCCCGGCGGCGACGGCGGCCATGAAGCTCCCCTTTTGATCCACCCACTTGCCTTCCGCCCCGGGCCCTTCCGCCGCGCCGTAACTGATAAAGACGGGGCGCGGCGCGCACAACGCAATCAGTTCGTGGGCGTCCACCGGCAGATCGTTCGCCGTCAACGGCCCTCCGTATTTGATGAAATTGCCCGCCATCCAATGGTAGCCGCCGGCGCCG
>DATCXQ010000503.1:0-9394 GCA_036565725.1 Blastocatellia bacterium
CAACCGTCGCTGCCGCGACTGGGAATGGAGGCGCTGACGGTCCCGGCTTTGAAAAGCCGGGCTAGGATCAACCGTCGCTGCCGCGACTGGGAATGGAGGCGCTGACGGTCCCGGCTTTGAAAAGCCGGGCTAGGATCAACCGTCGCTACCGCGACTGGGAATCGGCGCCTACGTGGCGAGTTCTCATTGTTTTAGGACGTCGCAGCGCGACATGAACGGCTCTACAGAAAAATGCGGGACAGAAAAATAGCCCTCTGTCCCGCATTTTTCTGTCCGCAGTCGGCTCTTTAAACGCCCGCCATAGACGAGCTGATCACCACTTCAGGTTCTCAGCGCGCCCGTAATAAATCCCGTTGAAGAGGAATTTGAACGTGCCGTGAGGCTGCGCGCGGAAATTGATCTCAGGCCCGAACATAAGCAACTTGCCCTTGCCGACATTCGCCTCGACCACCGCCACGCCGTCCTGCAGGTACTTTTGACCCCAAGCCCAGCCGCTGCGCAGCGGTTCGTCGCTGGAGAACCACGCGACCGGTTTGACGCCTTTCAAGGCCGCTTCAGGTTTCAATCGGAACACCGGGCTGTTGTCGAAGAACGCGTCGACCTGCTCCGGCATTCCGTAAGCAAGAGGGTTCGAGTTGTCGACGCTCATCTGCAAGAGCGAGCCGGGGATGTAGTATTTGTCGCGGCTGAGAGCGCGTTCGTCTCCGCCCGCCGTCTTCTCCACCAGCGCGTTCGCCATCGGCAGGCCGAGCAGGTAGCCGAGGTTGCTCGAATTGCCGATGGTTAAGACGGTCCCGCCCGCTTCGATGAAGGCTTTCAGTTGTGGGACAGTCTTTGCCACGGTCACGCCGCCCAGGTTTCCGCGAAACTCTTCGGGAACATCTTCGACTCTCGGCATTCGGGAGAACGGCGCCTCCTCTGCTCCGGACGTGGGCGCGCCGCCGCGCCCGGGACCACCGCGCCCGTCACGCGCCGGGATCGCGCCGGTGGCGAAAACGATCACGTCGAATTTATTGATCAAATCGCCCGCGTCGAGAGTCTGCGGGTAGACAACAGTGAACGGGAATTCGAACTGTTCGAACATCCAGCGCGTCCAGCCCGAAGGTATCGAGCCGCCGTAGCGGTCCCACAGCGCGATACGCACGGGCCGCAGCTTGAGCGCCTCTCCCGCAGGCTTCGTCGAGATCGCCTCGAAATTCAGACCCAATTCGGCGGCGATCTTTTGCAGCTTCGCCTGGGTCGAGGGTTTCGCTGGAATGAAGATCGTTCCCGCCGGATAGACTTTGGCGTCGGCGCCGCCAGCTACGAAGGACTGCTTGATCCAGTAAACCTCCTCGTTGTCTTTGAGCAGCCGGTTCATGGCGATGAATGAATCATTGACTTGATGGCTGGTCAGATAGCCGGCGGCGTTCGGCGCCGTCGTGACCTTGCCCGGCGAAGGTTTGATCAGCCCGGCGACCTTCTCTAACGGCCCGTCGAAGCCGTCCAATATGCGGTCGAATTTCACGCCCATCTGAAAGGCGAGCGTCCAGCCCGCGTTGTCGTATGGCGGAATCGGCGGCCCGCCGGGATATAGAAAATCGTTCGGGTGATCCTGGGGTTCGAACATATCGAGCACGTGCGGGCGGAACGCCTGCGCCGCTTTCACGACGTATGAACCGGCGGGATACGATTTGCCCGCGACCTGAAAGTCGCCCGTCGCGCGGTGGACCGTGACGCCGGTCTTGATGAGCGTGTTGATGAATTTGGTCGCGGTCAGGAAGTCGGGTTGATCCGAAGGAATGATGAACCCGCGCGGGTCGCGCATTTCCGGCTTGCGCAACATCTCGTAGTACTTCATCGGGACGCCGCCACGAAGCCTGCCCAGGGAGACGGGGTCCGGCAGGGTTTCTTCAGCCTGCGGCCTGCCTTCGCCGCTCTGCCTGCGGTCGCGGTCGATTGCGGCCTGGACCTCGGCGACGCGGCCGGGATAGGCGGTCCAATTGTCGCGGCTCCCGCGCTCGATCGAGTTCTTGCCCATCCGGAAGATGTTGAACAGAAAGTCCTCGCGGTTCTTCGCGGCGACGTCGATCACGGCGCGGTTGGCGGTGATCGAATATTCGACCGATTGACGGAAATGCCACTTCTGCGGCGCGATCGGGAATGGCAGGTTGCCTTGCGCCAGTTGGCGGCTGACGACGAAAGGAATTTCCATCGGCGTCGGGTTGCCGATGGTCTCGGTCAACAGGCCGATCATGTTGTGGAAATAGACGGTCGTGCGCAGCCCGCCGTTCCACCAGGTCGAATAGCCCGAGCCGGTGCGAGTCGTTGCGCCTGGTTTGTTCTCTGCCGCGAACCGGTTGTGCATCGCCGCGCCCACGACGTCGAGTCCGGTCACGACCATCGGGTCGAACAGGTAATTGAACGGGTCGCGGAACGGCGGGGCGAAGAGCACCGTGCCGGCAGGCCCGGTCTGGTGGTGGTTGTATACGATCTGCGGGAACCATTCGTGGTAGAAGACGCGATTGATCGCCTCGCTCTCGGGCTGCGCCGACATATAAAAATCGCGGTTGTTGTCGTGGCCGATGTATTTTTGGTAGAGCCGCGGGATGGCCGCATAACTCCTCTTCGTCACGTCCGGCTCGCGCATATACCAGTTCGACACCAACTCCATTCCGTCGGGATTGACGAGACAGAAGAGCGTGATCACGTCGTTCAGAAATCGCGTCGTTTCTTCGTCCGTGCGGCTGTTCAACTGCCAGATCGTCTCGATCAATTGCTGCGCGCCCAGGACCTCGGTCGCATGCAAACCGCCGTCAATCCAGACGACTGCCTTGCCTTCCCGCGCCATCGCCCGCGCCTGTTCGTCGGTCAATCCTTCGGCCAGCGCCAATCGCCGCGAGATTTCCTTGTAGCGGTCGAGCTTCTTGTGGTTTTCGGGCGAGGTGATGATGGCCAGATACATCGCGCGGCCTTCGGCCGATTTGCCCATCTCGACCACCTTCAAACGATCCGACTCCTGGTCGAGCTTTTTAATGTAGGCTTCGTATTGCGTGTAGTTGGCGAGTTGATAGTCGTCGCCTATGTTGAAGCCGAAATGGTCTTTGGGGCTTGTGAGCTTGCTCTGCGCCGAAGCGGTCACGGCCGCAATCGAGCATAGAGCAACCGCGAGCAGCGTGCAGATGAACTGGTTCCTACGCATGGGAAGTCCCTCTCTGTGAAATGAAATTGAGTATCGATTGTCTCGGCGCGGGCTATAAAGCTTGTCGCCGGGATGTAGCAATGGCGAATACGCTGGGCAGGCATAGTTGGTTACGGCGTCGCGCCATGGTAGGAGGCTCCCCTTCGCGGCCTTTGCGTCTTTGCGCCTTTGCGGGAACATCCGCCTGAATGAGAAAGCCATTTTCTCGTAAAGGCGCAAAGACGCAAAGGTCTGACATGAGGCGAACTTTTCAGACAGTCTCTAGGGATGATTCATCAACACCAGCGCCTCGGACGCGGGTAGGCGGTGAATTTCGACGTAGGCTGTTCCGCCCGCAGTTCTCCTGACGGGTAGCGTCTCTCCGAACTGATGCGCCCCGCCGCCGCCCGCCGTTTGCGCCGTGTTCAAAACAACGGTCATCGCGCTATCCGGCGGGTTGAGGTCCGCGTCGACCAGTACGCGCGCGCCGCGCTCCTCGTGTCCATTCGCGTTGACCACGCACAGCGCCTCCTCGTCGTCCAGAATGCGCGACCAGCCCGCGAGTTCTCCCGCGCCGGCGTCTCTGAAATTCTCGGTCCCTAACTCTGCGATCAGGCGCAGGTATTGCCGCCCGCATCGCAGAACCGGGTATCTCTTCCGCGCTTCACAGGCTGCGGCGATGCGCAGATAGACCGGGTTCGCCTCGTCGAAGCAATGACGGCCGGCGGTTCCGAAAGGGCCGAAGCCGGGCAGGGAAGTGTCAAGACCGTCAGGAGGCGGGGCCAGACCGTCCCTTCCGTGTTTTCGTGGGTGCGCGGGACCGAACATTGCCTCGCGCAGATAACGGTCCGACCGCCCCCAATCCGGCAGCCACATGCGCTCCGAAGATTCGGGGCCGGCCAGCGCCTGCTCGGTCCCGTAATAAATGCAGGGAATGCCAAGTGTGAAGAGTTGCAGGATAACCCCCGCCGCGACCTGATGATCGGGGTCGGCCTCGCTCGAGAATCGCATCTTGGCGCCGAAGACGTGGTCAGGATCGTCCAGTATCGAAACGTGCCGCTGCCCCAGGCTTCGGTGCGACCCCATCACGGCGTGGCCAGGATCGAAGCCGTTGAAATACCGGCTGGGCGCGTCCCGGCCTTTGGCTACATCGTTCAAACTCATTCGCATCTCGCCGATGTCGAGCGCGGCGTTCAGGTTCATTCCGATGACGTCCAGGTAGCGGTCCTCGTTGTAATCGCCGCCCGCGACCTCGCCGACCAGGAAGAAATCGCTTTTTCCCAGGTTCGCGGCGTACTCCTTGATCGAGCCGCAAAATCTGTGCGCCTCGTCGAAGCTCACGTGCTTGAGAGTGTCGATGCGGAAGCCGTCGCAGTCGGTCAACGCGATCCAGTACTTGTAACAACGCGCGAGGTCGCCGAGCGTTCGCCCGCGATCCAACCGGAAATCGCGCAGCTCGTAAAAGTCAGACCGCCTGTGCTCCGCCTGCGGATCATCCAGATCGCCCGCGCCGAGATCGCCCTTCCCAGCCCGCGTGTAATCCTCGACGTCTGTCAACTCCACCGGCCAGACGCCGTCTTCGCCGCATTGAATCTGCGCCACAGGCTGCCCACCGTCGCCTCGCCAGGAGCCGAAAGGATAGCGCCCCATGGTGTAATTCGGCGTAAAAGGCCCGCCCGGCGTCTCAGGCGGGTAAAGCCAGTTCGCGCCGGAGTGGTTGAAGATGACGTCGAGAATGACGCGCAACCCCGCCGCATGCGCGTCGGCTATCAGTTCGACCAGATCGCGCCGGTCGCCGAAATGCGGATCGACGTCGAGGAAGTCCTGAATGCCGTATCCGTGATAGGTGTCGAGATGGCCGCGCTGCTTGAAGACCGGCCCGATCCAGATCGCCGCCACGCCGAGATTTTTCAGGTAGCCGAGTTTGGACCGAACCCCTCGCAGCGTCCCGCCCTGCCACCGCTCGGCGCCCGATTGCGCCCAGCGATCCCATCGCCAGGCCTCGCCGCCGGACGTAGCGGGCCGGGCCGCGGCGAGATTGCGACGGTCGAGCAAGAGCCGCGATTGTTCTGGCCCATCGCTGAAGCGGTCAGGCAGAAGGAAATATAGCGTCTCGTCGCGCCAATCGGCGGGCGAAGGGTGATAACGTTCGCGGCGCGGCAGCTCAATGCCGCGCACACTGGCCGGGCGATTCTGGCCGAGCTGGGTGTCGATGAATGACATCGGGGGCCTCCGTTTCTGTTATATCGGTTTTCAATTGAGCATATGAGTCAACAATTGGTGTTTGCAGCAAAAAAGGCGCCAATAGAACGCGGATGACGCAGACGGGCGCGGATCGTGGCGGATGAATCCAAAAAAGTTCAGCGTCAATCCGCTCTATCAGCGTCATCCGCGTTCTATTAACATGTACATTGATCTGAAAACCTCTATAGGCTTAAAGCGACACTCGTGTCCGTGAGGTCAAGCGGATCGACTCTGATTGTTCTCCGACACAATCTTGGCCGGCATGTACGGTCAACGGCGCCGGACGAAGATGAAATCTCCGCCTTCGTCGCCCACCTCGTAGATCGTGCCGTAGCTCGGCGTCGGCCGGGAGCCGTCTTTCTGCGCGGGACTGTTGTTGATGACCGAGAGGCGGAGTCTGCCGAAGAGTTCCTGCCCCGGCAGCCGTTCCTCAGTGTTCTCTTTGAGGCGTTTGAGCAGATACTCCACAAACACGCTGCGGTCGGGAACTGTGGTCAGAACCCCGCTCGTCATCGCCGTCCGGCTCGGCAGGTTGTCCAGTTCGGCGACGGCGCTCGACGCCGCGCCGAAAGCCTCGCGCGCCTGGAAAGTCCCGCCTGCGAAGCAGGCGTCCGAGATCAACAGAATGTGCTTCGCCCTGATTCCCCGAATGGCGTCACGCAAATCGCTGTTGGAAATCCAGTCCGCTCGGCGTTCCCGCATCGCGTCTCGCGGCAGCCAGTAACCCTGTTTCCGCTGTGCGTCCCACTGCCCGTGCCCGGCGTAAAAGATGAGGAGGTTGTCTTCGGGCTTCAGCTTTTCCGTCATCTGGTCGAGCGCGTCGAGGATCGTACGGCGGTCGGGGTTCTTGAGCGTCGTAACGTTCTGCGGCTCGAAAGTGTAACGGCTCGTCAACTCCCGCTCGACCTGCAGCGCGTCGCCCACCGGGTAATCCAGGCGGTTGACGCTCGGGTGGTCGTACTCCTGAACCGCGATCAGCAGCGCGTGATACCGCCCTCCGTTGGCCGGCGCGGTCGCCGTCACGGGATCGCCTGCCGGTTCACGCCGGACGACGAATGACTCGTTCGTCTGATTGTCGTAAGTGTCGGTGGCCGTGACCGTGATCAGATTGTCGCCGACTTTGAGCGTCGCCTCGGCCGAAAAGTTCCCGCGGGCGTCGAGGCGAGCCGCGACGCCTTGGACCACGACCTGCTTGACGCCGGAATCGTCGAAGGCCCGCCCCGAGACGGTCATCTTGGCGGCGCCGGATCTGGCGCCGACGCCCCTGGGCGCCGAAGGCGAAGTGATGACGATCTTCGGCCCAGTCGTGTCTTTGATTGGAGGCTTGGCGGATCCCGTGCCGCCCGAGTTGGCGCCTGACGTATTTGAGTTGTCGCCTTCATTCGTGACTGAAGGGATCAAATTGTTGATTTCCTTACCGCTCAACCCGGCGGCGACTATGTCGGGCTGGTAGAAGCGCGACCTGAATTGAGGCTCCTCGTAATCTTTATTGCCTAAACGCCAGGAGATGTACTGCGCCGCTCCTTCTGAAGAGACGTAATAGTTGCCGGGAATGAAAGCGATCCAATTACCGTCGTGGTAGTGCAATAGCGACCCCAGCAGGCTCTTGGCGCCGATCGACCATACTCTAATCGTCGCGCTGCCCCCCGAAGCTATCGTCTTCCCGTCCGGGCTGAAGGCCACACTGTGAACCTCATAGTTTTGTCCCTCAAAGGAATGGATGAGGCTTCCGGTGTTTACATCCCAGAGCTTGACTGTTCTATCATAGCCCCCCGCGGCCAGCGTCTTCCCGTCGGGGCTGAAGGCCACGGCGTTGAAGTCCTGCCCGTCAAGGGAGCGGATGACTTTTCCGGTCCCAAGGTCCCAAAGTTTGACTTTATGGTCACTGCTTCCCGAAGCGAGCGTCTTCCCGTCGGGGCTGAAGGCCACGGAGTGGATCGTGTTTCGATGTCCAGGTAATGAGCGGATGAGGTTTCCGGTCCCCACGTCCCAAAGTTTGACGACCTGTTCATGGCTCCCGGAAGCTATCGTCTTCCCGTCAGGGCTGAAGGCCACAGACGTGACCCACGTATTACGCTGCTCAAAGGAGCGGATGGGACGTCCTGTATTCACATCCCACAGCCTGAGCGCGCTATCATTGCCCTCCTCGCTCGACGAAACAAGCGTCTTCCCGTCGGGGCTGAAGGCGACGGAGTAGACATTTCCGGTGTGCCCATTGAATAGACGGATGTGTTTTCCGGTGCTAACCTGCCAGAGCTTGATCGACTTGTCTTCGCTCCCCGAAGCTATCATCTTCCCGTCGGGGCTGAAGGCGACGGAACGGACTGTTCCACCGTGCCCCGCTAAGGAGCGGATGAGGCGTCCGGTATTCACATCCCACAGCCTGATAGTTTTGTCGCCACTTCCTGAAGCGAGCGTCTTCCCGTCGGGGCTGAAGGCCACGGAGTAGACAATCCCGCTATTAAACGGCCCTTCGATCCGAATCTTCGGTTCCGCCGGCGCCTGCGCCAAGGCCGCGCCGGGCAGAAACAATAACATCGTAGTTATTACCGGCAGTAGCTGCGGCAGCGCTCTCATCACCCAGTTATTCATTGATATTCTCTTTCAGATGATCTGATTTGCGATCGAGCCTCAATATCAGACGTCTCGATTATCAAAGCTTTTATCTTATTGCCGGGGCGTTCTGAGTCAGCCTCACTTTAGTGGACAAGAGTATCGCATAGCAAGAGTGTCCTTTCCCGGCCTGTGGTCAATGCCATTTCGCGCCGCGTGCGGTTCCGGCGCTGACAAATGACAAACGTAAATATGGAAAACGGGAAATGAAAAGTGTTGATGACGGCGCGGCGCCTGATTTAGACTGCCCGGCGTATAGCGCCAATTGCAGCAGTCCAATCCGATAAGTGAGGTGAAAAATGATGCATGGAACAGTGATTGAAAACGCCTATCAGTTGGATGAAGAAATACAGCGCGAACTGGACGCCTATTACGAGTACGTGGCGCCAGAGAACGATCAACCCGTGGACAACCTTTTTTCGGCCAAACAACAAACTCTTCTGAAGCGCCCGCTCTACGCCTCGTGGACTCCGCCCGCAGGCAAGCGTCAAACGCCGGGCCAGAAACGCCCGTTCCTGGCGGACGCCAAAGTCGGCCTCTTTTACGCGATGGCCGAACCGCCGCTCGCGCCGGACTTCTTCCTGAGCCTCGACGTGCGGCCGCGCGCCGACTGGCACGAGAAGAAAAACAGGTCATACTTCCTCTGGGAATTCGGCAAGGTTCCGGAAGTGGTGGTCGAGATCGTCTCGAATCGCGAAGGCGGGGAACTGGCCCACAAACTGGACGGGTACGCGCGAATGGGCGTGCTCTACTACGTCGTCTACGACCCGCAACTGAAGCTCAAGGGCGGCGCCCTGCGCGTCTTCGTCTTGCGCGACGGAGAGTATCAGGAGCTGGACCGCCCCTACCTGCCGCGTGTCGGCCTGGGGTTAAAGCTCTGGGACGGCGTCTTCGAGGACAGGGAAGATACCTGGCTGCGCTGGTGCGACGAGCAGAGCAACGTCATCATGACCGGCGAAGAACGCGCCAGAATGGAAGCCGAACGAGCTGACGACGAGGCCACAGCGCGGATGGAGGCCGAAAATCGAGCCGCTCGATACGCCGCCAAACTCCGCGAACTGGGCGTCGATCCCGATGAGCTTTGACTACATCAAGCGCGGGCATATTTTTTAAAGCTTGCCATTGCCCGAATCTCTGAGCATTGCGTGAATCTATTCTTCGTCGCGGCAGCGACGGTTTGACCATAGGCTGGCGTTTATGGTTTCTGAAGATTAATGGCGCCCGCGCAATCTAACGCTTGTCATTACCCAAATCTTTTCAGTTTTGCGCCGGAGGCGCAGCGGATATTAGCCGGTGGTGAAACCACCGGAAAGCCCGTCATTATTGCCTTTGCGCCCCGGCAGGGGCGCGGGACTGTAGCACGATCCTGAACTATTT
>DATCXQ010000510.1:0-15885 GCA_036565725.1 Blastocatellia bacterium
GCCGCCAATGTCATCGCGATGGCCAAAGCCATCGCGCGACCCATGTTTCGGGATCGCATAGGTTCTCCTCACAAAATGGCGCCCCCGCGTCCTCGCGGGCACGCTTCACCGCAAGACCTGCCCGCGAGGACGCGGGGGCGCCGCCTGATTTTTATTGCTCCATGGCGTCGCTCATTGCGGCATGAACGACTCCTGCGGAGGTTTTGAAAGTGATTGTTGAATGATCGATCGAGCGCGCCGCAGTCAATAAATACAGGGCTGCGACGCAAGTCGCAATTATCATACAGGCGGATCGATCCTGACAATCGCCGACCGTCATCGGCGCTCGCCGCGTCGACGATCTCGATAGGTCGGATGAACTGTCGATGGAGAGCGCGCGCATGAAGAAAAATTTTCTTGACACATGTCGAGAAGAAGTTTATAAGCTATATCTAGTATGTTAATTGCTCTAGACCACAAGAGATAAATCAACACTTCATCTTGTGGTCAGGCTATCAACGAGAGAAAGGAGAGACACTATGCCAGCCAAGAAAGCTGCTAAGAAGGCGCCGGCTAAGAAGGCCGCGAAGAAGGCTCCAGCTAAGAAGGCCGCGAAGAAGAAGTAACGGCTCTCGCGCGCGCCTTACTCAGGCGCGCTGTTAACTGTCGAGTCATTTCGAATAGGGGTGGGAGGCCACCCCTATTTTATTGCCCGAGCGATCAAGGGGAATATTGCGGCGGAGACGATGAGGGCATGAAATGCAAAAGGGATGCGTTGCTCGCATCCCTTTTTGATTTGATACATTTTGATCTGATACACCCGCCGCGATTCGAACGCGGGACCTTCAGCTCCGGAGGCTGACGCTCTATCCAGCTGAGCTACGGGTGCAGGCGAAATTTAAAATACACCAGGGGCCGACGCCGGTCAACCACACACGACTAATCGCGTCTCGCGAAAAGAACCCGGTAAAGGAAGAGCAGAACCAGCGAGCCGAGAATGGACATCACCCATCTGGCTTGATAGTAGGGACCTTTTGCAAACAGCGTGCGGCCGATGAATGTTCCCAAAAAAAAGCCGACTATGCCCAGGATGGACGTCATAATCAATCCCATCGGATCTTTGCCGGGCATAAGGAACCTGGCGACGAGTCCGACGATCAGTCCGAAGATGGCCAATTGTACGATCTCAAAAACACTCATGGTTTCCCTCCTGCGGAAAATCTCTTGTGGACGTCACGAATGGGACTAGTGAGGCTCAGTAAGACCTATAAGTCCCATTCATGATGTTCGGAATGGCTTCAAACTTCAGCGCCATGACATTTCTTATATTTCTTTCCCGAGCCGCAGGGACATGGGTCGTTTCGGCCGATTTTCGGATGGTCGCTGACGACGGTGCGCGGCTTGCCGGAATCTTCGCCCGCGGCGGCGGCCGTGGCATTAGCTTTAGTGAAGGTGATATGGCCGCGGCGGGGGCGGCGCTGCAATCGCTGCTCGGGCGGCTCCTCGGCTGCGACCTGCAGGTGATAGAGCGAGCGCGCGGTCTCGACGTCGATGCGGTCGAGCATCGCTTCAAAGAGGTCGAACGATTGTTTCTTGTATTCGACCAGCGGGTCTTTCTGCGCGTAGCCCATCTGGTTGATCCACTCCTTCATGTGGTCGATCGCCTGGAGGTGGTCTTTCCATTGTGAATCGACGATGTTGAGCATGATGATGCGTTCGTAATAACGCATCGCCTCGGCGCCGACGACCGTCTCCTTCTCTGCGTACATTTGTTCAAGGTTTTCCCAGACGGCGGCGCGTAGCTCGTCGCGTTCCAAGTTGTTCAAAACGATGCCGGACTCGTCCAAATCGAGGCCGAATTGAAACGCGATCTGGACTTTGAGTCCCTGCAAGTCCCATTCATCGGGCATCTGCTCGAGGCTCATGTGCTGGTCGAGCAGGTAATCGAGGATGTTCTCGGCGATGGCTTGAATCTCGCCGCGCTGGTCGATCTGCTCAAGCAATTGACGGCGCAGCGTGTAGATCGTCGCGCGCTGTTTGTTCATCACGTCGTCATATTCGAGCAGGTGTTTGCGGATCGAGAAGTTCTGCGACTCGACGTTCTTCTGCGCGGCCTCGATACGTTTGGAGACCATCTTCGATTCGATCGAGACGCCCTCTTCCATTCCGAGCCGCTGCATAATCGCCTTGACGCGGTCGCCGGCGAAGATACGCATCAGCTCGTCTTCGAGCGAGAGGTAGAAGCGTGAAGAGCCGGGGTCGCCCTGGCGTCCGGATCGCCCGCGCAACTGGTTGTCGATGCGGCGCGACTCGTGCCGCTCGGTGCCGAGGATGTGCAAGCCCCCCAGGCCTACCACCTCATCGTGTTCGGCTTCGATCTGCGGTTTGACCTTTTGAATCGCCGTTTCGATCTGTTCCGGCGTTGCCTCGTCGGGATTGATTTCCTGTTTCTTGAGCAACTCGCGTCCGAGGAATTCGGCGTTGCCGCCGAGCAGGATGTCGGTTCCGCGTCCGGCCATGTTGGTCGCGATCGTGACCGCGCCTTTGCGCCCGGCCTGCGCGACGATCTCGGCCTCGCGTCCCGCGTTTTCGGGCTTGGCGTTCAGCACGTTGTATTTGACGCCGAATTTCCTGAGCCGGTCCGCAATCTTTTCGGAGTTTTCGACCGAGACGGTGCCGATGAGCACCGGCTGCCCTTTCTCGTGGAGTTGCTTGATCTCTTCAACCACAGCGTTCCACTTCTCGTTCAGGGTGCGGTAGATCACGTCGGGATTATCGACGCGGACCATCGGGCGGTGGGTCGGGACGCTATGGACTTCGAGGTTGTATATCTTCGCGAATTCGACCGATTCGGTCTCGGCTGTGCCGGTCATCCCGGCCAGCTTCTCGTACATTCGGAAATAATTCTGCAGCGTGATCGTGGCCAGCGTCTGGGTCTCGCGCTCGATCTTCACCCCTTCCTTCGCCTCGACGGCCTGGTGCAGGCCGTCGGACCATCGGCGGCCTTCCATGATGCGCCCGGTGAATTCGTCGACGATCTTAACCTCGCCGTCCAGCACGATGTAATTCTTGTCGCGCTGATAGAGCGTGTGCGCCACCAGCGCCTGGTTCAGGCAGTGCAGGATCTCCATGTTCGACGGGTCGAAGAGGTTGCCCTGGCCGAGTATCCGCTCCGCCTTCTCGATGCCAGATTCGGTCAGCGTCGCGCGGTGCTGCTTTTCGTCGACCTGGTAGTCGGTGTCGCGGGTCAGGTTCGGGATCACCGTGTCGGCCTCGTAATACTTGCTGGTCGAGTCGTCCGACGCGCCCGAGATGATCAGGGGTGTCCGCGCCTCGTCTATAAGGATCGAATCGACCTCGTCGACGATGGCGTAATAATGGACGCGCTGCACGCAGGTCGCCAGCTCGAACTTCATGTTGTCGCGAAGGTAATCGAAGCCGAATTCGTTGTTCGTGCCGTAGGTGATGTCGCACCTGTAGGCCTCCTGGCGCTCGAAATCGTCCAGGTCGTTTTGGATGACGCCGACGGTCATTCCCAGGAACTTGTAGATTTTGCCCATCCATTCGGCGTCGCGCCTGGCCAGGTAATCGTTGACCGTGATGACATGAACGCCTTTGCCGAGCAGCGCGTTCAGGTAGACGGGAAGGGTGGCCACCAGCGTTTTACCCTCGCCGGTGCGCATCTCGGCGATCATTCCTCGGTGCAGGATCATCCCGCCGATCAACTGCACGTCGAAGTGGCGCATGCCCGTCGAGCGCGCCGAGGCTTCGCGCACGCAGGCGAAGGCCTCCGGCAAGACCTCGTCGAGCGCCTCCCGCTCCAACTGTTTGCGCGCTTCGGGCGAAAGCTCCTCCGAGCCTTCGAGTCGCCGGGCCAAACGCGCTTTGAACCCTTCCGTCTTCGCCCGCAACTCCTCGTCGGAGAGACGCTTGGTCTCCGCCTCTAACGCGTTGATCCGGGCGACAACCGGCCACAATTTTTTTAACAGGCGCTCATTAGCCGAGCCGAAGACTTTGGTGAGCGCTTTCTCAATAGCGTTCATGATTTGTTTACGACCTCAAAATTAGCGCCATCCATCACGGATGGCGCGCTTACACTTATTGATACGGGCATAGCGACAGTCAACCACTCTATCTTACAGCTTACGCTGTGAATGGAGCTTGCAGTTCCAAGTTTCGTATTCACGCTCGCAGCTTGTGGCTGCGAGAACGGACTGCTTCGGGCCGGTTGACTTCTCAAGTCTCAGACTTGATAGCGGCCCATCGCCTTCAGGCTATACCTGAAAGCGATAGCGTCGGGTACTTGATATGCAGATTACCAAGCAACTTCGGGGATTTTACGCGCGCGAAGTTTTCCGCCCGCAACCCTCTATCACCGGTTCTCAAAGAGCAGAAACTGTTAGCTCTCGAAAGAGAGCGCCTTTGCTCCGAAAAAAATTCTAGTTGACGGTATAGTGAGCGTCAAGCATCACGTCTTTGACGCTTCTTCATCACTATGGCACAATGCCCTCCTTCTTCAAACTCTACTCACTCTCAATGTCAATTCAGGAGCTATAAAATTTGATGAGCGAAACCACGAACACCGAGAAGGCCGACGTTCAAAAAGGGGCGACGGCGGAGGCGTCTCAGGAAGAGATTTCCTACCACGCGGTTGAGAAGGACGGGAAAATCACGGCAATCTGGGAGATGCGCGGGCGCAAACACGTTCGCACGATCGACCCGCGCAGCCACGAGGGACGTCATTTGCTGGGCCATACCGACAATCAAGAGAACGCGCAGAGCGCTCAAGCTTAGTTGCTGGTGGGCAGTGGCTCATGGGCAGTGGGATTATTACTGTTCGGGAGTCACTGCCCACTGCTTATTCTCCCGCCTTGCGAATCACCAGAGTCGAACTCAGAAACATCAAGAATCACGCCGAAGGGGAATGGGCGTTCCAACCGGGAGTCGTCGCCATATGCGGGCCCAATGGCGCGGGCAAGACCACGATACTTGAGGCCATCGCCTGGGCGCTGTTCGACCACCTCGATTACAAACGCGACGATTTCGTCAAGCGCGGGACCAAACGCGGCCAGGTCGCGGTCAGCTTCGTTTCCGATCTGGACGGGCGCGAATACGTCGTCACGCGCGATACCGGAGGCAGTTATCACGTCTACGACCCCGAGACCAAGACCCGTCTGATAGAGCAGAAGAGCCAGGTCACGCCGTGGCTCCGCCGACACCTGGGAGTCGACGCGGGGACCGACCTGGGCGCGCTTTTCAAAACCACGATCGGCGTGCCGCAGGGCGCTTTCACTTACGATTTCACTCTCCCGCCGTCCAACCGCAAGGGCGTCTTCGACCAGATTCTGAAGGTCGAAGAGTATCGCCGGGCGTCGGACAATTTGCGCGACACGCTGCGCCATCTCGATAACCTGATCTCAGAAGCCGACCGGAAACTCGCCGAGGCCGAAGGCGAGCTGAAGTCTTACGACGAAACGAAGCGCCTGTGCGACGAGGCCGTGGCTCGCCTTCGATCGCTCGAAAGCGAGCAGGTGGAGACGGTCGCCGAACGCGACCGCGTCGCGCGGGACGCTCAATCACTCGACAATCTGCTGCGGAAGATCGAAAACGAGCGGCGCGCGATCGAGCAACTGCGGGTGAAGTTGGAGGTCAAGCGCGATTCGCTGGCCACGGCGCGCGAGGGCGTCGAACAGGCCGCTGCGGCCTCCGCGATTGTCGCCGCCGCGCGAGCGGGCTACGACGACTACCTGGCCGCTTCGAGCCGTCTGGCCGAACTCGAGAAGCGTCGCGAGGCTCGCAACCAGCTTCGCGCGAGGGTCGCCGCGATCGAACATGACCTGATCGAGGCGCGGAGCCAGTCGAGACTCTTCGAAGAGCGTCTGGGAGAGGTAGCCGACGCGCGCGCCGAGCTTGCTGAATTGGCGGGCAAGGTCGAGCGGCAGAATTCGATCGAGGCGGAGATCGCCGGGCTCCGCGAGGGGCGTGGCGAGACGCAAAGCCTCAGGCGGACCCTCACCGCGTTGGATCAGGAGCTTGAGAGATTGCGTCGCCGCTACGCCGACCTATCCCGCCAGGTCGAAGAGGCCGGGACGCGGGCATCGGTGGCCGCGACTGCGGAATCGCTAGAGGCCGAACGCGCATGGCTAGACGCCGAAATCAACCGGGCGGAGATGGCGCTCAACAACTCCAGGCTCAAACACGACCACCTCGAAACGCTGCGGAAAGATCACGGGCGATTGGTCGTGGAGTTGGAGAAGGCCAGGAATGAGATTGCGAGACTCGAACCGCTCATCCCCGTCGCCGGGCGACTCGAGGGGGTCGAATCCGAGCGGCTGGGCGGCGCCGAAGAACTTGCGCGGTTGCGCGCCGAGGTCGCGCGTGACGAAGAGATGGTCCGCGCCCTCGACCAGGGCGGCGTCTGTCCCTTGCTCACGGAAAAGTGTCTGAACTTGAAACCGGGCGAATCTCTCGATTCCCGCTTCCGCGCCGGCCTTGAAACTCGCCGCGTCGAGATCGCGAATTTGCAATCGGCCCTGGCCGCGCTCGACGGAGACTTGAAGCGGTCGCGTGACGCGGCGGTTGAAATAGCGCGGCTGCCGCGCCTCCAATCCGATTCGGCGCGACTCGCCGACGATCTGGAATCGAATCGGGGCCGGATGGCCGAGATCGAGGAAGAGATTTCGCAAGCCGCGAGCTTCGACGAAGCGGAGATTCGACAGTTGAAGATCAAACGATCCGGGCTTGAGACTCGACTCCGCCAGGCGCGCGAGGCCGAACGAATCTACGGCCAGGCTGAGATCCTTCGCCCTGAACTCGCCCAGGTGGCTGCGGAAGGCGAGGCGAAAAGGCGGGAGCGCGACGATGTTGCGCGACGCGTCGAAAAATTCGGCGACATAGAAGCGCGGCTCGCCGACGCCGAGGCCTCGCTGCGGTCGCTCAACGACCCTCGCGGCCGCGCCGCGGCGCTCAACCAGGTCGTCGAGCGCGAAGGCGAGTTGAGGCGCAAGCTGGAGGAGGCCGAAACCAGAGTCGCGCGGGTCAACGACGACCTGGAACGGGCCAACCTGGAGATGCAGGATTACGACGCGCTCGACGGCGAGGTGGCGTTGGCCGGCCGGACGCGCGCCGAGAGTGAACGCGATTACCATGCCTTCATCGCCAACGAGAAGATCGCGGCGACGCTCGCCGCCAGGGAGCGGGAGATGGAGGCGCTTTCATCCGAAATCCGGAAGGTGGACGAGACCTTCAACGAAGCCACTCGATCGCTCAACGACTTCGAAGGAAACTATGACTCCGAGCGCCATCGCCGCGCGCTCGGCGAATTGGACGGCCTGCGCGAACGCGCCGGGCGCCTCACGACGCAGATCGAACACACGGGCGAGCAGTATTCGAGATTGCGCGAGCAGTTGGCCTATCTGAACGAGGTGCGCGAGCGGGCCAGAACACAGATCGCCGAAAGGGAGCGGGCCGAGCGGCTGCGCGGGACTTCCGATTTCATCCGCGATATTTTGCAGAAGGCAGCGCCTTACATCACCGAATCTTACCTCTTCTCGATTTCGATCGAGGCTAACCACCTGTTCCGCGAGATCACGGGCCGCCACGACGTGACGCTGCAGTGGACCAAGGATTACGAGATTACGCTCGAAGAAGAAGGGCGCGAACGCCCTTTCCTGAACCTGTCGGGCGGCGAGCAGATGGCTGCCGCGCTGGCGGTGCGGCTGGCGCTGCTGAAAGAGCTTTCCGAGGTCAACATAGCGTTCTTCGACGAGCCGACGACCAACATGGACGAGGAGAGAAGGCGGAATCTGGCCCAGCAGATCGGCCGCATCAAGGATTTCCATCAACTCTTCGTCATCAGCCACGATGACAGTTTTGAAGGCTATACTGATCAAATCATATCCCTCGGTTATCCGAGGGAAAGTTGAAGCCTCTGAGGCGCCGCCCAGTCAGACAGGGACGAAATCTCCCTGGGCACGCATCGCCTCCAGCGAGCAGTCGTAGCAGTCGGAGCACTAACAAGCAACGGCTCGCTGCACGCTGGAGGCGATGCGTGCCCAGGGGGGGCTTTCCGAATTTATGCGCAAAACCTCCCTTGCGACCGAGCATGCCCACGATCGGATGCTCGGTCACAGTGAAGATAGTGATTCTGGAGTTCGGGCCGGCTTACAGCGACTTTAGCTTTATGGGCGGCGTATGACTATCATCAGGAGTGGTGTAAAAAATCTTGAGCTCCGGCATCTCATTGTTCGCCGCATTGCCGTTGGGCGTATACACTCCTTCTGTTGGATGGATGAACTGTTTGAGCGACAGGGAGTTCAATTTCCCGCCTTCGCAGAAAATCCGCACTTTCCGTTTACCAGTCTTCTCATCGGTGTACTCCTCTACCTCCCATTTTGCGTCGTTCTTGATTTTGATGACGGTTGTGTAATGTTCAGATTTGGTCACTTCCCATTTAGCGTCTTGATTGTCAAGTACGATGCATAACCCCTCCACCTCGCGCCCGTCATGTTCCTTGTAAACGCCACGTATAACCTCAATTGGTTCAGGCATAAGGTACTCTCCTTCTTGTCTCTGGTTAAATCTTGTTGTCGTGAATCAACTTATTGAGTTGCTCATGTTGCTGTTTGATGTCCGGGCGATGAAGATAGAGATCAAAGGGCTTCTCGCCCAATTTGCTTCGTAGAATGTCCAGAATCTTGGCCGCCTGCGACGCCTGGTCATATGCCGACTGCCGTCTCCCCATACGTTGGTTGGCCAGCGCCGCCAGCAGAAACGCCCGCCATTCCGGCTCCGGTTGGCCCAACCTGGCAAATTCAGCTTGAACCTGTATGGCAATCTTGCCAGCCTCCTCTGCGGCGCCGCCCGCAAGTTCTGCTTGAGCCATCGCCAGTCGCGCTTCCCAAAGCAGACTTTTGTCAGCGCCTTTTTCCGCAAGAGCCACAGCCTCTTTGCAATGTGAAACGCCAGCACGTGGTGTGCCAGAGATCACTCGCGCGATACAGATGATGCGCTTGGCTTTGATTTGTATCTCAGGCAGTTGCGAGTTTAAATGCGCAATGACTTGTTTGCTCTTAGCCAACGCCGCTTCAGTCTGGAGCCGGCTCAATGCCACCTGGGCTTCGAACAGTAATAGTTCCGTTGCCAGCGTGCCGCTATTTAAGTTGGATTTATCGGCGATCGATCGGGCGTCCTTGAGATCGGCTTCGGCCTTCTGGTAATCCCCAAGCCGTGACAGCACATCTGCGCGAGAGAGAAGGGAATAGATGACTCTGATGTTTTGATTGAGCGACTGGCTGAGTTTGTAGCGCTCATCGAGTTGGTTGATCGCTTCAATGTATCGCCCCTGATCGGCAAGCAACTGGCCGTATTCAAGGCGAGCTATCGCCTCCCTCAATCGGTCGCCTCGTCTGATCGAGACGGGAATCGCGTCCTGAAAAGCCCGCTCCGCCACGCCGAAATTCCCCAGTTTGCGGTTGACGCGCGAAATGATAAGAAGCACGGCTAACTCTTCTCCGCGATAACCGCTCGACTTGAAAAATTCACGCGCCTTTTCCGCCTCTCGAATGGCTTCATCGAGGCGCCTGCCTTGTTCGGCATACAGGTTGCTGAGATTGCTCTCCGCCTGGGCGATGTTATATAGGCCGTTATAGCTGCGCGCGATTTCTATTGCCTGCTTGTAGTACTTTTCGGCTTGATCATAGTTGCTCTGTCGTACGGAGATCAGACCGAGATGGATCAAGCCCGTGACTGTCAGGTCATTCATCTTTTCCACGCGCGCCAGATTCATAACCTCTTCAGCTTCACGTTGCGCCAGCGCATAATTTTCCAGGTAGAGAGAATACTGCAGCCGCGTTTTGATGTTCTGGTATTTATTAGTGAGCGCCTTCGATTGGTCGCGAGCCTGTTCCAACTGCTCCCGCCCTTTCTCCCGTTGGCCCAACTCGCCATACATCGTCCCGCGTTGAAAATAGACCTCCGCCACGCCTTCTATGCTGCTCAAACTGCGATAGAGTCGTTCGGCTTCGCCGAAAGAAGTCTCGGCTTTCTCCTGATTCTTCAGCCTGACTCCGTAAAGAATCCCGAGTCGCAGATGCGCCGCCGCCGATTGCGCATCAAGTCTGGTTACTGTAGAGAACTCCTCAATCGCCTTGTCCGTCTCGTCATTCCTTTCGTAAGCGCGACCGAGGTCGAAATGCGCGTATGCCTCGTCTTTGGCGGGCGCGAGCGCCACCAGCCGGCTGTAGTTTTTGATGGCGTCCGGGAATTTGCGTGCGGCGACGTTCAGAATGGCTTCGAGATAGACCGCCTCAGCTTCAGGCAACGCCGAGCGGTCGCGCACGGCCAGGGAAACTTCAACCAATTGCTTTTGCGCTAAGTCGTTGTAATCGAGTTCGGTCAAAGCCTCGGCCAGCCTCGCGCGCGCGAGTACGTACTTTCCGTCGGCGTCAACCGCCATCTTTAATGTCTGGCTCGCCTGATAGTAATCTCCGTCGCGCATGGATTGGATGCCCATCTCATACCATCTCGCCGCGGCAGGGGTAGGTTGATATGCCGATGGACGGAAAGGGGGCCAATTCATTGTCAGCGCCAGTCCCAGATACAGGGCGGCGAGCGCAATCAAAATAATCAGCGCCGTCCATCGAGACGGTCTCGACCATTCAAACGACGTCTCGGTCCATCTGCTTTTATCGGAAATTTTCGGCTCGCCTTTGATCTGAATAGATTGTGTGCGAAGGCTGCCCTGCCGTAGTGGGATAGCCAGCGATTCCCGCAAATCATCCAGTAACTCGTCCGCTGATTGGTAACGCTCGTCAGGCTTTTTAGCCAGCGCTTTGAGGGCGATGCGATCTAGTTCGCCCGGTACTTGAGGGTTGAAATAGGACGGCGACGGCGGATTGACGTGTAGCACTTCGGTGCAGACTTCGATGACCGTTTTGCCGTTGAAGGGCGGACGTCCCGCCAGGCATTCATAAAGCACTGCGCCCAGCGAGAAGATGTCGCTGCGCGCGTCAGCTTCGGCGGACGCCCCGCGAGCCTGTTCGGGCGACATGTAATGCGGCGTGCCCAACACCAGCCCGGCGCGGGTTGGCGAATCGGACATTGTCGGGGCAAAGAGGTCAATCTCTTCTGACCCTGCCTTTTTGAATTTCTTGGCCAATCCGAAGTCGAGGATTTTGACCTCGCCGTTCTCGTTGATGAGGATGTTCGAGGGTTTGATGTCGCGATGAATGACGCCGCGACGATGCGCTTCGCCGAGGGCTCCGGCGATGTCGGCGATGATTTCCAACCGCCGTTCCATCGCCAGGCGCCCGTCGCGCAGGAGTTCGCTCAATTTCTTCCCCTGGACCAGTTCCATGACAAGAAACGGGCTGCCGTCTTCGGTCTCGCCGAAATCGTAGATGGTAGCGATATTTCGGTGGTTTAGCGAGGCGGCAAGACGCGCTTCGCGATGGAATCGCGCGCGGAATTCCTGGTCGTCGCGCGTCTGGTCGGCGAATTTTATTGCGACTTGCCGCGCCAAACTGGTGTCTTCGGCAAGATAAACGGCGCCCATCGCGCCTTTGCCGAGTTCTCCCAGAATGTGGTAGTGCGAAATGATTCGGTTGATCATCGCCATTGAGATGGCCTGTATTTTGCGTGATGCCCTATGCGACTTCAAGGCTACGCGCAGGATCATGTCTGTTTTTTCAGACGTGATTTCAGGTTCAGATTGCGGATCAGCCGGTAAAGATTATTCGGATGCAGACCCAGCAGTTTGGCCGCTTCGACATAATTGCCGGAGGCCTGTTCGATGGCGTTAATAATGACCAGTTTTTTCGCCTCCCTGACCGCGTCGTGGTATTTCGGCGTAGAGGCGATGACCGCCGTGATTACCTTCTGGTCCTCCGGAGCGGGCGTCGCCGGCGCGCCGGCGTCCGCCACTTCGCTTTCGACCACGTCGTCGGGCAAATCTTCGGGCGTGATGAATTCAGTCGCAGACATTACTACTGCTCGCTGGATGGCGCTTTCCAATTCTCGCACGTTGCCCGGCCAATCGTAACGCTCCAGACAGGCGCGCGCGGCGGCGGTGACGCCTTTGATCCGGCGCTGGCATCTCGCGGCGTATTTCGTGACGAAGTAGTCGGCGAGTAGCGGAATATCTTCGCGTCGGAGGCGCAGCGGTTGTATGGTCAGCGTCAGGACGTTGAGCCGGAAGAAGAGGTCATCGCGGAACTCCCGCGCTTGAATTGCAGCCTCCAGGTCTTTGTTGGTCGCGGCGATCAGACGGGCGTTGAGTCTGATCGGGCGCAGGCCGCCGACACGCTCGAATTCGTTCTCCTGTAAGACCCGCAGCAGTTTCGCCTGGAGCTTTGGCGCAAGCTCGCCGATTTCGTCCAGAAAGACGGTTCCGCCCTCGGCATATTCGAACTTGCCCTTCTTCTGGGCTATGGCGCCGGTGAACGCGCCCTTCTCGTGGCCGAAGAGCTCGCTTTCGATCAGGTTTTCCGGCAAGACTGCGCAGTTAATGGCGATGAACGGGCTCTTCGCTCGCGGGCTGTTGAGGTGGATAGCGCGGGCGACCATCTCCTTGCCCGTCCCGCTCTCGCCGCGAATCAGCACCGTCGAATCGGTCGGCGCGACCTTGGCGATGAACGCCCGCACTTCTTTCATAGGCGCGCTTTCGGCGATCATCGTGCGGTCGAAATTAAGCTCGTCCTGCAGCCGTTTCGTCTCGTTGTTCAATCGTTCCACGTAACGCGCCGTGTCGAGAGCCACGGCGGCCAGGTTAGAGATGGCCGTGACGAGTTGCAGGTGATCCGAATCGAAGCCGGACGAAGGATCGGTCATTTCCAGGTAAACAACGCCGATGACTTCGGCGGAAGTAGTGAGCGGCGCGGCCAGCGCCGATTGGGCGCCGGGGCCGTTGGCTCCCTGAAGCGAGGCGTCGTCGGCGACGCCGGCGCTCAAGACTCCAACTCCTTCGCGCATCACGCGTTGGGCGATCGAACGGCTGACGCTCACCGATTTCTCCCGCCGCCCCGAACGATGCAGGCAGAAGACGGAAGCAAAATCTTCGGCGCTGGAGTCGGTCAGGAGGATCGCGCCTCGTTCGGCGGGCGTCACCGTAAAGATCAATTCCAGCAATCGCCGTTGAAGCGTTTCCAGATCGCGTATCGCGTTGATCTCAAGCCCTATCTGAAGCAACGCGCGGAAGTTTAGCGCCGCGCGCGCGGTCGGCGGCAAATTAGTCTGCCCTTTCGGAGCGTTGAAATAGAGAGAGTCTTCCCGGCGGAGGAAGATTGTTGATTGCATGGCCGGATCATCTTCGGCGAATCGCACGCGTCCCGGGTCCGCGCCCGATTCCGAGTCGGACTCTTCGTGGCAAATGAACAACAGGATCGAGGCGCCGGTCTTGATCAGATCGCCGTGCTCAATCGCCTGCTTCTTGATCGGCACGCCGTTGACGAAGGTTCCGTTGAAGCTTCCCAGATCGTGCAGATTAAACACTTCCCCTTCTCTGGTAATGCGGCAATGTTGTCGCGACAGCAGCGGGTCGGCGATGCAGATGGAATTGGACGGTCCGCGGCCGATATTGATATCGGCGTCGGTGATGGGGAAGACCGCTCCTTCCAACGGTCCCGAGATGGAGATGAGTTTGGGAATCATGGGATTGTGGCGCCCGATCAGCGTTTAAATTCCGCCCTGATTTTTGAGCTCGAATGTCATCGAAACCGGGCTTCGACCTTAGGTTCGCGAGGCAGGCTACAATCAAAATTGATAATAAGCCAATCACTATTGATTGTGCGCTATCAAAATTGATTGTAGGAAGTTGGAGGAGCAGCCCGCCCGCCTATGATATCTCGCTTTCCCGCAAACGCATCTTAATCAAGTTGTTTAATGACCTCAATCCCAGAAGCGGCCTGAATGTCTTGGGGGATGGCTGGCGCAGCCGCGGCCTGGCATAGCGATTGAATATAATCTTGGCGTTGATGGGTCCGAACGTGAAGCGGGATCGCGAGGGCCTCTATATCGAATTTTTAGTTGCTCCCCTCAGTCAACACTAGCACCCGTCCTCAGTCATAGATGATCCCAGGCCGTCTGGGTTCGGCTTGGGATCATCGGATTTAATCAAGTCGCGAAAAGACCGATTCACTCGTTTTCGAGTTACCAGTTCGGCGGCGCCCCTACCGGATATTGCTCCAGATCGAGCACGGAGCCTGTGATCAACTCGCTCTCATCGCCGGCGAAATAGAGCGCGGCCATCGCGATGTCGCGCGGCGAAAGCAATCGTCCCCACGGGCGCGTCTTGACCGCCTCTTCAAGCCAGCCCTCTCCCCGGCCCTCTTCAACCGTCTTCACGTAATGTTCATTAGGCGTCAGCGTCCAGCCGACGTTGAGTTGATTCACGCGAATCCGGTACTGGTTCAAATAGCGCGCTGTGTTTTTTGTGAGCGTCATCATCGCGCCTTTGGTCGCCGAGTAGGCCATCAGCTTCGGTTCGCCGATATAGGCGTTGACCGAACCGATGTTGATGATCGAACCTTGACGGCGCTCTTTCATATGTTTTACCGCCTGCTGCATGCAGATGAAGGCGCTGCGGACGTTGGTCGCGAAGAGCTTGTCCCACAATTCGACGGTCGTGTCTTCGATCGTGCCGCGCGTAGTGAGGCCGACATTATTGACCAACACGTCGATCACGCCGTAATGCTCGACGGTCTTGTCTATCAGCGCGCGGCATTCGGCTTCGACGGAGACGTCGGCGCGAATGAAGACGGCCTGGGCGCCCTGAGCCGTAATCTCTGAGGCCACCGCCTCGCCTTTCTCTTCATCCCGACCCGAAACGACCACGCGCGCGCCTTCTTCGGCGAACAACCGGACGATGCCCTCGCCCATTCCCGCGCCCGAACCAGTGACAACCGCTACTTTGTCTTTCAAACGATTCATCTTTCTTTGCGCAGGATACTCCACCCATAAACTCTTCGTTTTGGGTGGAGAGGAATGCGCCGCCCCTTTCGCATGTAAAACGCTTGTCTCACGTAAAACACTTGTGACATATTATGCAGATGGGTGTTCACCTGTCCATAAAGGCGAAATTGGTCCTGGCCGCTAGCGCCGCGCAGGAACTCAAATCCACTATGGAAGAGTTCAATCGCGCCTGCAACACTCTTTCCGAACTCGCCTTTCAGCGTGATTTGCATCGCAAATACGACATCCATCACGAAGGCTATCGCCTCATCCGTCAAGAAACTAATCTTCCCGCACAGCACGTGATCAACGTGATCGCCAAGGTCAGCGCCGTTTACACTCGCGCCCCGAATAAGTGGCATCAATTCAAGCCACATTCTTCCCTGCGATACGACGCCAAGTCGATGACTCTTCGTCCTGACTATCAGACCGTCTCGCTGGCGGTCTGTCCTAAAGGCCGCATCACAGGCCAGTTGCAGATGTCCGCTAGGATGCGCAAACAACTTCAACAGAGCGAACCAGGCTCCGCCGAATTGGTCTATCGCAAGGGGAACTTTTTCTTGCATATTTCGATCACGATCCCTGCGCCGCAAGTTAAACAACCACAGGGCAGTCTAGGCGTCGATCTCGGCTTCAACCGCGTGGCTGTGACCTCAGACAATAAATTCCACACGGCGAAGAATATCCGCCACAAAAAATCCGGCTACAAAAGGACGAGACGATCTCTCCAGGCCAACGGCGGCAAGAGCGCCAAACGGGCGCTCAAGCGTGTCTCTGGTCGCGAGAGACGTTTTGTCGCGGACACCAATCACTGCGTCAGCAAACAGATCGTGGCTGACGCCAGGGCGAACAATCAACGGATCGCCCTGGAAGACCTCAACGGGATTCGTGAGACGGGCAAGGCGAAATGTGTTCACGAATGGAGTTTCGCCGAACTTCAACAGATGATCCGCTACAAGG
>DATCXQ010000512.1:0-6063 GCA_036565725.1 Blastocatellia bacterium
CCGCCGCCGCAGGCTTTCAACGACTGATAGGTCGGCGCCGCGCGCGGTGTCGAGCGCGCCTAATACGGCGAGCCGATGACGGAAAAACGCTCGCTACCGCTCGATGATCGAAGCGCGCTCGATACCGCGCGCGGCGCCGACCGCGAGCAACGCGAAGAGACGTTGCGCGGCTTTGCCGGGATCAGATTTTCATCTGTTAAGAGGGGGAGCGGCTGTTCGTCCCCCCACCTTCTTAATCGCTTTGATCGATCCATATTACCTCGCAGACGCATCGCGGATGCGGGACGGACAGGCTAAGGTCCGTCCCACATCCGCGGCGCCTTGCGACCACAAGCGCCCAACAAGGAGGTCCATTATGCGCATCCAACCACAACAGCCAGGAGCACACCGGCTATGGACAGGGGTTTTGTCGTCTCTCCTCTGCGCCTCGATTGCGCTGGGACAGGCGGCCACCGGCAACATCCGCGGGGCCGTAACCGATCCGAACGGCGAGGCGGTGTCGAACGCGACCGTCACTATAAAAAACAACGGGACCGGTCTCGACAGAAAACTGACGACCAATTCCGAAGGTCTCTACACCGCCGACAACCTGCAGCCCGGCGAGTACGAAGTCACCGCGCAGGCTCAGGGTTTTCAGCGCGTCTTGCGACGAGTCACGGTGCTCACCGGTAACAACCATACCGCCGATTTTTCGCTGACCGTCGGCAGAAGCAACGAAACCATCACCATCACTTCGGAGACCGCGCAGGTCAATACGAGCGATTACAAGATTGACGGCGTGGTGACGCGCGAGCGAATCGAAGCCTTGCCGCTCAACGGGCGCAACTTTCTGGAGCTCGCGCAATTGGAACCGGGCGTTACGGTGACGACAGTGTCCAACCCCGCCGGCAGCATCAACAGCTTCACGCGCGTCTCGATCGCGGGCGTGGCCGGGGCGTTGACCCGCATCTCGGTGGACGGGGCTTCGGTCAACGACCGCGTCACGGGCGGGACGGCGCAGAACTTCTCGCAGGAGTCGGTGCAGGAGTTCCAGATCTCCACCTTCAACTTCGACCTCTCGACCAGCGTGACCTCCATCGGCTCGGTCAACATCGTCTCGCGCACCGGCTCCAACGCCTATCACGGCGCGGGGTTCTTCTATTTCCGCGACCACAACATGTCGGCCTACCCGAACCTGCAGCGGCGGGCCAGCAATCCTGATCCTTTCTTCGCGCGGCGGCAGAGCGGTTTTACGCTGAGCGGCCCGTTCAAGAAGGACAGGCTCTTCTGGTTCACCAATTTCGAATACAACAACCAGTTGAGCGTCTTCGACGTCGCGCACACGGACCGCAACACGAATTTCCCCGAACGCGGGGTCTTCGCCAACGCCTTCGATCACACCGGATTCACGCCGCTGCGGGCCAAGCTCTTCAACATGCGCTTCGATTACCGCGTCAGCGACAAGCACACGGCGTTTCTGCGCTACAGCGAGGAGCACAACCGAACGCTGCAGGCGACCGGCGGCAACGAGTCGAACTGGATCAAGGGCAAGAACAACGCGTTCAACACGGCCGTCGGCGTGACGAGCGTACTTTCGCCGAGCATGGTCAACGATTTTCGCGCCAACTGGGGAATTCTGACCGCCGCGCTGTCGCCTCCGAATCCCGGCGATTGCGCCGGTTCCATCGGTTGTCTCGGCGCGCAAGGTCCGCGCATCAGTGTGGGCGGAGCCACAACAGGCTTCGTGATCGGCGACAACGAAAACGCGCCGCAGGATCGCGCCAATCGGACCTACCAATTCACCGACAACGTCAGCTGGCAGAAGAACACGCACCGCATCCGCTTCGGCGGCGAATGGGAGCATTACGTCCGCTTCGGAGCATGGGCGCGGCAGGAGACGGGCGTCATCAATCTCTTCAGCCCGGAGCAGGTGCGCGTCGCCAACCCGACGCTCTACAACTCGCTGCCCGCAACGCTGCGCACGACGACGGCAGGCCCGCCTACGCTGGCCGACCTCCTGCGACTTCCGCTCAACACATTCTCAATCGGCGTCGGCGACCAGAGTTCGCCCGCGCCCTTTAACCGCGAGATCGCGCGGCGCAACGACCGCTACCGCTTCTACTTCCAGGACGCCTGGCAGATCGCGCCTAGCTTCACCTTCAACTACGGGGTGGCCTGGTCTTTCGAGGACAATCTCCGCAACTACGATCTGCCGAAGCCCGAATATCTGCGGCCTCTGTTCGGCCCCGGCGGCAGCCTCGAACCTCCGCCGAAAGAATACAAGCTCTTCGCGCCTGCCATCGGCTTCGCCTGGGCGCTGGGCAAAGAGAAGAAGACCGTGATGCGCGGCGGGTCGGGACTCTATTACGATTCCGACCTCGGCTTCACCCGCATTCAGGAACGCCGATGGGTCGGCCCATGGGGAAACGGGCGCGTGCTGATCCCCGGCACTGCGATTCCGAATCCGTTCTTCGGACAACCGGGACAGCCCGAGTCGCTGCAACAGTTGTCGGCGGCCGCGGCGGCGACCAACGGCGCGTTGACCGGTCAGCAAGCTTTCAATTTGCTTGGCTCCATCAAGGCGCAGGAATTGGCGCGCTATCCCACGCCGACCGACCTCTCGATTCGCAACATCGAGATCTTTAAGACCGGGAACGAGCTCTTTGACAACGGCACGCGCACGCCTTACACGATCCAGGTCACGACCGGCGTCCAGCGCGAGGTCATGCGGAATATGGTCGTGACGGCGGACTTCGTCATGCGTCGCGGCGTCGCCTTCGGCGGGCCTCACTCCCTCTTCGAGGTTGACTACAATCGCTTCAACAGCGTACGCGTGACGGGAGCGGATGCGGTCACCCAGGTTCCGACCACGGTCTCGACGCGTGTGATTCCCGCCTGCCCCACGAGTCCGCCACTGGCGCGACGCAATCCGGCATTGCAGTGCTCGACCGGCCAGATCGGCGTCTATCAGTCCGGCTCCAACACGCGTTACACCGGCCTGCACGTCAAGCTCGACAAGCGCTTCGCGGACAGCTACCAGATCACCGCTGCTTACGCCTACTCGTACTACACCTCGTGGAACGGCGTCACGAACCTGAACAATCTCTTCGAGAGCCAGGGCGTCAACGCGGGCGACCGCCCGCACCGTTTGAACGTCAGCGGCATCTGGGAACTGCCCGAATACAAAGGCGACTATCGCTTCCTGCGCGGGTTGCTCAACGGCTGGCAGCTTTCGACGATCAACCAATTCTCGAGCGCGCCGCCGATGAATCCGTTCATCGCGATTGACGTTGATGGCGAGGGCACTTCGTTCCACCAACTCCCGGGACTGAAATGGAACGGTTTCGGGCGCGGCCAGGGGGCGGACGACATTCGGAAAGCGGTCGAAGCCTACAACGCCGACGTCATAGCGAGGAGCAAAGCCTTGCCGGCGCAGGCGACGACGGCGCAAAGAGCGGCATGCATACTGAACGTGAATGGCGAGCTAAGGTGCGGGCCTCGAACTCCCCTCAACCAGCCGTTCCCGCTCATCGGGCTGCCGAGCGAGATCTCGAACGGCGACACGCTGATCACCACCGATCTGCGTCTGACGCGCCTGGTCAAGATCGGGGAGAAGGTCAGGCTTTCGTTGATCGGCGAGGTCTTCAACATGCTCAACGTCGCCAATCTCGACGGCTATACCGGCAACCTCCAATCGGGATCGTTCGCCACGCCCACCACGCGGGCCAATCAGGTATTCGGCTCTGGCGGGCCGCGCGCGTTCCAGTTGGCGGCGCGGATCAGTTTTTAGTTTTTGTTTGCGGGGCCATGATGGGACTTATAGGACTTATGAGTCTTATAAGTCCCACTTAAACGCTCTTAGAGATTTTCCAAGGAGACCGGCATGAAACACACCGCTGTTTTTTCACTGATCGCGGTAATCTTCTTTTCACTCGTCACGGGAGACGGACGCGCCGTCGCTCAATCACCGAGGCCGGGCCTGCCGACCGCCAGACCGGAAGATGTCGGCATGTCGTCGGAAAGGCTCGCCCGTATCCGCACGGGTATGCAGCGCTACGTGGACCGTGGGATGGTTCCCGGCGTGGTGACGTTGGTGGCGCGGCGCGGACGCGTCGTTCATTTCGAAGCCATCGGTTATCGCGATGTCGAAGCCAAAGCGCCGATGACCACCGACACCATCTTCCGCATCGCCTCGATGACCAAGCCGATCGCATCGGTCGCGCTGATGACGCTTTACGAGGAAGGACACTTTCTGCTCAACGATCCGATTTCGAAGTTCCTTCCCGAATTCGCCAATATGAAAGTCGCGCAGGCCGCGCAGGCGGCGGAACCCGGCGGCGCGCCTTACAAACTCGTACCGGCAAAAAACCCGATCACGATTAAACATGTGTTGACTCACACCGCCGGGTTTCCGAACTCCTACCGCGGGCTTACGCGCGAGGAATACGCCAAAACCTATCCGCGAAAGAATCCGAGCGAAACGATGACCGACGTGGTGAAACGGCTGGCCACGATGCCGCTCAATTTCAATCCGGGCGAAGCATGGGAATACGGCCCGGCGACCGACGTCGTGGGACGCCTGGTCGAAGTCATTTCCGGCATGACGCTCGATGAATACTTGCGCAAGAAGATCTTCGAGCCGCTCAAGATGAACGACACGCATTTCTATCTGCCCGAGTCGAAGCTCAATCGTTTCGCGGCGAGCTATGAGCCTGACGAAAAGAACGGTAACAAAATCAAACTGGTCGAGGCGCCTACGCCCGAGAGCCGCTGGGTGAAGCAGCCGCACAATTATTTTTCGGGCGCGGGCGGGCTGGTTTCGACGGCTGCTGACTATGTTCGATTTCATCAGATGATGCTCCAGGGGGGCGAGCTTGACGGCGCGCGCATTCTGGGCCGCAAGACTGTCGAACTGATGACGACCAATCACATCGGCGACCTGCCGATCTGGCTGACCGGCCCCGGTTACGGTTTCGGTCTGGGTTACAGCGTAGTCAAGGACATCGGCGTGACGGGACAAGCCGGCTCGGCGGGCATGTATGGCTGGGGCGGCGCATTCTGCACGTATTTCCAGGTCGATCCGAAAGAGGAACTGATAGGCGTCGTGATGACGCAGGTGCGCCCCTACAACCACATCAACATCCGTCAGGAATTCATGGCGCTGGCCAATCAGGCCATCGTCGACAGCGCGAAACCGGGGGCGATGACGCCGACCCGAGCCGCGATGCGTTAGTTGGAGCGGTTTTCAGATCAGTGTACGGGTTAATAGAACGCGGATGACGCGGATAGAGCGGATTGACGCTGAACTTTTTTGGTTTTATCCGCGATGATCCGCGCCCGTCCGCGTCATCTGTGTTCTATTTATGCCTTCTTTGCCGCAACCAATTGCTAACCCGTATACGCAATTGAAAACCGATATAAATACGGAGGCCCGAAATGGCAAGACGAAACATTCTCTCAATCGCTTTCTGCCTGCTGATGGCGGGCGCAGTCTTCGCTCAGAACAAGCCTGAGCATAGATACTTCAAGACGTCCGACAGCGTGAAGATTCACTTCATGGTCAAGGGTAAGGGCGCGCCGGTCATCCTGATTCATGGCTACACCGGCAGCGCCGAGGGCAACTGGTTCTCGAACGGCATAGCCGACGCGCTGGCGGTGAATCACATGGTCATAGCGATCGATTGCCGCAACCACGGGCTGAGCGACAAGCCGCAGCCGATGGGACCGGGCAAAGCCGAAGACGTGATCGAATTGATGGATCACCTCAAAATCCCGAAGGCGCATCTGCACGGTTATTCGATGGGCGGCGGGATAGTTGGGCGGCTGATGGCGATGATTCCGGACCGCATTATCACGGCGGGCTTCGGCGGTTCGGGCATCCAGGAGGTCGATCCGGAATGGCGGGCGAAAGCCCCGAAGGACAAGGAAGGACGCGACCCGCAGGAAGATGAAGCGTCCACCACGCTCCGGACGAGGCGCGCCAAAGACCTGGGCATTTCGCTCGAAGAGTATCAGAAGCGGATGGCCGAGCGGCAGGAACAGCAGCGCGCGGCGCTCACCGGCGCCAGGGATCAGGCGTCCGCC
>DATCXQ010000519.1:0-2955 GCA_036565725.1 Blastocatellia bacterium
AAATAGGCCACCAGCCACCCGACCGAATACATGAAGCCGTCGTAGCCCTGAAACGCGATGATCCCGGCGATGCCCAGGAACGAGGCCGCGCTCATATAATCGCCCGCCACGGCCACGCCGTTCTGCCAAGCGGTCAAAGAACGGCCGGCGGCGAAATAGGCGCTCGACCCGGTGGAGCGCCTCGCGGCCCACCACGTGATGTAGAGCGTGACGGCGATGAAGACCAGAAACATCGCAAGCGCAGTAGACATCGTTCACTCGCCCCCTTTCAGCCGCCCCTGCGCCAGGTGGATGATCTTCCGCGCCATTTCGTCGAAGCGCCCCGCCGCGCGCATGTACAGAGCCGCGACGATCCAGGCCATGAAGAATTGCGACAGCGCGAACAAATAGGCCAGATTGATCACGCCCAAAACGCGGCGGCTCATCAACCCCGGAGCGTACCCGACAAGCGCCGGCAGGGCGAAGTAATAAACGATGAAAAATATCACCGCCGGCGCGATGAATCTGCGCTTGGCCGCGATCAGACGTTTGAATTCGTCCGTCGCCGCGACGCGCTCCCAATCGGCCGATCGAATCGTCTCATTCGACCGATCTTTTTCGTTCAACTCACTTGCAGATGGCATAGTCTCCCCTCGTGTCACAATCCTTGATACGGTTATCGAACGCTTTATGAAGAGAAGGCGGGAAATTGCTGCGAACAGCGGCCGTGATTATATGGCAAGGCGCGCCACGGCGCCAAAACCCTTTGCCAATCCACATCGAATCGCCTACCCTGACCACCCTGAATGAATGGGACTTATAGGTCCTGTAGGACCTATAAGTCCCATTCATGATGTTCCGCAGGAGGCCGCAGTAATGAATATTTTCCGCTCGTTCCGATTGATAACCTGCTTCCTATTGCTCGCGATGTGCGTTTACGCCCAGGACGCCAACCGCGACTTGCTCCGTCGCAAACTCGCCGCAGAGGTCGAAAAGATCGCCGGCTCCCACGACGGAGTGATGGGAGTGGCGATCAAAGACCTGACCACCGGCGAAGAGATTCTTCTCAACGATCAATTCATCTTCCCGACAGGCAGCTCGATTAAAATTCCGATCCTGATCGAACTACACAAACAGGCCGCCGAAGGCAAATACAAGATGACCGACCAGCGCTGGATCGAACGTCAGGACAAGGTCGGTGGCAGCGGCGTGATAATCAATTTCGGCGACCACACTTCACAGTTGAGCCTGAGCGACCTGGCCACGCTGATGATCGTTCTGAGCGACAACACAGCGACCAACATGCTGATCGATCAGGTCGGGATGGCCAACGTCAACCGCACGATGGATGAGCTGGGGCTGAAGCAGATTCGCTTGCGCCGCAAGATGATCGACCAGGCCGCCTCGGCGCGTGGCGACGAGAACACCGCCACCCCGCGCGAGGCGATGGCGCTGATGGAGAAACTCTATCGCGGCCAGGTCGGAAGCCGTCAATTGAGCGACGACGCGCTGAAGATTCTCAAGATCGGAAAGAACTCTCCCATCCCGCGACTGCTTCCTGGCAGCGTCGATATCGCCAACAAACCGGGCGGCATCGAAGGCGTGGCCTGCGACTGGGCGGTCGTTTATGTCCCGAACCGGCCTTACGCGATCGCCGTCATGACCAATTACAACGGCCCTGACGGCGGCGGCGCTGACGACGCGATTGCGAAAGTGTCGAAGCTCGCCTACGATTATTTCGCCAGGCTGTCGCGCTCGACCGGATACGGCGCGCGCGTGCCGCTGGAATTATTGAATCATAAGCAGGACTGAGTTATGGCAATTCACAAAAGGCGTGAAGAATCCGGACGGGCGGCGGCGCGACTGCTGCTCGAATCGACGGAGCCGGTCGAACTGCCGCCCGCCGAGATTGACGAACAGGACGCGACCGTCGAGCGTGAGGAGTTCCGTCAATATATGCCGGAACTTTTGGATGCGTTGGAGGAAGGCGGCTGGGCCGATCCGGCCCCGATGGTCCAAAGCGATTCGATCTTCGTCATCGAAGGCGAGACGCGCTCGTTCTGGGTCAGGCTGTGGCACACCGACGAATCGCGCACGCACATCGCGCGCCTGCACGTCCTGAGCTGCCTGCCACACACACCCGCCTTCAAGATCGACTTCGGCGGGAGCCTTTGACCATGAAAACTACAAAGCAGAGAGAAGATAGTTATGCGCCAGCGCCTACCAGCTTGCAACAAAAACTAACAGTGGTACGTGGCGGCCACTCTTTTTGACTTGTCGAGATACGAATTCCAGACGGCGAAATATATAACGCTTCTCAACACGTCCAAGCCGTCAAGATCTTCGGCGTCTTTTTACAACTCGCCGTAGCCGACGGCGCCTTTCACAAGCTCTATAGCCAGGTCATTTACCAAATCGGCTTACGGGTTAGTGGAATTTGGATGACGAGGATAGAACATCTCATCGGGGATCAAGACAAAAAAATCAGCTTGAATCCGCTCCATCCGCGTCATCCGTGTTCCATTGTAGGAGTGTTTATTACGAAGGCCGGTTGAAGGTGTGGCGGGCAGTTGCGACCTGCCGCGACGCCAATGCCTTCTCGACATCGGCGTCGGCGGTCTGCATCGTTCTTTAGAGCGCCTTCAGGAAGGCTACCAGGTCGGCTCGTTCCTCGCACGTGAAAACGAAGCCCAGATGAGTCTCGTAGTGGCGAACCACGTCTTCGATCGTCGAGGCGATTCCGTTGTGGAAGTACGGCGCGCGAGCGGCGAGGGCGCGTAGCGTCGGCGTCTTGAAGCGGCCGAGGTCATTCCAAAGCCCGGTGATGTTGCCCCGCCCCGCGTCGGTCAACTGGCGAGTCTCGCCCGTCGTTTTGTTGCGGAAAGTGTAGAGCGGCAGGTCCGGGGTTCGCGCTTCAGCCGACGCGGTTCGGACGTCGAACAGGAGGTTGTTGATGTTGGTCCCGTTGTTCACCGA
>DATCXQ010000523.1:0-11803 GCA_036565725.1 Blastocatellia bacterium
CGGCGCCGAGCCGATATCGCGACGTTTTGCTTCGAGGAAAGTGAATGCGAGCGCGCCGCCTATGAACAAGCGATTGAGCCTGGGCAGCAAGTTCTCAAGTATGGGTAATTTTTCTTCCAGGCGCGCGCCGGCAATGAGACCGACAAAAGGCGGATCGGGTTGATCAATCGCCGCCTCGAACATCATCAACTCGCGGGCCAGCGCCAAGCCCGCCGCCGCCGGCCGGACATACCTGGTGATGCTGACAGTAGAAGCCAGGGCGAGTTTTGCGAGCGCGAACGCGTCATTGCAATAAACGTCGCACAACTCGGCAAGCTCATGCGCGAAATCGGCGTCGTTCTCGTCCTCGCCCGGATAGAACCTCAGGTTTTCGAGTAACAGAAGATCCCCGTCTCGCATACCCGCCACCGCGCCCTGTGGGTCGCGCCCGATCGCTTCGCTGAGTTTGCGCACAGGGCTGCCCAGCATCCGGGACAATCGCTCAGCCACAGGGTCGAGTCTGAGCGATTCGACCACTCTTCCCCCCGGCTTGCCCAGGGTCGCGCCGATGACGGCGCGCGAGCCGACGCCCCTCAGATATTCCAATGTCGGCAGGGATGAGCGTAACTTGCTTTCATCGAAAAGTACGCCGGATGACGACAGCTCCGAGTCGACGTCAATCCGCACGAAGACGCGCCGGCCGCGCAGCTTCTCGACGGGCAACTGATTGATGACCACCTTGTCCATATCAGGCGCCTCCGATGATCATATTTCTTTCAGACCTTCGCGAGCTTTACCGCGACGCCAGGCCCCGCGACCAACACCGAGCAAGTCGCATGCTCAATAACGCGCCGCGGGCCACTCGCAGTGAGCACAATCAACTCCGCCGCCATTTGGTTTGCGACGCGCAGGATGATCTCCGCCGGGGCGCCCTGCACAACCAATTGACCCGCAGAGGTAAGGCCGCGCGAAGCCAGAATGGCGTTCGCCCGCGCAAATATGCGCTCGCTCTCAATGCCGCGTTCAAATCTCTCCGCTTCGCTCGCCCTCTTGAAATCCGGGTACCGCTCTTCATCCGGCCCCGAGCGCGCGTGCAGGAGAAAAAACTCGGCGTCGCGCGGGGCCATATCCGCCGCAACGTGAAGCGCGCTCGCATCGCTGTCCGCTCCGCTGAGCGGAATGAGGATGCGAGGCAATTCTCGCGGGATTACATCCATTTCCGTCTCTATCATAAGCGCACCTCGCTTCAGGCCATTACTCGTTCCAGCCGCCGCGCTATCTCTGACTTGGGCTGCGCGCCCACAATGCGGTCAACCTCTCGTCCTGCTTTAAGCACCAGCAGAGTCGGAATGCTGCGAGCGTTGAAGCGCGCCGCCGTCGCCGGGTTCTCGTCCACGTTCAGCTTCGCCACTCTCACACGCCCCGCCATCTCCGCCGCCAGTTCGTATATTACCGGCTCCATCATCCGGCACGGCCCGCACCACGGGGCCCACATGTCGAGCAACACCGGCAGAGGCGAGCGCTCGACCTCAGCCGCAAACGTGGCGTCAGTCACCGTCACCGGTTTAACGCCGGCGGGCAGAGGCGTTTTGCAACGTCCGCAGACAGGTTCAAGCCCCCGTTCGACCTTTTCTCGCGGTACCCGATTGCTCGCGCCGCAAGCTGGGCAACGAATCAACTGAGTGTCTGCCATATCCTTCACCGCCTCCTATTCCTGGCCGCCTCCTCAATGGCGGTCATCAATGTGAGGAGGTCCCAGGAGCCGTCGTGGCGCACGCCGTTAATGAAAAAGGTCGGCGTGCCGTTGACCCCGCTCCGCGCCCCGCTCAGGAAGTCTTCGCGTATCCGGTTTAGATACCGGCCTTCCCGTATATCACGAGCGATTCGATGAATATCAAGACCGGCCAAGACGCCGCATTCCAGCAGATCTTCATCCTCAAGCGACTGTTGATTTTCAAACTGCGTGCTCCGCAGTTTGAAGTCGGGCGCCGGAACGCCGGGTCCGAGCGCTGAGTCCGGTTCCGTTGTTCCTTGCCGGTTCTTGCCTTTACTCATATCAGATTCTTTCCTTACCATTCCTTCTTTCAGTCAGAGTTCATTATTGATTTTGCTGGCCGCCTCGTTGGCGCGCCGGAATCGGAACATATTGCACCGAAGGGGTGCGCCGCGTTGGTTGGGGGAACAATTCCATAAACTTGTAAACGTCGGCTGGCATATCGGTCGAGACCGGCAGGCCAAGCTCTTTCACTTCTTCATAGGTCAGCGGATAGTCGTGCGTCCATTTGCCGGTCGGAAGCGTTTCGGCCAACTCCTCAATCTTTTGATCGCCCATCTTGCCTTTGAGGATTTCGCGGACGCAGGCTTTGAGTTGCGCAATGGCTTTCTCCGACACGTCGGCCAGGATCAATGTGTTGTCGTCAATCTTATTCTTATCTTTCTGGGCGATGGCATTCAGTATTGACGCCGCAGGATACTCGCCTATTTGGGGGTCAACCGGCCCGAGCACTGCGTTGGGGTCCATGATGATTTCGTCCGCCGCCAGCGCGATCAGGCTGCCTCCCGACATCGCATAGTGGGGCACGATTACCGTCACCTTCGCCGGGTGATTCTTAAGCGCGTGCGCTATCTGCTGTGCGGCGAGCACAAGCCCTCCCGGGGTATGGGCTATCAAATCGATGGGCACGGACTTATCAGTGAGCTTGATCGCCCTCAGCACTTCCTCGGAATCTTCGATATTGATGTAACGGAGGATGGGAAATCCGAGCAGGCTCATCGTCTCCTGGCGGTGAACCAACGCAATCACGCGGCTGCCGCGTGATCTTTCGAGTTTACGCAGTAAACGCAGGCGAGAAGCTTCCAACCACTTCTGAGTGATGACCGGCTGAATCGTCGTCAGAATAAAATAGATCCAGAGAATTTCTAATATGCCCATGCTCGCTCTTCAGTCTCGCATCATCGGTCGCGCCTTCAATGCGATGAAGGTTACGCGAGAGCGCGTCGGCTCAGTAGGGAGGCGGAGAGCGACCTGAACTCCGTCAAATGCGCGCCGGATCGGATCTCGGGTCGCTTCCCGCTCTCCTACCGCGCCGAGGTTCACCCCTCAACGTGTTTCTGCCCTGCGGTGTGACCATACCTTCAAGCCTTAGATTGGCAACTTGAATGCCCAAAGAGAATTATTTATAGAAGGTAATAGCCGCTGGCGATAAAAGAGCTTGGCGTGTTAGGGCATCCGTTGTGTGGCGAATTGGATGATACGCGCATACAAACTTGCCCTTGCCTACTACAATTTATATTTTTCGAGCTTGCGATAAAGCGTGCGACAGTCAATTCCAAGAACTTTAGCTGCGAGAACATGATTGCCGCCATTTTCCTCTAAGACGCGCAGGATGTAGCGACGTTCGACCTCCCGAAGTGTGCGCGCTTCGCCCACAGAATCCGGCGCCCCCGTCTCCTCGACCAGCCCGTTGTTGTGCGGCGGCAGGTCGGGCAACACCGTTAGTGAAATGTCAATCTCGGCGCCGTCTTTGCGCAGGAGCATGGTTTTGTAATGGACGACCTGCTCGCCGCGCTTAATGCGTTCGAGGATTTGTGTCTCTTCGTCTAGCCGATCTGCAAACTGACCTCGCCAGAAAAAAATGAATTAAGAGTAGCGTGGGATCAACGGATATCTAAACCAGGACAGACAACATGTGGGTAGAAGAATTAGCCATAGAGGGCACAGCGCGCAAAGAGAGGAGTGCGTGTACGCTTTTTCCCTCCATGTTCTCCGCGCCTCCCATGGCTAATGCCCTGTTGTTGCGTCTCGATTCAATGAGGGATGGCCGCCTGGCCTACGAATTGTGAGAAAGCCCGCGCCAACCGTGCGCATTGAAGAGGCGCCCCTATGGATTTATCGTGATGTAGTTTTCGACCTTCGCGACCCCGGGCGCGGACCATGCGGCCCGCTCGGCCTCCTCCTTCTCGGCCCACGAGCGCACGCTGCCGTAGAGCCTCACCGTACTGCCATCAACCTCCACGGTGATACGGCGGGCATCCAGTTCGGCGATCCGGATCAGCGCATTCTCTATCTTGCTCTTGAGATCGGCCGGAGAGACCTGCGGCTTAACCTCGATGTTGTTGGTCACGCCGAGCACTCCTCTTATACTCTTCAACGCCGACTCGGCGAGGGACTTTTGATATTGCCAGTCAACGCTCCCTTCGAGTGTTACCCAGCCGTATTTGACCGTCACCTTGATCCGGTCGCTCGGGATGCCGACGTGGCTCTCGATCGCGTGAACGGCGTCCCTTGCGATCTCCGGATCGGTTCGTTCCGTGGCCAGTTTGATTTGAAGATCATTGGCCACGCCTCTCACCCCGTAGACGCGCTTGGCCGCCTTCTCGGCCGCCTCTTTCTCCCAATAACTGGAAACGAACCCGGTAAGCGTCACCACTCCGTCTCTCACTACGACGGCGACGTCGGGTGAGGTGATTTTCGGGTCCCATTTAATCTCCTCCAACACAGATTCGCGAATGTCATCATCTGTTCTAACTTGCTTCATAGCTATTGCCATTTCAAACTTCTCCATTCTCTTTAGACCGGTAATTCTTGCTGTGCCGATTCGTGCGCGGCGCGCGAACGCTTCCGCAAGAGGAAAATCCTGCTCCCCAGCCCGCAAGCTTGTCGCCAATACTCTCTTGTCCGGTTAGCGCGGCGGACAATTGACCATGAGCGATTTGGACTGGCGGAGAAAATTCTGTGAGGCTGAATAGCGCTTTACGGATACGCCAAATTGCCCACAACATCCGCTACTGATTTCCAGAATGATTTCCATCTATCTCGATCTGCACGAACTCGCGCCGGGATCGATAGCCCGACCGTATTGGATGGTATGGGCGCCGTTCCCACACCATCCAGTACGGTCGGATTATTTGACTCAACCGAAAACGATCTTCGGCTTTAGACGTGAACCGGCGCCGCGCCACACGCCGGTGTCATGCTCTAGCGCGTGACGCTCGGGGACGCAGTCTTGCTTCTATGAGCAAGGACTTCACCTCGACTTCGGCTTGAAGCCAGTCAGCTACGTCGGCGCCATCACATCTGCCGCGCTCTTCGTAAATTTCATAAGCTCGTCGCGCGATCAGGCCGCGCAATTCGGTCTGTCCATCGCCGGCGCCGGAAGCTTCCTCATCTATCATCGAAGAGGACCGCCACAATTCCGGCATTTCGGCCGATGATCTATCGTCGTTCTTTTTTTCTCTCATCGTTAGTTCTCCATTGAAATTAAAGTCCGCAACCACATAGACAGAACCTGCAAAGGCCCGCGCCTGCCACCCTGTCTGAAAAGGTTTGAAATTCTGTCAGCCCTCTTCATCCCTCTTTTTGCAATTGGAACAGGGCTGGCGCCTGCGCCTCCATTCCGTAATCCGCCCCACCGCGTAACGCGATAGGCTCGGCCGGGTTCCCAATATCGCTATGGCCTCCACTTTCAATTTCCATTCCACGTTGCTTCGATGGGCTGGCGGGGTGAAAGTGATCAGCAAAAGATCGCACGGAAGTTGACAGACAAATGCGGACAGCCATCGGAAACAGGGCGCAATGAGTCAATTTTGCGGGAAGATTTATACAAGCCGGCCACACCAGGCGTTTCCGTAGATGGCTAAGTTCAAGTCTCGGCCATCTTTCAAAAGCTATCAATTTACACACTCGCGGCGCCCCGCTTGCCCTGTCGATGAGAAGGAGGGGCAAACATGGAGATACTTGCTTTAGTCATTTCAATTCTCTCTCTGATTATCGGTTCAATCGCTTATATCCGCAGCGGTGGCAAGCAGGACATCCGCGCGGTCGAGCGTGCGCTCAACGAAAGGATCGAGGAACTCAGGGCACTGGTACACCGCACGGGGGATAGCCTGGTGGCGAGCGTGAGGGCCGGTTATCAGCGTAGCGTCCGCGCAATTGACGAGATGGCTTCGCTGGCGAGGGCGCTCGGCGAGATTGCGGTGGAAGAGGTCCGCGAAGACCTGAGGGCGATCTCTGAGACGCTCGATCGGCTGTCCGCGCGGGCGGCCCGCGAGATCAAGGAGGTCAAAGCCGGGATTACAGCAGCGGTTGTCGAGGCAGAAGAGGCGCTCCGCCGCGCCGTCGAAGAAGCCCGGGCTCGTCTAGCCGTGATCGAAGCCAAGCAGCAACTCGCCCTGGCGTTCCTCGACGAGGCGCGCAACAATCTTGTAGACGCCGAATCTCATGTCGAGGCGGCGATGTCGAGCCTCAAGACGGCGCGCTCGCTGACGAGTGAGCATGCGGAAAGCCTGGAGGACGCTCAGAAGCAGGCGCAGCGGACGCTCGTTGAACTCCGCGCCAAGGCTGATACGCTCAAAGCCACGCTCGATTCGCTGATCGAACGGAATAATCGTCTACTTGCTGAGATGAGTGGCGGCGCACGCCCATCTCGGATGGCGGCTTGAAGAGAAATTAGAGCCTCCCAGCCCGTCTGTCCAAACTCTCGCGCGGATGATTGGCAGCCTGTTGTTCCGCTTTCAACCTTTCATCCTCGGCGTAACGATCAACGTCCGCGGGTTTCATCTCCTCACCGGTCTCCTGCCTCGACGCGGCGCTCATCGCTCTCCCGTAATCGCGCACGCGCGGTTTGATCAACGAGGTGTCCACTTCCTCATAGCTGAAGACCGGAGATTCGCCGGAGAACGCCGCCTTGGTTGTCCGCAGCCACTCGGCGTCGTTGCGCGCCGGAAATTCGGGCTTGTAATGCGCGCCGCGGGATTCGTTGCGCTCCAGCGCGCCCAGCGTGATGACACGCGCCAATTGCAGCATGTTATAAAGCTGTCGCGCATGCGGCAGGATCATCGTCGCCCAAAGGTTCACGTCATTGACGTTGATGCGGCGGTAACGCTCGAGCAATTCCAGCAGCTTGTCATCGGTCGCGCGCAGCCTGTCGTTGTAACGGATCACGGTCGCGTTGTCAGTCATCCAACGGCCCATCTCGTCGTGAATGTCGAAGATGTTTTCCGGTCCTTGCCGGCGGATCAGGTCTTCGTTGATCTCCTCCTGGCGCCTGCGCTCGGAATCGTAAAGCGCTTCGGAGCCGTCGTGGTCGCGCGCCTCGGCGAACCTGACAGCGTTCGGCCCGGCGACGCCGCCGCCGTAAACGCACGAGAGCAGGGCGTTCGCTCCCAGCCGGTTGGCGCCGTGGATCGAGTAGTCACATTCGCCGCAGGCGAAAAGACCCGGGATGTTGGTCCGCTGGCCGTAATCGACCCATAGCCCGCCCATCGTGTAATGCACCCCGGGGAAGATGCGCATGGGAACCTCGCGCGGGTCGTCGCCGACGAAGGTCTCGTAAATTTCGAGAATGCCCATCAGCTTGCGGTCGAGCACGTCGCGCGGGATGTGCGTCAGGTCTAGGTAGACCTGGGTCTCGCCGTTTATGCCGTAGCCGTCGAGAATCACCTGAAAGACTTCGCGCGTGGCGATGTCGCGCGGGACCAGATTGCCATATTCCGGGTATTTCTCTTCCAGGAAATACCACCGCTCGCGTTCGGGAATCTCCGCCGGCGGCCGCGCGTCGCCTTTGACGCGCGGGACCCAGATTCGTCCGCCTTCGCCGCGCGCCGACTCGCTCATCAGCCTGAGTTTGTCTTCTCCGGGAATCGCAGTCGGGTGGACCTGAATGAATTCGCCGTTGGCGTAAAACGCCCCCTGCTGGTAGGCGATTGATTGCGCCGACCCTGTACAGATCACCGAATTGGTCGAGCGCCCGAAGATCGCGCCGATGCCGCCCGTCGCCAGAATCACCGCGTCGGCAGGGAACGAGCGCACCTCCATTGATTTCAGGTTCATCGCCGTTATGCCCCGGCACGTTTGCCGGTCGTCAATGATGAGCGAGAGCAATTCCCAGTACTCATACTTCTTCACCAATCCCGGCGCCTCGCGCCGCCGCACCTGTTCGTCCAGCGCATAAAGTAATTGTTGGCCGGTCGTGGCGCCCGCGAAGGCCGTGCGCGGGTGTTTCGCGCCGCCGAAGCGGCGGAAATCCAGGTTGCCTTCCGCCGTGCGGTTGAACGGCACGCCCATGCGGTCGAACATATGAATGATCGTCGGCCCCGTCTCGCACATATTTAGAGCCGGAGGCTGGTCGGCTAGGAAATCGCCGCCGTAGATAGTGTCGTAGAAGTGCTCCCAGGGCGAATCGCCCGTGCCCTTCTGGTCGATCGCGGCGTTAATGCCGCCCTGCGCGCAGACCGAATGCGAGCGGCGCACGGGCACGATTGAAAAGAGATCGACCTCCTGCTCCATTTCGGCGATCTTGATCGTGGCCATCAGCCCGGCCAAGCCGCCGCCCACGACAATGATCCTGACCTTCTTCATTTAATAAATCCCCCGAAGCGCGTGAACGACAGTAGCGCGTTCAGCCCCGTCAGAAACAGAGCCACGCCGAAGACCGCGCAGACATAACCGACGTAGCGTTGCCCACGCCGGCTGATCGCAAATCCCCAGTCAATCGCGAACATCCACACACCCCAGGCCAGGTGAAATACCGCGGACGCGACTCCGACGACGTAAAATGCCAGCACCGCATCGCTGGCCATGGTCGCATGCACGATGGCAAAGGCTTCGTTCGGGTGGTGCGCCACCGCTTTGCCCATCGGATTGAAGTTGAGGATTTGAATCCCGAAACGCTGAGACGACACGTGAACGATTATGTAGACGATGAGGATCAGCCCCGTCACACGCTGCAGCGTGTACATCCAGTTGCGAACGTAGGGGTACCGGAATTGATTCGGCTGCCCCTGCCACGTGATCCACAGGCCGTAAATCCCATGAAAAAGCAGCGGCAAAAAGATAAACAGCGTCTCGATGCCTAGCAGGTAAGGGAGGCCCTGAAGCGTGGCGACCGCCTGGTTAAAGGCCTCGGGGCCGAGCGAGGCATAAGAGTTGGTGTAAAAATGTTCGAGCAGAAAGACTCCGATGGGCAGAACGCCCGTGAGCTGGTGAAGCTTCTTCAGAACGAATTGACGCTGTAACCGAATCGCCATCGAGACCTCGCGGAATCATTCGGCGGCGCCTTACGCCCGACGACACAGGCGCGGCCTGCTCTTTTACGACTCATTCTCTCAACCACGCGAACAATCCATGCCAGGTAACGTCGCGCTTGACCTTGGCGATGGCCTCGGTCAGCGGGATGCCTTTGGGGCAGGCCTCGACGCAATTCTGCGCGTTCGAGCAGTTCATCACGCCGCCCTCGCCCATCATCGCCTGCAACCGGTCGTCGCGTTGCGCCGCGCCTGAAGGGTGAAGGTTGTAGTAATGCGCCAACGCGACGGGAGCGGGGCCGATAAACGGGTTGCGCGGATTGATATTCGGGCAAACCTCGAAACAGCAGCCGCAGGTCATGCAGCGCGAGATGGCGTATGCTTCCTGTTGGACCTTTGGCGTAACGCGCGGCCCCGGCCCCAGGTCGTGCGTTCCGTTAATCTCGATCCAGCCCTTGATCCGCCCGAGCGCGTCAAACATCCGGCCGCGATCAATCGCGAGGTCTCGCACTACCGGAAATTTCGTGAACGGTTCGAGCGTGACTTCGGCGCCGATCTCGTCAATCAGCGTCGAGCAGGCCATCCGCGCGTCTCCGTTGATGAGCATCGCGCAACTGCCGCAGACGTTTTCCAGGCAATTCTGCTGCCAGACGACGGGCGTTGATCGCGCGCCACGGCTGTTCACCGGATTTCGGCGAATGTCCATCAGGCAGATGATGACGTTCATGTTCGGACGGTATCGGACTCGGAACTCTTCCCAATACGGCTTCGATTCCGGCCCCGCCTGGCGTTTGATTTTCAAATTGACGAACTCAGACATCGGCTCATTCGACAATCGCCGCCGGTGTTTCTCAGTATCTATCGCCATCCATTACCTCGCGCCGGAAAAGGAACGCCAGCGCAAGGGTAGCGGGCCGATTGCCGGGCGTCTGTTCGATAACGCACTCGTATCAAATATAGAATGGCTTCGCATGATGTTACTCCGGGTCTATACTTGAGGTGTCAGCGGCGGTATTGATCCCCGACCTGGACGTTGATCGGGCTGGTTAGTCTGGCGTAAATCTCCCCACTTTTTTTGGTCTCCTAATAATGCGCCCAAAAGATGAACTCCCGGATTGGAATCAGCGCGGCGCAGGCGAATGGCCCATTTGCCTGAGTTTTTCGTTGAAGAGGCGCGCGAACAAAAGTCGATTCGCAATGTGAGACGGAGCCAATGTCTGATACGCATCATATACAGAAAAGAGAGATAAAACCCCGCGAAACGGGCGCCTCCTGCCACGACGAGTCAAAGGGCGCCGCCAGAGAGAGCGAGCGGCTTCTGCGCTTAATCACGGACCGCTCGCCGGTTTTGATCGCATACCTTGGGACGAACAGGACCTATAAATTCGTGAACAAGCCCTACGCCGAGCGTTTCGGCCTGCGCCCCCAAGACATCGTTGGCAGGCCGATTCGTGACGTGCTCGGCGAAGAGGCTTACGCCAACATAGAACCTTATGTAGATGCCGCGCTGCGCGGCGAACGCCGCGAGTTCGAGATGGAGTTGGCTTGCCGGGAAATCGGCGCTCACTACGTATGGGGCGCCTGCGAGCCGGAGTTCGACGAAGTAGGCCAGGTAACCGGATTCGTCACCACGGTTCTCGACATCACCGATTGCAAGCAGTTTGAAGAAAGGATCTCGATAGAGAAGCGGTTCAGCGACCTGATTATCAATAGCCTGCCTGGCATCTTTTATCTCATCGACGACCGGGGCCGATTTCTCCGCTGGAATAAACACATTGAAGAAGCCAGCGAGTACTCGGATGAGGAAATCTCGAAAATGTCCCCCTTGGACTTCGTCGGCGAAGCTGACAAGCCAATGATCGCTGAGCGGATCCGGCAGGTGTTTAGGAAGGGCGAAGCGACGGCCGAGGTGGATTTAGTCACCAAAAGCGGCGGCAAGATCCCATATTTCTTCACCGGCAGGATGATCGAGTTAGACGGCAGTCCGTATCTCATCGGTATGGGCATTGACGTCACCCGGCGCCGGCAGGCGGAGATGGCGCAGTCGTATTTGGCGGCCATCGTCGAATCCTCCGACGACATCATAGTCAGTATGTCGCTCGACAGCGCCATCACGAGTTGGAATAAGGGGGCCGAAAGGACTTTCGGCTATTCTGCCGAGGAGGTGCTTGGAAAGCCCGTCAGTGTCCTCATCCCGCCCGAACTCGCGCAAAAAGAAGAGGAAATTCTGGAGAGGCTGCGCAGGGGAAAGAGTGTGGAGCGTTACGAAACCGAGCGGGTACGGAAAGACGGAAGCAGGGTTCAAATCTGCGCCACCATCTCACCGATAAGAAGCGCGAGCGGGGAAGTTGTCGGGGCATCCGAGATCGCCCGTGATATTACCGAGAGGAAGCGGGAAGAGAGTATTTTGCGTGAAAGCGAGGGGCAGTTTCGCGCGCTCGCGGACAGCGCGCCAGTATTGGTATGGATGCAAGACGCCTCGGGCTGCCTCTTCGTAAATCGCGCGTACTTGGATTTTCTCGGCCTGGGTGATCGGGCGGTTATACGCGGCTACGATTGGGAGCAGTATATCCATCCAGAGGACCGCGAAACATATGTTGCGGCGTATCTGGATTGCCTGGCGCGGCATGCGCCATTTGATGCGGAGTTGCGCTTCCGGCGACATGACGGCGAATACCGATGGATGCGTTCCGTGGCCGTGCCGCGACTTACCGCGGAGGGTGAATTCCTCGGCCACACCGGTTGCACGTTTGACGTCCACGAGGCGCGAATGGCGGCGGAGGCGTTGCACGAGGCCGGC
>DATCXQ010000542.1:0-13435 GCA_036565725.1 Blastocatellia bacterium
TTGACGATAGTCCCGCCGGTGGGCGACGTTGTGTCTCGCGTGATCTTCGCGCGTTCGAAAGCCGACTTGTTGCCCCACACGGCGAAACTGTGCAGGCCGACCAACAGGACCGGATGGTCGGGCACACGCTCGCTCAACAGCTTCATCGTAGGATAACGGTTGGCCCACGCGCCCTCGTCCCAGCCCCGCCCGACGATCCATTCGCCTTTAGGGACTTTAGATGCGAATGCGACGACGCGCTCCACCGCCTCCTCCTCGGTTTGAACATCGATGAGATCAACCCGACTCTGTTTTTCGCCAAGCCCGACGACGTGCGTGTGAGAATCAACCAGACCAGGAATCACCGTCGCGCCCTGCAAATCAATCACGCGAGTCCGCGGCCCGCGATATTTTTCGGCGTCGCGCGAACTCCCGACAAAGACGATCCGCGATCCGCGCACGGCGATCGCTTCGGCGTCAGGCCTCCAACCGGCCGATGAATAAGGCGCGTTCTTCGCCGGCGCGCCGTCGGCCGCGGGATCGTCCCACGTGAAGGTGTAAACCTTGCCGCCCGTCAGCAACATGTCGGCGGATTCATCGCCCGCTGCGCGCCGGCAACCTGAGAGGAGCAGGCCGCAAACGATGACCAGTGAAGAAAGCCTCCGCAGACCGCGCAGTCCACGGCGCATCTCGCCGTAAATTTCGTTTCTGCTCCGCATAGTCTTATTTAGCGAGCGGCTTCCGCTGTTCTGGCTTAAACTCAATCACAATGCCCCGCAATGGCGCTTCGCCGACATTCTTAACCGTGTGGATCACTGGGGGATTGAAACCGGCGCGGTCGGGAACTATATCCCTGACAATCGCAGGCTCTCCTTCGGGCCATTGCTGGAGGCGGGTACGGTTCAACTGCACCACAACTCGCTGGCTGTGGCTATGCCTCGGACGCGTGTCGCCGGGGTCTAGTCTCTCTTCGAAGATAAAGAACCGCTCGCCTTCGTAGCGCATGGCGTTCTTCTCGGGCGCAATGATCTCACGGGGCGATTCCACTGGCGGATGGTTCGCCTTGAATGCCACCTCGAAGAAAGCCCCTCCCGTCGGCGGCTTATAAGACTCTCCGGGCTTGAAGACCGCGATGTCTCCTCGGGTCATCTTCCGGCTCGCGGCGCCAGACCGAAGCTCGATATCGCCAAGCGCCACTATCACGCGATCCCCACAGCCCGGCGCAGTAGCCGAAGCGCATGGCGCAGAGTCCCGCATCACCCGTACGTACTCGTTCTCGAGCGCTACCGTGTTCGACTGAAGTAGCCAAAGGATCAGTAGAAACGTCATGATGAGCCTCACAAGATCACAACCACGGGGATCACGGGGGCACGGGGAATTGCCCTATCTCTTTTCCCTACCCCTCTCCGCGCCCCCCGTGATCCCCGTGGTTGATCGATATTTCAATCGCTCGTCTCGGCTTTTGCCTTGACGCCGCCCGCCGGAAAGAGGTCCTTGAACGCCGCCACGAACTTGTCCATTTCCGGCTCGGTTCCGATCGACACGCGGAGCCAATTATTCATCGGGGGGAACTTCCGTCCCACGAGGATGCCGCGCTTACGGAACTCTTCGATGATCGGAGTGATATCGCGGCCCACGTTCACCATAAAGTAATTGGCTTCCGACGGAATCACTTCGTAGCCACGATCTGTCATTTCCTTTATCGTTTTCACCCGCAGCGCAATCGTCATCTGCCTGACCTTGTTTTCATAGGCTGTGTCTTTGAGAGCCGCCACGCCGCCGTACTTGACGATGGCGTTAATGCCCCCGCTGCCGAACGAGCGCATCCTCTCGACCAGCTCTTTCGGAGCGAGGCCATAACCGAGACGCATGCCGGCTAGCGCGGCGATCTTCGAGAAGGTGCGGGTGACGATGACCGGCCGTCCTTCGAGCACATAAGGAACCGAAGTGGCGTAGTCCGCGCTCGCAACGAAGTGGTGGTAGGCTTCGTCAATCATCACCACCACGTCGCTCGGCAAAGAGTCGAGCAGCGTCTTGATCTCTTGTTTAGGGATGATGTTGCCGGTCGGATTATTCGGGTTGCAGATGTAAACGAAGCCCACGTCGCGATAGTTCATTTTCGCCGCCCGGATGATCCCCGGAATGTCCATCCGGTAATCTTTCAGCAACGGAACCCTGATCGCGTCGGCTTTGCTGTTGGTCGCATAGCGATAGACCGAGTCGTAAGTCGGATCCACGCCGACGACTTTTTTGTGATCGTTCAAGAACGTGTCATTGGCCGCCTTCAGGATTTCGCGTGACCCCGCGCCTATCAGCACATTCTCCGGCTTGACGCCGTGATGGGCGGCGATGGCTTCGACGATACCGCCATCCGGGTATCCATAACGGTTGGCGTATTTCAGCGCGTCCGTCATGGATTTCAGCACCGTTTCAGAAGGCCCCCAGCCATTCTCGTTGTTCGCGAGCTTGGCCATGGCGTCATAAATTTTGGGATCGTCCACGATATCCGCCCCCTCTCGGCCTTGTCTCGTCTGCGCGAAGAGGTCGAGCGAGGGACCGAAGCCGACATAACTGAGAGCGGTCGCCACCCCGCCCAGGAATCTTCGGCGTGTCGATGATTTCTGTAACATGCGCACCTCCGTTTTTGATGAAAGGTCATCGGGTTTTGTAACTAATCATCAGGACATTGTTCATTGTTCATCGTTCAATGTTCATTTGTCATTGTGGAATTGCGTTGCTCAGGCAATGACAAATGAACGATGAACGATGAACGATGAACGATGAACAATGAAAGTACCTCAAAACTACCACTCTACTGCTTATTTCTTCCCCGCGCTCCCCGTGGTTTTAATTTTGACGTATTTCTTCAACGCCCGTGAGCCGACTTCCGCCCCATAGACGATACCTTGAGCGTCGGCCGCAACGCCTTCCGCCGCGCTTGTCCCTGCGCCAGGTCCCGAGTCCGGGTTCGGCTCCGGGTCTGGTATGAATGCGGCGACCTTGCCGTCTCTGGCGCTTCCTATTCGGATGCCGCGCTTCCAGCCGGGATTTCGCCGCGTGTTCGACTCTGAGTCGGCCACATAAATGACGTCGTCTTTATCAATGAAAATGCCGCTCGGCCGGCCGAACTGCTTCCACTCTTCGAGGAATTTTCCATCCTGATCGAAGATCTGGATGCGATTGTTATTCCGGTCGCCGACGAAGAGCCGGCCTTTTGAATCCATGGCGATGGCGTGGGGCGTATCGAACTCGCCGGGGCCACTTCCCTTCTTCCCCCACGTCTTGATGAACTTCCCGTCCTTCGAGAACTTCACGATTCGCGCGTTCGTATTCCCGCCGTGTCCGTCCGCGACGAAGATGTCGCCATTGGGAGCGGTGACGACGTCGGATGGCTGATTGAAAGTGTCTGGCCCATCGCCAGGCGCCCCTACCTTGCCGAGCGTCAGCAGGACTTTTCCTTCAGGACTGAACTTGACGACGATGTGTCCTTTGCCGGCGGCGGTCTCAGCCGCAGCGCCAAGTGGGATTGAGTCAGTCACCCAAATGTTACCCTGCCTATCCACATGGATGCCGTGCGGGAATACGAACATCTCATTGCCAAAGCTTTTCAGAAGCTTGCCCGACACGTCGAACTTGAACACGGTTGGCAGCTTCGACCCCACACAAGTGTTCGCGCCGCATCTTTCGGCGACCCAGATGGACTTGCCGTCGCGATCGATCTCTACAGCGCTCGTCGCCCCCCACGTCCTCCCTTCCGGCATCTTCGCCCAGTTCTCAAACGTCGTATACGGATTGTGAAGCTCATTGACGGGTTGAACGTTGCTTTGAGCGCGCACGCTCACGGCAAACATTGCGATCGACGCGACGAACGCCGGCGCCAGCATGAATTTCACTCGATCTGACATCATTGTTCCTCCACTAAAGCGGCCTCGCCCTTACCGCCTTGTTCCTCCCGGCGACGTAACGTCCGGGACGCGAGCCAGGCCAGGGCGGCAAGGATCAGCGCCGCCATCAGCCAGCGAATAGCGCTCGCGAGCATCGCGGCGTTAAGCGACGGCCATTTGAACTGCCTCAACTGTCCTGCGCGCTCTGTCATCCAGTGCCAGCCCGTGTGCGCAACAATCGCGGACAGAATGACGGTCCCGATCCGTTCCTTAACAACGAATCGGAACAGGGCCCCCAGCGCCGGGATGAGCAACGCGAGCGCGAGCAGTTGCCCAAGTTCGACGCCGACATTGAACGCGAGCAGTGACACAAACAGGTGTGATCCCGCGAACTGCAGCGTTTCGCGCAATGCGAATGAGAAGCCGAATCCGTGAACGAGGCCGAAGCCGAATGCGATCATCCATCTGCGTTCCAGGCGGCTCCCGACAATGTTTTCGAACGCCATGTAGACGATGGAGATCGCGATCAGCGTTTCTATGAGCGGCGGAAACCACAGCGCGTCAGGCCCGATGTTATAGGCGGACGCGATCAGCGTGATCGAATGCGCAAGCGTGAACGCCGTGACGATCACAACGAGCGGGCGCATACGCCTGAATGGGATTACGAGGAGCAATAGGAAAAGCAGATGGTCCGCCCCCTCCAGGATGTGAAAGAACCCCGCCACGACGAACCGCAACGCGGCCTGGCTCCATCGCGGATCGAGCCTCACAAGGCCGGGGTCTCCAGTGAACTCGAAAGCGCGAACCGCGCCTCCCGGGGGGAGGAATCGCGCCACGGTAACCACGCGCAATCCCAACCGGGCGAAACCGGGTTGAATTGAATAGTCCGCCGCATCCGAATGAATCGGGTACTCGAATAACACATCGAGCAGCGCCTGGTTCCAGTAGAGATCTGTTTCGACGGGAATCATCGCGCCCTTGACGTGCGCCAGCGCCTCTTCATATGACGTGAAGGACCTGTCAGACTCCAGTGAAACACGCGTCTCGACGACGCTCGGGTTCGACAGCCGCCGGTCGCCCTCGTAAATCTGAATAGCGTCGGATAGCCACAATGTGGCCGCATCGCGAAGCGAGTCGCCGGCTCGCGCCAGATCCAAATAGCCCGGCCCGCGTTTCGGGAATTCCACGTCACGACAGGCCCGGAGCGGCGCGCGAACAAGCAGGCGCATCCGCTCGCCCTCCGGCTTGACGAACATTTGAACTGTCACGTCATTCGGGATGTCGTGAGCGGCGACGGCGTAGGACAGCGCGAATACCATCGCCGGAACTAACACGGCGAAGACACGCGGTGTGATGATTGTGCGGTCGCCCCTCAGCACGAGTCTCCTTCACCCTGTTCCTTTGACCCTTATGTATTGAGAAAAGATTATGACAGGCCCGCGTATGGTAATATGAAAAACGAATCGTGTATACTGCTTCCATTCAAGAGAACTCCTAAGTTGTACCATTAAGAATCAAGGTCTGCATAACGCGAGCCGCGGCCACGCGGTTCGCATCCGAAAAGAGAGGCGATAATGAGCGATATGAAGCGGTGTCTTTATATTTGCGCGGCCTTCATCCTCATCGCGTTCGGAGCCGGTCAGACCGGGCTCAAGAAGGCGGCGGACGCTCAGGGGCGCGCCGGAGTCCAGGCGCCCATCTTCAAAGTGGACCCGTTGTGGCCCAAACCGCTGCCGAACCATTGGGTCCTCGGTTCCGTGACCGGCGTCGCCGTCGACGCGCGTGATCACATCTGGATCATTCATCGAGGCGCCGATTCACTCGGCAATAACGAAAAGGGGGCGATACTCAATCCGCCTACCGGCTGCTGCGTCCCGGCCCCGCATGTTCTCGAATTCGATCAGGCCGGCAATTTGATCAGTCATTGGGGCGGCCCGGGCGAAGGCTTTGAATGGCCGCAGTCCACCGGCGCCATCAGCATTGATCACAAGGGGAATGTGTGGATAGCGGCCGCAGGACAGCCCGAGCCTGTCGCCGGTCGAGGCGCGGCGCCGACAACTCCACGGCCACAGGACGCTCACCTCATCAAGTTCTCGCGCGCGGGACAATTCCTGTTGCAGATCGGACACGCAGGCAAGGTCGAGGGCAGTGACAGCAAGACGGGGCTGAACCGTCCCGCCATCGCCAGAGTCGATCCGGCAGCCAACGAGGTCTACGTCGGCGACGGATTCGGCAATCGCCGCGTCGTCGTCTTCGACGCCGACACCGGCGCCTACAAGCGCCACTGGGGCGCTTACGGCGAGAGGCCTGATGACACGAGCCTCGGCCCCTATGATCCGAATGCGCCGCCGGCTAAACAGTTTCGCACTGTAAGCTGTGTCGCGATTGCGAAAGATGGATTGGTCTATGTCTGCGACCGTCAGAACGACCGGATTCAGGTGTTTGAGAAAAACGGCAAATTCGTGAAAGAAGCTTTCGTCTCGAAAACGACTCTCGGAGACGGATCTGTCTGGGACATCGCGTTCTCGCACGACCCACAACAACGATTCCTCTACGTCGCCGACGGCCACGACAAAAAAGTCTTCATCCTGCGGCGCGAATCGCTCGAAGTCGTCTCGAGTTTCGGCGCGGGCGGGCGCATGCCGGGCCAGTTCTACGGCGTGGGCAGCATTGCAGTAGACTCGAAAGGCAACGTTTACACAGGCGAGAACTATGAAGGAAAACGTCTCCAGAAGTTTGTTTACAAAGGTTTGGGAACAACCGTTCAAACCACGGGGAGCACGGGGAGCGCGGGGAAAAGAAAATAGACATAGGTATTTACTCTCCCAGCGCTCCCCGTGGTTGATTTTTCTTGAGGTGATATGAAAAGAAATCGTAATGTCTATCTCGGCGCGACCTTTCTAGCGCTCCTTGTCGCGCTTTTCATCGGTCAGAGCGCGCTGCGGAAGATGACGGACGTTCAGGGTAGCGCCGTGGTCATGGCGCCCAGGTTCGAGGTGGATCCGATGTGGCCTAAGCCGCTGCCGAACAACTGGTACATCGGGATGACAATCGGCGTAGGCGTTGACGCGCAAGACCACGTCTGGATCGTTCATCGGCCTGACACAATCTCTCCGAATGAAGCGGCGGCGGACCAGAAGACCGGCGAATGCTGCTCGAAAGCGCCGCCCGTTCTCGAATTCGATCAGGCGGGCAATCTGATCGGCCATTGGGGCGGTCCTGGAGAAGGCTATGAGTGGCCGGAGTCGAACCACGGAATCACCATCGATCACAAAGGCAATGTCTGGATCGGCGGCAACGGCGCGAACGACGCCCACATCCTGAAGTTCACCCAGGACGGCAAATTCCTCGCGCAGTTCGGCCACAAGGGCAAGAACGCCGGCAGCAACGATACGGAGAATTTCGGGAGAGCGGCCAAAATCTTTGTCGACCCGAAGGCCAACGAAGCCTATATCGCCGACGGCTATCTCAACAAACGCGTGGCAGTGATTGACGCGGACACCGGAAAATTCAAGCGATATTGGGGCGCTTACGGCAACAAGCCCGACGACGCCAACCTCGGCCGCTACAATCCGGACGCGCCCCCCGCCCAGCAGTTCCGCACCCCGGTACATTGCGCCGATCTGTCGAATGACAGGCTCTTGTATGCCTGCGACCGCGTGAACAACCGGATTCAGGTCTTCCAACCGGACGGAAAGTTCGTGAAGGAACAGTTCATCGCAAAAAGGTCTCTGTCCGAAGGGGCGGTGTGGGACATCGCCTTCTCGAAAGACCCACAGCAGAAGTACCTCTACGTCGCCGACGGTCGCAACCAGAAGGTGTACATCCTGCTGCGCGATACGTTGGAAATCCTGACCAGCTTCGGCGACGGCGGACGCCAGCCCGGGCAATTCTACGGCGTGCATAGCATCGCCACTGATTCGAAGGGCAACATCTACACGACCGAGACCTACGAGGGGAGGCGCCTGCAGAAGTTCGTCTACAAAGGCCTCGCGCCTGTGACGAAGCAAGATCAGGGAACTGTATGGCCAAGCTCAAAGTAGAGATGAGTCAAAGCGACGGTAATATTTCTTGCTGGGAAAGATGAAGCATAAATCGCGCATAAATTATCTCAGGCTATTATTTACGTGTAGCATCACGTCTGTCTTTGTAATGGCGTCCTGTCACGAGAGCGATCCAGGAATAAGATTAGAAGAAGGCAGTTATCCGCCCGTGTTTAAAATAACGGGAGGTGGATTGAGCGCAAGTTTCGTAGTATTTGGGCCATTCGAAAATGTCAGCGAATGGGAGAAAGCATCTTCGTCTATTGAAAATCTAACGCCAGTGTGGGAGGTAAACTCCCCACCGCATGCAAATAAATCGGTATCGGAATATTCGCCATTGACATATGGGGAAATTCCGTCAGGGTTTTCACAAAAGCGCCCAAAGGATGGCAGCGCTTTGCAACTCCTTGAAGGTAAGGTTTACTACTTGCTAATTGCGGTTAACAGTGCAAATTGGACTGGCCTGTGTTTTTTTATAAAGGGCGGCAAAGCTTATACGTGTGAAAGGCATTTGCGAACTGCCCCTAACAACCGATGACTTCATCAAGAACTCGGTCACAAAGCTAGAATAGAAACGGAGGTGAACTATGTCGCGAACAGTGTATCGTTCTATCTCAGCGTTGGTATTACTCATCGTCGGGCTTGTGTGGATGACGGTAGCAGTGTCGAGCCAGTCCGGAAGCAAGAACGGTATTTCGGCGCATTCGACCAAAAACGGCGAATGGCCGCATTACACTGGCGATCTGGCGGGCACGAGATATTCGCCGCTGGACCAGATCAACGCGGACAATTTCAACAAGCTCGAAGTCGCCTGGCGCTTCAAGACCGACAACCTGGGCACGCGTCCCGAATACAAATTGGAGGGGACGCCGCTGATGGTCAAAGGGATGATTTACACAACAGCCGGAACGCGGCGCTCGATCATCGCGCTCAGGGCGGACACCGGTGAGTTGGTGTGGGTACACGCCGAGTTTGAAGGGCAGCGCGCCGTGAATTCTCCGAGGCAGTTATCGGGACGCGGACTGTCATATTGGACTGACGGCAGAGAGGAGCGCATCCTGTATGTGACCACAGGCTATCGCCTCATCGCGCTGGACGCCAAGACCGGCAATCGCATCCCGAATTTCGGCAAAGACGGCGTCGTTGACCTCAAGGTAGGCGTGACCTATGGAAACGGCCAGCAAATTGATCTCGAGAAAGGCGACGCCGGATTGCATTCGACGCCGATTGTAGCGAAGGACACGGTGATCGTCGGCATGGCGATGAAGGAAGGCTTTACGGTCAAGACCCACAACAACGCCAAGGGTCAGGTCCGCGCCTTCGACGTGCGGACGGGCAAACAACTATGGGCTTTCCACACGATTCCCCGCCCCGGCGAGTTCGGCAATGACACTTGGCGCGACAATTCCTGGGCGGTGAACGGCAACACGGGCGTCTGGACCCAGATCACCGTGGACGAAGAACTCGGGCTGGTCTACTTGCCGGTGGAGACGCCAACGTCAGATTTCTACGGCGGGCATCGCCCAGGCAATAACCTTTTCGCCGAGAGCCTGGTCTGCGTTGATTTGAAAACCGGCAAGCGAAAATGGCACTACCAGATGGTGCATCATCCCCTTTGGGACCATGACCTCTCTTCCGCCGCAATCCTGGCCGACATCAACGTCAACGGCAAGGCGGTCAAAGCGGTGGCGATGCCTAGCAAGCAGGCCTGGGTCTATGTCTTCGACCGCGTGACCGGCGAGCCGGTCTGGCCAATCGAAGAACGTCCCGTTCCGAAGGGCGACGTGCCGGACGAATGGTACTCTCCGACGCAACCGTTCCCGACCAAACCTCCGGCCTATGCCCGGCAGGCCGTCACGGAAGACGACTTGATCGACTTCACGCCTGAGTTGCGAGCGCAGGCGCTCAAGGTGATGGCGCAGTACAAAAACGGGCCGCTCTTCAATCCGCCGATTCTGAGCAAGCTCGGCGGCCCGCTCGGGGCTATGAACATCGGAATACTGAACGGAGGGACGAACTGGCCTGGCGGCGGATACGATCCCGAGACGCACACCATCTACGCGCCGGCTTCAAACGCAAGCCTCGCGCCTGTCGGCCTCATCGAGCCTCCCGAAGGGTTCTCGGATATCAAATACGCTATGGGCACGGCTGGCCAACCATTTGTGGAAAGAGAAGGCCCCGGGTTCGGGTCAGCGGCTGATTATCCGCAGCAGCCAAGACGACGCGCAGCGGCGGAAGCCCCGCCATCGCCGACGGGGACTGGCGGGGCGGCGCCTCCCGCAGGCGGTGGCGGAACCGGAGGCGGAACACTGGTACAAGGTCTCCCTCTGGTCAAACCACCGTATGGAACACTCACAGCCATCAATCTCGACAAAGGAGAAATCGCCTGGCAGGTTCCGCATGGCGACACGCCGGATACAGTCCGCAACCATCCGGCGCTGAAAGGTCTGAACATTCCCAAGACCGGTCAGAACGGCGCCGTCGGACTGGTAGTCACCAAGACGCTGGTCATCATGGGCGATCCGCAGGTCACCAATATGCCAGGGCGTTCGCGAGGCGCGATGCTGCGCGCCTATGACAAGGCGACCGGTAAAGAGGTCGGGGCGATCCACATGCCGGCGCAGCAGAGCGGATCGCCGATGACCTACTTGCTTAACGGCAGACAATACATCGTCGTCGCCGTGAGCGGCGGCGCTTACTCGGGCGAATACATCGCGTTCGCCTTGCCCGATGACGAGCGCCCCACAAACAATGAGCGGCGCTAGAACGACTTGCAAATCAGTGTAGGGGCAGACCTGTGTGTCTGCCCCGGTGGTTACCTGTACGCCCAATCCGGGGCAGACACACAGGTCTGCCCCTACCGTACACGCAATTGCGAACAGCTCTTAGGAGCAAATCTCATCACAGAGAGCGCGGGGAAAAACGAAGTAGGATTTATCCCAGTCTCCACCGTGCTCCCCGTGGTTGAAGAGCTATGAGAATCAAAGTGATCAACAAAATCGCGGCTGTGGCAATCATCGGATTGGTAGCGATTGGAGCGCTTCGCGCGCAGGAAACGGCCAAGCCACGCTCAGTCTGGGATGGCGTTTACACAGAAGAGCAGGCCAAGCGAGGCGAAACGCTCTACGCCAGGGAATGCGCGTCGTGCCATCGGAACGATACGGGCGGCGAAGAGGCGAGCGCGCTTGCCGGCCCGGCTTTTCTTGCGAATTGGGACGGCCTGACCGTAGGCGATCTATACGAAAGAATCCGTGTCTCGATGCCGCCAAGCAACCCAAGACGGCTGAGCAGGCGACAAATCACCGACATCCTGGGCCATTTGATGAAAGCCAATGGCTTCCCCGTCGGTAAAACAGAACTTGCTCAGGAGGCCGAAGCGATGAAGCAGGTTCGGATCGAAGCGACCAAACCCAAGGCGAACGAATAGCGACGGAGAGCGCAGGAATCACTTACAACGGTTGATCCGGGTCGGCTATGGTTCGCCACATATGAGCCGCCAATGATAAAAAAAGTTTTCTTGTTTCTCGTGATCCCTTTTCTTGCTCTTGGGCAATCCTCGCCTTCAGACGCAAACCGCGAATGGCGTTCTTACGGCGGCGATCCGGGTGGAATGCGCTACTCCCCATTGAACCAGATCAATCGGAGCAACGTGGCTCAACTCCAGCGCGCCTGGACCTATCACACGGGAGAAATAGCATTGGGACTGGGCAAGGGAGCTTCGCGTGTGACCGCTTTTCAAAGCACCCCGCTGGTGGTCGATGGAGTCTTGTATCTCTCAACTCCCTCCAATCGCGTGATGGCTGTAGACGCCGAGACCGGCGCGGAGCTATGGCAGTTTGACCCGCAGGCAGGGACAAGTAGCCGCCGGTTCCAATCACATCGCGGCGTCGCTTACTGGGAAGGCCCTTCAAGCAAGAGCGACGGAATGGAGAAGCGCATCCTGTTCGGCACATTCGACGCGCGTCTAATCGCCCTCGATGCGACGACCGGCAAACCTTGCCCGGATTTTGGCGACGCGGGCGAGGTCAATCTACGAAAAGGCATGGCGGATAACTGGCCCCTCTCGAATTACGGCGTGACATCACCGCCGGCAATCTACAGGAATCTTGTGATCGTGGGAGCGCAAGCTCCTGAGGGGACTTCGAAAGGCCCGAGCGGCGACGTGCGCGCTTTCGACGCGCGCACCGGCAAACTAGTCTGGCGGTTTCATACGGTTCCGCGGCCTGGCGAGCCAGGCCATAACACCTGGGAAGGCGATTCGTGGCGGGACCGCACAGGCGTCAATGTCTGGTCGATCATGACGGTTGATGTCGAGAGAGGGATGGTCTTCCTGCCCACCGGTTCGGCCGCCTACGATTTTTACGGCGCCGACCGCAAAGGGCGAAACCTCTATGCGAATTCCCTTGTGGCGTTGAACGCGGCGACGGGCAAGCTCATCTGGCATTACCAGATGGTGCGCCATGACATTTGGGATTACGACTTGCCGGCTCATCCGAATCTGATCACAGTCCGTCACAACGGTCGCGCGATTCCGGCCGTGGCGCAGGTGACGAAGATGGGACTGGTCTTCGTGCTCGACAGGCGCACTGGCAAGCCGCTCTTCCCGATCGAAGAAAGGAAAGTACCGCAAAGTAAAGTCCCTGGCGAGGCCACCTGGCCGACGCAGCCCTTACCCGTCAAACCGCCGCCGCTCGCCCGCCACAAGCCGCTCACCCGAGACGAACTCAACCAGGTCACGCCCGAGTCAAAGAAATATTGCGCTGAGTTGTTCAACCAGGTTGTCAGCGGCGGCCTGTACACGCCGCCCGGGCTTGAGTTGACGCTCTGGTTCCCCGGCACGCTCGGCGGGGCTACCTGGTCAGGCGCGTCCTTCGATCCAAGGACGGGCTATCTCTACGTCAACGTGAATGAGCTCGGCGCCGTCGGAGCAATGAAGCCGCAGGCTACCGGCGAGGAGGCTGCCTACCGGCGCTCAAGCCCATGGGGCGCGTACGCCCGGTTCTGGGATCAGAACGAATATCCCTGCCAGCAGCCCCCCTGGGGCACGCTGAACGCCGTCAATCTAAACACTGGAGAGATTGCCTGGCGCGTACCGCTCGGCCAGGTGGATGTACTCGCGACGGAAGGCTCGCCGCCAACGGGAACGCCGAACATGGGCGGGACGATCGTAACGGCCGGCGGTCTGGTCTTTATCGGCGGCGCGAACGACAGCCGTTTCCGCGCCTTCGACGCTCAGACTGGGAAAGAACTCTGGACGGCCAAAATCGATGCGAGTGGGCACGCCACTCCGATTACTTTTCAGGGCAAAAAGAGCGGCCGGCAATTCGTCGTCATTGCGGCCGGCGGCGGCGGCTATTTCAGCAAGACTTACTCCGACGCCCTGGTCGCATTCGCCCTGCCGAATCAATAACGCTTGCATTAGCGAGCGTGGCTCCTGATACCAGCTATCCACCGGGGCTACGCTCGCTACCGCTCGCGGTACTTGAGCGGTTTTCAAATCTGTGTAGGGGCAGACCTGCGTGTCTGCCC
>DATCXQ010000066.1:0-6786 GCA_036565725.1 Blastocatellia bacterium
CCGAAAGTTTAATCGCACGGTGACCTATCAGCTATGACCACAATTCAACATCATCATTTTGGTCCTATAGAAACGCCATTTGTTCAGAGCGCTTTATGTCATAGAGCAGATTTCGGCTCATTTTTTGTCCTGTAGAGAGGGACGAAGCTGAAAGGCGCAGGCGCATTTAGCAACTTCAATCTCTAGGAGGAAGCTATGACACTGTTGTCGTTTTTGATTCTGTTGCTGATTGCGGAAATTTACGGCGCAATTGGTCGGGCGATTGTCGGTTTTCGGGGAGGCATTTTGGTTTCAATCGCCATCGGCTTTATCGGCGCCTTGATCGGTATGTGGCTGTCAGTAGCGCTAGGCTTGCGCGAGATGTTCGCGGTGTACGTCGGCGCTGGCGCAAATAAAATTTCGACCACAATTTATAGTGGTTTGGATGATTGCTTTTCCGCAATATTTTGGGTTCTGCTGCAAAGCTTGGGCGGAGACGCAAAAAGCCCGGCCCTGACTTCTCGTCGGGCGGCAACATTGAAGAGATCGGCCACGAATCTCACTTGTCCGCGAATGTCGTCTTTCCCGATTCCTTCAACCTGGCCCTTCCGAATCATGTTCGTGACCTAATACCCACCGATGGTCCCCCGCGCCGTCTTGAAACTGAAGAACCCGAGTCCGGGATTGACTCGGCGTTTTATGAATCGGTGATCCTGCTCGATGATATTATTTAGATATTTGCATTGGCGTAATTGAGTGGCGACGGACAGGACTCCTTCATCCTTCAGTTCTTCGACCGCGGGCTGGTAGGCTTTGTTCTGATCGACGTTGATGACTCGTGGAGATGAGTGTGACGGGGACTTGAGCATCTTGCGGAAGAAGCGTTTGGCGGCCCTCGCGTCTCTTTTTGCGCTCAACATGAAGTCAATCGTCTGGCCTGTGGAATCTACCGCCGCTCATGCGGCGGAGTTGTGTCTGGCGGGCGAGGCGCCGGCCAGACACAAAAAACAGCGGCGCACGGAGCTACCAGGCCGGCTCAGGGCCGTGGCTTGCCGGGGATCCCGACGTTGAGCCGCATCAGGCTGGGGCGTCGCGGATTCGGGCCGGGGAAGAATGGGAACGCAGCGTTTGTGATATAGAGGTTCTTCCTGTCAGCTCCCACACCGAAGGCGGCGGCGGTCGGCCCGTCCAGCCCGTCAGAGGTGGTCAGCAGCGTTATAACCGTTCCGTCCGGCGCCACGCGCGCTAGTGTGTTGAATGGGTCAGTGGTTCCGTAGAGATTGCCATTTACGTCAAAGGCGAAGTCGTCGAGAGCTATGCCAGAGACATGGACGCGCCCCGTTCCCGCCGCGCCGCCATCCAGAATCGGGATGGCGACGATGTGCGCGCGGTCCGAAACCGCGACGTACACCTCGTCGCGAAAGACCTGCAGGCCGTTGGGCCCCGGCGTCAGCGGCAATGGAACCGGCGTAAGCAATGGATCGGCGGTCCAGACCTCTGGCAGGCTCGCGCCGTCGGAATGAATCCTCCAGACCAGGCCGAGGACCGTATCCGCCACATAGAGCCATCCCTCGTGATAGGCGATCCCGTTGGGCGCGGCATTCGCCGGCAGGCGGGCGAGTAGCGAAGCCTGGCCCTGTCGAGTCACTTTCCAGACGCCTAGATCCGGCAGATTGCACGAGTTGAGCGAAGCATAGACGTTGCCCTGATGATCGAGGGCAATGCCACCCATTATCGGAACGCCAAGGCTGTTTCCGCACGGCTGGACATCAGGACGAATCGGCAGGAACGCCAGGCTCGACTGCGTTCCGTTGGGCTCTATCTTCCGGATCTCCCCTGTCAGCGCCATGCTGATATAAGTATTACCACGACGGTCGATCTGGACGCTCTCTGGCGTCTCGAACGCCGCAGGGTTGAACAGAGCGACGGTTTCTACGCCTTGCGCAGACGCGCCCTGGGCCAGGCCGCCGGCCCACACCGTTAAGAGCGATGCCAGGGCAATGAACAGACTTTTCAGATTTGGAATTGATTTGCGATAGTTCATGGTTATCCTCTTCATCTTGTTATTCGACCACGTGCTTCAGCCACGCCAGGATCGGCTTTTCGAGGGAGCGCCGGTGTGAGGTCGCAAAGTAATGGTCGACATGTCCGAACGGCTCGACGAAATTGATCGTCACCCGCGCCGAGGTCATGAGATCGGCGGTGTCGAGCATGCCGGAGCCAAACCCATGCCCGCCGGCGATGACGAACACCTCACCGTTGAAGTTTTGAAGGCTGTTGGTAAAAGTGCGGTCGCCCGCGAGGCCGCAGTTGACATCGCGGACTGTGCGTATGGCGACGTAGTCAACGAACTGCGCGATATTGGCGCGGATCAACGAGTCATTGATGAAAAGGAAGCGATCCTGCTGCGCATCGCCGGCGGCGAGGAAATAATCCGGGCGCGGGGAGGTCGGCGAGATTTGCGGCGTGCTTATGATCGCCACAAAGGCCTGGTGGTTGGTAAATCCCGGAGGGAAGCCGGGCAGTGGCGAAGGGTCGTTAGGGGCGACCGTCGCCAACTGGGCGACCACCTTGATACCGGGAAGTTGTTGACCGTCGAAGAAGATGCCCTGGGCCAGCAGCGCGTTGAACTGGTTGCAGAAGTTTTGGTTGATGGCGCGCACCTGCGGGTCGGCGTCATAGAGCGACCCTTCGATCAGCAGGGCGCCGGCGTAATCGTCCGGGGCCGCGTTGATCACCGCGACCGAGGCCATGCTCCCAAGCGAGAGTCCGCCGACTACCGGCTTTCGGCCGGGATGGGCCAGGCCGATCTGCTGGCGGATGAAGGCGACGTCGTCAACGATGGTCTGCAATCCCCAGTCGGCCATGGGTGAGCAGTCAATGGAGCCGCTCTCGCATGAACCGGCCACGAGCCCTTGCGTCCGCTGCGAATACCCCCACACATCGAAGCCGCGATTGGCGAAGAAGGCGACGAACGAGTTGTCGTAATTATTGTCTTCGCCGACCTCGTAATTCTGAAAACCGCTGCCGAGCGGCGGCAGCAACAGGATCGCGCCGCGAAGCTCCTGCGCGGGCACGTTCTTCTTGACGCGATGCATGAAGAACCGGTTGAGCCGATTGCCGCCGACCTGCACGGTGGTCTTCGTACTCGTCAGGTTTTGGGTGACCGCCGATGTCTCCGTTTGAATGATCTGGTAGGTTTGGGCCGACGCGGCGGCGGCGGCCATCGCCACCAGCAGCGTCAGCCAAGCCAGTCGTTGTGAATGTCGAATTAAAGTGCGAAACATTTATTTTCCTTCTCCTGATTTGGTTATTATTTCGGCGCGCCTCTTGCCTTTTGTCGCGACGCGTCCGCGCGCCGGAGACGCGTCGCAGCCATGGCCCTCGTTCTCCTGCTTTAACCCATCTGAGGGACGCTTGCTTGCGCTCTCGCCCGGGCGAGCCACAAGCGCGCGGCCTTGCGATGAGTTGATGTGTTACGCCCAGCGTATGCGCGGGGAGCGTAAGCGAAACCCCGGTTTACTAGTCTGATCTCTCACCGAGCGTCAAACCGCTTACGCTCCCCGCACTGCGCCAATGTCGCGTGTTCTGATCTAGCTGAGTCAGGCGTCTATTGGGGAACTTAATTCCCGAAACGCCGATCTGACCATTCGCGGGCGATCCCGAAGAAGACCGGGGCAGTGAAGTGGAGGTTCAGATCATGTCCGGTACCAGGCAGCACCCTGACTTCCACCCGAGCGTCAGCAGGGTAGAAACTCGGTTCGATCTGCGCCTCCGAGCACTGGGGGGGCGTGCAGAAAACATTGTCACGGCTCCCGATCACAAACAGGACCGGGACGTGGATCGACTGCGCGTCAGTCGGCGAAAACACGAGCGGCGGAAACGTGTTGATTTCACCAAGAGTGATGGTCTCCTTGGTCTGCTCGTCGCGGGCGATGACATTCGGGTCGGCCACAGGCGTAAAATAGAATGCCGACCGCTTGCCCGGAATAGTCGTGAAGTAGCCGTCCGGCAGGTTCTGAGAGGCAAAGCGCGGGTCATTCTGCGCCGGATAGACGAGAGTCGGAACCTCCGCGAATCCCGGGCCAATCGCATGGAGAAAGCCGGTCAGGATCAACCCGTTCGCATCACCATACTGAGCCTGCTCTGATAGCGCGATCCCGGATCCGAGTGAATGACCAACCAGAATAACCTTCGAGAACGAACCAATTCGACCATCACGCAGAGCCTGGACGAGCTGGTGAACAACAAATGCGTTTGCCTGAATAGTGACCTGGTCGGCCGGCGGACGGCTGCTCTCGCCAATCCCGATGCGATCGATGTTGAGCGTAGCGTATCCTGCGCTCGTCAAGGATCGCACGTACGAGTAGAACTCCGGCAGCAACGGGAAGTCCCAGTAGACGTTGCCGTAGGTCGCCCCGGAGAGTAATAGGTGGACTACTTTCTTGCCATTCGGTTTAAAGCAAAGCTTGCCGACCACTTCATAGTTAGCAGGTTGCCCCTCCTGAAGAGAGACCGGCAGCCGAACCTCCTGACAGGTCACGGCCGGACTGAGGGTCTCGGTTTGGGCTGAAACTCTGGAACCGCTAACCGTTAGCTGGCTGATTATGACTAGAGCTAGAAGCGCTAACCTAAGCCGCCTCTGGTTACCGAGCGGGCGCGTACCCGCCGTCAGTCGGCCAGGCGCGCTATCGCTTGGCAGGTTTGATTTAAACTGGATGTTCATGATTTTTCCCTTCTTCTGATCATTGATTACCATGATGTTGATTATGTCGATTGACACGCCGGACCTCATCGCCCTGCGCGCAATTCAGCCTTGGCGATCGGCAGGGCGCGTCAGCGTTGACTCCTACCCCACGCCGGAAATAACTCAGTGAGCGTCAACATGCCGATGATAATCGGCGCCCATCAGCGGAGTCATAAACAAGCAGTGAAGTTACGGTGAAGCTTCGGTGAAGCGCTTTGCCCGGCAAGTCAGCGCCTTGGGTATGCTCCCGCGACGGTGTTGGATGACATTCAAGAACTTTACCGAAAGTTCACTGTAACTTTATGACTTAGCTGACAGGCGGCGGTTATTGTTTGTGCGTGATGAAAGACTGGAAATACAAAGGAGCTTTCGTGATCCAGTTTCAACCCGAAACGGATTTTGAGACTGGGCTTTGCCAGGGGCGGGTGGAACATATTACTTCCTACAAGGCTATGCGTTTTCGCTCGCTCGAGGAATTGCTGGCATTTGTAGCTCAGGTATTGACAGAGGTGCGCGCCAGCGAGGAACATGATCATGAAGAGACGGCCTGAGACTGAGGCGGCGAGTCGCGTTGCCACACCTTCATCATGCGTCGTTGATAACCAACATCCGTCAGTGGAGTTATAAACCTGTAGCGAAGCCACAGTAACGGATCGGTAAGAGTCGTGCCTTCAGAACAACAAATCGTCTTCGGAAACTTCCGCCTCGACCTCGTCAATGAATGTCTATGGCGTGGCGAACAAGCCATCGCCATCCCTCCCAAAGAATTCGCCGTCCTGTTCTACCTCGTCCGCAATCCGGGTCGCCTGGTGACGAAAGAGGAACTGATCGAGGCCGCCTGGCCGGAGACGACCGTGACCGACGGCGTGTTGAAGGTCAGCATCAGGAAAATTCGCGTGATGCTCGATGACGATTCAAAGGCGCCGCAGTTCATCGAGACGGCGCACCGGCGCGGTTATCGCTTTATCGGGCGAATCATCGAAGGCGGAGGGACGGAGAGACAGAAAGATAGTGGGACGGTGGGACCAGTGGCTAACTCTCCACATCTTTCAGTCCTTTCGCCTCTCCCTCCCTCCGTCTCCGCCTCTCCTCCTCTCTCACTCTCCGGCGCCTATCGCCTAGCCGCATTATTGCCGGTTAGGGGGCTGGTGGGTCGTGAAACGGCGTTGGCGCAGATGCAAGGCTGGCTGCGGCGGGCGATGGGCGGTGAAAGGCAGGTGGTCTTCGTCACCGGCGAAGCGGGGATCGGCAAGACGACGCTAGTCGAGGTCTTTCTGCAAAGAGTCAAGCTGGATTCAACAGTGTGGGTCGGGCAGGGACAATGTCTGGAACAATACGGCGCGGGCGAGGCTTATTTGCCAGTGCTCGAGGCCGTCTCGCGGTTGTGTCAGGAGCCCGGGCGCGCGGGTCTGGTGGGGTTGTTGCGCCGCCACGCGCCGACCTGGCTGCAGCAAATGCCCTGGTTGATCGACGAAGCCGACCGTGAGAATTTGCGACGAGAAGTGATCGGCGCGACGCGCGAACGGATGCTGCGCGAGATGGCCGAGGCGCTCGAAGCGCTCACCAGTGAGACGCCGCTCGCGCTCGTGCTGGAAGACTTGCACTGGAGCGACTACTCGACGCTCGATCTCGTCTCGTACCTGGCGCGGCGGCGCAAACCGTCGCGGTTGCTGCTCGTCGCCACCTACCGCCCGGTGGAAGTGGCGTTGAGCGATCACCCGCTGAAAGGCGTCAAGCAGGAATTGCAGGCGCGCCGGCAGTGTGAAGAACTGCCGCTGGAATATTTGGGTCAGGAGGCGATCGGCGAGTATCTTAGCCGCCGCTTCCCGCAACACGAATTCCCTGCGGCGTTCGCCGAGCTGCTGCATGAGCGAACTGAAGGCAATCCGTTCTTTCTGGTCAACGCCGTGGATTACCTGCAGGTTGAAGGATTGATCGCGGAGCGCGACGGCCAATCGCGATTGACGGTCGCGCTGGCCGAGTTAGAAGTGGCGGCGCCGGAAAATATTCGGCAAATGATCGAAAAGCAGATCGAGAGGCTCGACCGGGGACAGCAGCGC
>DATCXQ010000641.1:0-4957 GCA_036565725.1 Blastocatellia bacterium
GGATTGCGGATTGAAGGGAATTCGGATTGCGGATTGAAGAGAGTTGACGGGTGGTGAATTCATTCTGCCCTATTTCCTTATGGATTCTATGTCTGCCTGGTCTCCTCGCAATCCGCAATCCGCATTCCGCAATCCGCATTCCGCATTCCGCATTCCGCATTCCCCAGCCGAGTGGGTGAATTGACTGAGGCGCCGTCTAACGGGTACTCTTGCTCCTACCTCGTATTTCAAAACTCAGAGGCGATCAATACACAGGATTTCTGGCGCCTTGACCCACAAATCGCCCGAAACCACGAGGAGCTTATGCCAAAATACATTTTCGTCACCGGAGGAGTGGTCAGCGGCCTCGGCAAAGGCATCGCTGCGGCCTCGATCGGCGCGTTGCTCGAAGCGCGTGGGCTGAAGATCACGCTGATGAAATTCGACCCGTACATCAACGTCGATCCCGGCACGATGTCGCCTTTCCAGCACGGCGAGGTCTTCGTGACGGACGACGGCGCGGAAACCGATCTGGACCTCGGCCATTACGAGCGTTTCACCGGCGCGCGGTTGACGCAGGCCAACAACTGGACTTCGGGCCGCATTTATCTGTCGGTCATCGAGAAAGAGCGGCGTGGAGATTACCTGGGCAAGACCATCCAGGTGATCCCGCACATCACCAACGAGATCAAGGACGCGATCAAGGCCGTCTCGGACGGGATGGACGTCGTGATCGTCGAGATCGGCGGGACGGTCGGCGACATAGAATCGCTTCCCTTCCTCGAAGCCATACGCCAGATGGGCAACGAGGTCGGGCGCCACAACGCCGCGTTCGTACACCTCACGCTGGTTCCCTTCATCGCCGCGTCGGGAGAGCTGAAGACCAAACCGACGCAGCATTCTGTCAAGGAGTTGCTGGCCATCGGTATCCAACCCGACATCCTGCTCTGCCGCTGCGACCGCGAGTTGCCCGCCGAGATGAAGGCCAAGATCGCGCTCTTCTGCAACGTCTCGCAGGAGGCCGTGATCAACGCGCCCGACGTCAAATCGGTCTACGAGATCCCTCTGATCTTCAACCACGAGGACCTCGACCAGTTGATCGTCGACATACTCCGGCTGCCGCTCGGCGACACAGACCTGCGGCAGTGGAACGCGCTCGTCAACCGGATGCGCAGCGCGCGCGAATCGGTGACCGTCGGCATCGTCGGCAAATACGTGGAGCTCGAAGACTCGTACAAGAGCCTCAACGAGGCGCTGGTGCACGGCGGCTTCGCCAACAACCTGCGCGTCAACCTCCGCTGGATCGAGAGCGAAGACCTCATGACCGGCGACCGGTGGGAAGACCTTTTGAGCGACGTCGATGCGATACTGGTCCCCGGCGGATTCGGCAAGCGCGGGATTCCGGGAATGATCCGCGCCATCACTTACGCGCGCCGTGAAAAGAAGCCGTTTTTCGGCATCTGCCTGGGGCTGCAGTGCGCGTCGATCGAATACGCGCGCAACGTCTGCGGCATCGAGGACGCCGATTCGACCGAATTCGACCCCGACACCCCGAACCCCGTGATCTTCAAACTGCGAGACCTGCTCGGAGTCGATGCGATGGGCGGCACCATGCGGCTCGGGGCCTATGAGTGCGAACTGGCGCCGGGATCGCTCGCCGAAAGCGTCTACAAATCTAACCCCATCTCCGAACGCCATCGCCACCGCTACGAATTCAACACGGCCTACAAAGACCGCATGGCGGAGGCCGGATTCGTCTTTTCGGGTAAATCGCCCGACGGGAAATTCATCGAGATGATCGAGCTCGCCGACCACCCCTGGTTCCTGGGCACTCAGGCGCACCCCGAATTGAAATCGAAGCCCCTGTCGCCGCACCCGCTTTTTGCCAGCTTCATTCGCGCAGCTTACAATCATCGACTGCGCGACCAGGTCGGCGAAGAACAGATGAAGAGCGAGGTCGTGGCGGCGGACTGACTTCGGTACGGTACAGGGAGCGGTTGCGACTTGGCGCCTTCATAATGCTCGCGCTACAGGTCGCTTGGATTCCGACCCATTGGGCGTGCAACCCCCGCATTTCCCCAGGCGCGTCATTGAAAGGAGAATTCCAATGCGTTACGGACGTTTGATGGCGATGGGAATCGTTTTTGTCAGCTCAACATTTGCGCCAGCGGCGCTTGCCCAACAAAACGCCAACCAACCTCAAAAGTGGGAGTACAAAGTAGTCAATTATTGTGATCCTGATAACCAGGCGATAGATGAGCGAGAGATTATCCAGTATCTCGGCGAAGAAGGATGGGAGCTGGTAAGCGCGGATACGCGACAGGTGAGCGAAACGACCAGATGCCCGGTCCACTATTTCAAACGGCCCGGAGGCGTCGAGTCCAAACAGATCACGAAGCGACAGTCACAATGCTCGGTTCCATTGGACAGGATGCCGTCCATCCGCGGCTTACGTTTGGGAATGAGCGCTGATGAACTCCTGTCTCTTTTAGCGTTCAACAACGATTCAAGACTTCCAGTCGAAACCGCTCTCAAAAACGCCGGCCTGGCTCCAAACTACGGCCTGGCGACTTTTACGTTATCCCCAAGGGATTCCACCATGATGGAAGTGAGGGAAAAATTCGCTGGCATCAACAGATTCAGCTTCACGACATTTGACGGGCGGCTGGTAGAGATAAGCGTGACTTACAGTAGGCGCAGTCCAGACCTGTATCCTTCGTGGACTATTGATGAATGGACGGCAAAAATATCGAGCTCATTTAGTCTACCGGGGGCGAACTATTGGGAGCCGTCGTCGAGTAACGACCAAAGAACGCTCAAATGCAAAGGGCTTGAGGTTGAGGCGGTTATTAATCCCCCGATTCATATGATTTTTCCCGCGCTTGGGATCTATCGCACGCCAAGCCTGACAATCATCGATCCGTCGTATCGTCAGGTTTTAGACCAAAGAGTGAAATCGGACCAGGAAAATAAACAACGCGAGTTCGTGTTTTAACCGATGAAAGTTCATCAATTCAGTCAAGAGTCTCAATCGCTGGCGATGCGCCACAACGAGGAGGCCATCAAGCTCCAGCAGCGCGGACAGATCGCCGAGGCGGTCAAATATTACCAGAAGGCGACCAAACTCTGGCCTGCATGGGCGACGCCCTGGTACAACCTCGGACTGCTGCGCAAAGAGCTGCGCAACTGGCAGGAATCGCTGCGCTGCAATCAGAAGGCGGTCGCGCTCGATCCGTCGGAGCAGGACGCCTGGTGGAATCTGGGCATCGCCGCGACGGCGCTCGGAGATTGGGCCGAGGCGCGCCGCGCGTGGAAAGAGTTCGGAATCGAAATCCCCGAAGGCGAAGGCCCGATCGAGATGGAGATCGGCCTCACGCCGATTCGAATCAACCCGTACGAGGAGTCCGAAGTGGTCTGGTGTCGAAGGATCGATCCGGCGCGGGCGATCATCGATTGCGTCCCGCTGCCGCAATCGGAGCATCGCTACGGCGACCTGCTGCTCCACGACGGCGCGCCGAACGGGCACAGGAAAGTGGACGGGAAAGAAGTTCCGGTCTTCGACGAGTTGCAACTGCTCACCGCAAGCGAATTCGGGACCTTCGAGGTCATCGTCAGCGGCGTCGGCCCGGAGGACGTCGAATCGTTGGCCGAACTGGCCTCAGAGCGTGGCTTGGCCGCCGAGGACTGGTCTTCCAACCTCCGAATGATCTGCAGGGCCTGTAGCGAAGGCCGCCTCGACGCCAAACACACACACGACGTAGATCAGACCAATTACCGGCGCATCGGTTTCGGCGCCCTCTCCGAGCTACAGGCCAGGGAGATTTTGCGGCGATGGCTGGCGGCAAAGCCGCTGGCGAAGATCGAAGAGATTGATTGCCTGCTCGAACCCGCCCTCATCAACTGACAAATGAACGATTTTTATCAGAGCATCAAACGCCGCGCCGGCGACCTCTTCCTGATCGCCGGCCCCTGCGTGATCGAATCGAAAGATCACGCGATGATGATGGCCCGCGAGATTTCGCGCGTCGCGTCGAGGCTCGACATCCCTTTCGTCTTCAAAGCCTCTTACGACAAAGCCAACCGCTCTTCGGCCCGCTCGTTTCGCGGCCTGGGAATGAACGAGGGGCTGAGCGTCCTGCGACACATAAAGGATGAAGTCGGCGCGCCCGTCATCACCGATATTCACGAGACCCATCAGGCCGACGAGGCGGCTCAGGTCGCGGACATCCTACAAATCCCCGCGTTCCTCTGTCGCCAGACCGATCTGCTGCAGGCGGCGGCGGCGACCGGGCGCGCGATCAACGTCAAAAAGGGCCAGTTCCTCGCGCCGCTCGACGTCCGCAACATCATCGAGAAACTCGAAGCCGCCGGCAATCGCCAGATCATGATCACCGAGCGCGGGACGAGCTTCGGCTACAACAACCTGGTCGTGGACATGCGCGCCTTCCCGATGATGCGTCAATTCGGATACCCGGTCGTCTTCGACGCCACGCACAGCCTGCAACTGCCCGGCGGGCTCGGCGACGCCACCGGAGGCCAGTCGGAATACGTCGGGCACCTCGCGCGCGCCAGCGTGGCATGCGGCGTTGACGGATTGTTCATGGAAGTCCACGACAACCCGCCGATGGCCCTGAGCGACGCCGCCACCCAGTTCGCGCTGGACAAACTCGAACCGCTGCTCGAAACTTTACTCAAGATTCACTATCTTGCTAAACCGAAGGTCGAGGCGGGATGCTAATGAGCGCGCCATTGGATGATCAATTTGTAGCTCTGGCAATGCGATTAAGACCTGAGGAAAACAACCTGGGGCGGCTTGCAAATCAATTCAATGTAGGGGCAGACCTGCGTGTCTGCCCCAGTGGTCGCGTCCGAACCCAATCCGGGGCAGACCTGCGTGTTTGCCCCAGTGGTCGCGTCCGAACCCAATCCGGGGCAGACCTGCGTGTCTGCCCCAGTGGTCACGTCCGAACCCAATCCG
>DATCXQ010000646.1:0-20934 GCA_036565725.1 Blastocatellia bacterium
CCGCCGGCAGCCAATGGGCGGTCGGCACGGAACTCAATCTGGTCAACCGCCTGGCGAAACGCCACACGGACAAATTCGTGACGCTGCTAGCGCCCGACCTGTGCATGTGCGCGACGATGTTCCGCATTTCACCCGAAAACCTTTTGTGGGCGCTGGAGAATCTGGCGGAAGGAGTCGTCGTCAACCGGATAAAAGTAGACGAAGAGACCGCCCGGTGGGCGAAAGTCGCGCTCGACAGAATGCTGGCGATTCAGTAATAGAGAGACGGGACGACGATGGGACAGAGCGACGGGGCGATTTTCGATCTTAGGACTCAACTTTTTCTTTCCCCTAGTCGCCCTGTCGCCCTGTCGCCCCTTCACTTACGGGATGCGCGCCGGAGGAATTCAACGAAAAGGATTGCAAAAGCCAGGTCGATCAACGCGGGAATGAAGGTCGGGAATGAAATTCGTCCTCCGAAATAAGCCGTGGCATAGACCGCAAAGAAAATCGTCTTTGAAATTACGCCTAGCCATGCGAAGTCCCGGAAGCGCTTTCTATCAAACGCGATGAGGGCGTAACCAATTCCCCAGGCCGTTACGCTCGACGCGAATGATCGCGCGAGCAATCGCGCGTCCGGGTCACTAACGTCCAATCTCGCGAGCAAGAATTCGGGGTTGAAGACGAGCGTCGCGGCCGCGCCCAGATTCCACACTGCGGCCACGGCGAACAAGATTTTGTCGTAGACCTCTTCTGTCAAACCTGTCTTCAACATTCGACGAAAATATCTTCCCCGGCGATTTTGACTTCGTAAGTCCGAACGCGTAGCGAAGGGACCGTCCCGCATTCGCCGGTTTTCAGACTGAAATCGAAACAATGCAGGGGGCAGAAAATTTTACCGCCGTCCAGAAAGCCTTCGGCCAGCGACGCGCCGCGGTGCGGGCACAGGTCGCTGATCGCATAATACTCGCCGTTGAAATTGAACAGCGCGACTTCCTCTCCGCCGACCTCGACCAGACGACCGGCCCCCGTAGGAATTTCCCCGATTGAAGCCACCCGACAATACCGCTTTTTTGGATTATTCGCCGCGTCAGGATTCATCTCCGTCGTCTCTATCATAGGGCGATTATGCGGAATCAACTGCAGCGATTCAATCACGCCAACTTCCATTTAATCACCCATTTTATTTGCAATTCACGATGACATATCCAACAATAGCTTCCCCTGCAATAGTCGCGGACCAGCGCCGGTCAATCAGCTAATACATTCAGGTCTTCGATAATCCATTGACCGTGATTGCGCGCGAAATGACAATTCAATATATAGGAGCAAGTTTATGAAGAAGACAATCGCTTTGACGTTCACGCTTTTGTTTACGATGGCGTTCGCATTGACTCAAGCTTCCCTGGCGTCTCAGGAAGGCGAGATGATGATGAAGAAGAAGGCCGACAAGCCGGCGAAAGCCACCACGGCCCCGAAAACGGACGCGGAGATTCAGAAGTGCATTTCCGACAAATTCGCCGCCTCCAAGACTATATCGAGCGGCGCCGCGGCGGTCACTAACGGCGAGGCGACTCTGACCGGCGAAGCCAAAAGCGGCGGCGCCAAGGGCGGCGCGACAAGGACGGCCAAAGCATGCGGCGCCAAAACGGTGACTAACAACATGACTACGCCTCCGCCCGCGTCTGCCGCGGCCAAAACGAGCGAGAAGAAAAAATAACAACCACGGATCGCAGGCTTGAAGAGTTTTATCGAGCCCTTAAAACCGGGGCCGTCCTGCCCGATGGTCGGGTAGGCGGCCCCTTCTTACGAGTCTGAGTCGTTGAATACCCAAACATTCAAAATCATTCTACTGCTCTTAATCGCCACACTCGTGTGCGCGGCCCTGCATTGGTTGGTTGGGGTGGCGCAGCGCCGCCTCGCGCACAAGTTCGCTAAAGAGCCTCAACCCGACGACGGCGCGCCGCCTTCTCTGAGACGACTGCTGCTAGATTGGGCCGGCAACGCGCTGCGCACGCTGGTCTGGGTTCTCTATATCGCATTCCTGATCAACGTATTGCCGGTAGCCCGCACTCGGTTTGGAAGCGTGGACGAAATTTTGCAGCGCAAACGCGACGGCTTTGTCACGTGGTTGTCGAATCCGAACATCAGCCTCGTCAAACCGATTATCGTCATCGTGGTGACGGTCTTCATGATGCGGTTCGCCTCGGCGTTGATCAAAACGGTATTCCATCTATTTGAACGCGGCGCGGTAAACAGGCATGCGCCGGCTTCGCGCCGCCGGTTGCAAACCCTCTCGGCGACGTTTCGCGGCGTGGCGCAAACCGTCATTCTGTTCATCGGCCTGATGACCTTCTTGGGGGAGCTTGGCATCAACATCACCCCGATACTGGCCAGCGCGGGAGTGTTGGGCATCGCCATCGGCCTGGGCGCTCAGAGCCTTATCAAGGATTTCTTCGCGGGCCTCCTGATCCTGCTCGAAGACCAATTCAGCGTGGGCGACACGGTTAAGATCGGCGAGACCACCGGGACGGTGGAGCAACTGACGTTGCGTGCGACGCGCGTGAGGGGGCTCGACGGGTCGCTTACGTCGATCCCCAACGGCAGCGTCGGCGCCGTGGTCAATTATTCTAAAGGCTGGTCGCGCGTCGTCCTCGACATCGAGATCGATTACAAGGAGGACGTCGACCGCGCGATGCGAGTGATGTTCGAAACCGCAAAGCAGGTGAGAGCGGAGAGTCCCGCCGACATCACCGAAGCGCCGGCCATGCTCGGAGTGGACAAGCTCAGCGCCGCGAGCGTCACGCTCCGATTATTGGCGAAGACGGCGACAGGCAAACAGGCCGAGGTCGGGCGCGAACTCCGCCGCCGCGTCAAGCTTGCATTCGATCAAGAGGGAATAAAGGCTCCAGCGGCGTCTCAGCAACTGGCCCTGCCGCCACCCGCCGAAGAGAAGAAGGCGAAGGGGTGAAGAGAGATGGGGCGACGAGGCGACAAGGTGACAGGGCGACGATGAGACTTCTCGCTGAAGATTTCTCTTTCCCCCCGTCGCCTTGTCGCCCCGTCGCCTCTTCACTTCTTCAACAGTTCCCTAACCAGCTTCAAATCCTCCCAGGCCTCGCGCTTCTTTTCAGCTACACGCAGCAGATAGGCCGGATTGAAGGTCGGCAGGACGGGTATCTCCCGATCATTCAACCGCAAATTGAAGACTTGGCCGCGCAACTCCGAAATGGTCTTCTTCGACCTGAGCAGAGTCTGTGCGGCAAGCGCGCCCAAGGCCACGATGACGCGAGGGTTGACCGCCAGAATCTGTCGCAGAAGGAACGGACGGCAATCTTCGATCTCTTCGGCCGAAAACTTCCGCTCGCCTGGGGGAATGCATTTGATCACGTTGCAGAGATAACATTCCACGCGCGCCAGGTTGATCGCCGCCAGCATCCTGTTCAACAACATTCCTGCCGGCCCCTGAAAGGGCAGCCCCGAATGGATGTCGTCAACTCCCGGCCCTTCGCCGATTATCATCATTTCGGCCTGTGGCGGCCCTTCGCCGAAGACGACCGGCATCCCGGCTTTGCACGCGCCACAAACGAGACTGGTTTTCAGGTCGGCCAGGATTCTCGCGAGCGAGTCGTCACGCGGGACTTCGATCGATTCGACCCGCGTGACGGCTTCATCGTTCGACAGATCGCCGAACAATAGCCCCGGTTGCGCGCCAGATTGTCGCTCATTACCTTCGGCCATGCTCCACCTCCGCGTTAAAATTGCGACCAACCGCCCGTGCAGCTTAGCAAAGCAAACAACGCTCCGCGAGCCTGTTAATATTGCCCGATAAGGCGTTTAACCACTCTTTTGCGAGAGCGTTTTCATCGGGAGACCAGCTTGACATATCATTTCGCGCTGAGTAAGATGCGCCTTCGTTTTATGGGCGTGTAGCTCAGCTGGGAGAGCGCCGCGTTCGCAATGCGGAGGTCAGGGGTTCGATCCCCCTCACGTCCATCAAGGCTTATTAAAGTTTTTCCTCAGTAGCTCAATGGCAGAGCATCCGGCTGTTAACCGGAGGGTTGTAGGTTCGAGTCCTACCTGAGGAGCCAACATCTTTTATAAATAAAAAAGCCGCTCTCGCGGCTTTTTTATTTATGTCAGAGTTATATTCACTCACGAGCCAGTTTCCCCTATCTGTTAAAGAGATGTCACAGATTGATCGGCGACTGATCATCGACGCTTCCGAAGTCGGCGAGTTCGTCTATTGCGCGAAGTCCTGGTACCTCAAGCGCTGCGGCGAAGTCCCCCGAGGTTCGCGACTGGAGGAAGGCGCAGCATTTCACGAAAAGCACGAAGCGACGGTCTCGCGCGCCACTCGCTTGCGGAAGGCGGGGAAGTGGCTTTCTATCATCGGATTTTTTCTGCTCGTCGTGTTGGCTTTGATCTGGTTCGCAAAGTAATGTCGAAATGGATCAATCAATAATCTCCATAGCTTTGTTCGTCGCACTGCTCCTGCTTGCTATAGGGGGGATTATGCTCGCCGCTTCAAGTCGCTTCGGGCGGAAAAGCGGCCTGCCGCGAGGCGAGGTCTCTTATGCGGACGCATCGGGTCGGGCGCAGGAGCCGTTCATTTCAAAAAAGCTGTTGATGGCCGGAAAACCCGACTATGTGATGAAGGACCGAAACGGCGATCTGATCCCGGTCGAGGTGAAATCGTCGAACGCCCCGCGCGCGGGACGGCCTTACGAATCACACTTGATGCAACTCGCCGCCTATTTCCTCTTGCTCGAAGACGTCTTGCAGCGTCCCGTGCCTTACGGCTTGATTCGCTACCGCAATAGAACCCTCCGGGTCGCCAACACGGACGAATTACGCACGCGGCTGATGGACGTGATCGCCCAGATGCGGAGGTTGATGGCGCGCGACGTCGCGCGCCGCACCCATAACCGGCCGCAGCGATGTTCCCGCTGTTCAGTTGCCCATGCCTGTGACGAGCGTCTGGTGTGACGGCTATCTCCCTTCAAAGCTTAGGCTTATTGGAGATGGCTTCATATTGGAGCCGTCGGACCACTTTATAAAGATCAAAAAAGATAAAACTCTGACTCGCTCAGCCGATTAATTATTTGCCATGCCTTTGGATATCGACTATACTTACCGAACGGTAGGTAAGCACCCCATACAAAATTGAAAAAGCATGTTGGCTCGACTACGAAACATAGATCGAGCTGGAAATATAAGCTGCTCCCCGCGGCGATTTTTTTCTCCGACTTCCAGTCGGAACGTTGGGACCTCTCATACACCGCGCCAACGATCTTTGAACTGCTCCATCCATAGGCATTGATTTACGCGATTGTTTCTGCGTCTGACTTGCTGAGCGGTTGGTTGGGGACGCGCCTCGGGCTTTTAGACCGGTAGCGGTCTGCCCCGCTCGTCCTTCCGGCGCCCGATCCCGTCACAGGCGTTCGGGAGAGGCGAGGGGATGCCGACAGCAAAGTAGGACGCATGTGCGACGGGAGGAACTTCATCCAAGGAGAAACATCAATGAGAACAGTTAAAAGAATGATGAATGGATTTTTGCGACTTAACTCGGACGGCCGGAGGCCGGGGCTTCGGGACGAGTCACAAGCCGGAAGGCCTTACAGGAGGTTCGCCGGGCGGGGGCTCGCGCTGCTCGGGGTTATCATTTTGCCGGCCATCGTCGCGACTGCGGCGTGGGGATTATGGCCTGCGGCGGCCAGCCAAAGCGGTCTGGTTCCCGGAGAAACAACAAGGACCATAACCATCGGCGGCCGGAACCGCACATTCCTGCTTCACGTGCCGCCGAGCTACACGGGGCTTTCTTCGGTCCCACTCGTACTGGACCTCCATGGTCTTAGCAGCAACAGCGGCCAACAAGCTGGGCTGTCCGGCTTCCGGGGGAAGTCGGACGAGGCCGGTTTTATCGTGGCCTGGCCGCAGGGGATAGGAAACTCGTGGAACGCCTTTGGATGTTGCGGAACGGCTGATTTTTTTAACATCGATGACCCCGCTTTCTTAAGGGCCGTCGTTGCTCGGATCAGTCAACTCGGAAATATCGACCGTAGCCGAGTTTACATAACAGGCTTATCGAACGGCGGTTTCATGACCCATCGAATGGCTTGCGTGGCTGCGGATATTTTCGCCGCTGCCGCCCCGGTGTCGGCGCCGCTCAACACCTCCACGGCCACCTGCAGGCCGTCGCGGCAAATCACCGTCGTCGCCTTCCATGGCTTGAACGACGGGATTGTCCCATACAACGGCGGCTCTTTTCAGTCTGCGCAGAACAGCCTGACCACATGGGCGTCGATTGACGGATGTGTGGGCGGACGAACAGTGCTCGACCTGCCAGGGCCGGCAATGTGCGAGACTTTCGAGACCTGTAACGGCGGGTCCGAGGCGGGGCTTTGTAGTCTCAACTCCGGCCACATTGCCTACACCGGCCAGACGGACCTTAATATCGCCGACTACATTTGGGACAATGTGTTCAGTCCGCACACGCTCCCGTAGTTCGATCAGAACGGCGATGGGTTCCGGATTCTAAGTAACCGGAACTTCATGGCTAAGACTGGCCAGCAATAGCAGTGGCTCCTTCGGCGACCTACGCGACTTCTTTCTCGACTAGGTGGCTGTGCGGGTCACATTCTGGCTGTGATAGAGGCCTCAGGCACAATCGCCGGGGCGCGGCCTTCTATATGTTCGGAAGGCCGCGCCCCGGCGTCGTTTTTCGTCGATCATTCCTGCCTTGCGTCCGAAAGCCTCCGCTACAACTCCGTCTTCATGCGCCTCATCGCCTGGGAGTTTCTTCAGAACTCGCTTGGAAGTCGCTCGGTCAATTTTGAGATGTTCTTCAAAACTTATGGGAGTTTGTTTCAGTATAATGTCCTAGCGTGGTTCGCAAAGAGAACTGCTAACCTTGCGCATTAAATCTGCGTGGCCCAATCCCCACACTATGAGGAGCTTGATTCTATGAAGATGACAGATCTGTTCTTGGCCGAGTTGGAACGAGAAGCAGCCGCGACGCGTCGCACTCTGGAGCGCGTGCCCGACGGCCGTTATGACTGGAAACCGCACGAAAAATCAATGACGCTCGGCAGATTGGCCGAACTTGTGGCGAGGCTGCCGTCGTGGCCGGTCTTTATGATCAATCAAGACGATCTGGAACTGACGACCTACAAAGCGGAACCGCTGCACACGAGCGGCGAATTGGTCAAAGCGCTCGATGAGGGCGTCGCCGAGGCGCGTGAGGCGCTGGCGAACACCACCGACGAGCATTTGATGAAACCCTGGCGGCTGCTCGTCGGCGGTAAGGTGGTATCCGAGCAACCGCGGTATCTAGCGCTGCGCGAAGGCGTATTCAATCACCTGGCGCATCACCGCGGCCAGTTGACTGTTTATCTGCGGCTCAATGACGCGCCCGTGCCGGCGATCTATGGCCCGTCGGCGGACGACGGAAGTTTCGATTAGGCGCTACTAGTTGGAGACTTCACGGTGAATACAATACTCAGCCTGCGGGCCCTCAACCGAGCCACGCTGGAGCGGCAAATGCTCCTGCGTCGTTGGCAAATGCCGATGCCCGACGTCATCGAGCGATTGGTCGGGCTGCAGGCGCAGACGACCCACTCGTGGTATCACGGCCTGTGGACACGGATGGAAGGATTTCAGCCGGAGTGTCTCGCTGAGATGCTCATCAATCGCCAGACGGTACGCATCGCACTGATGCGCTCGACCATCCACCTGGTTACGGCGCGTGATTGTCTGTGGCTGCGACCTCTGACGCAGCCCGTCATCGAGCGAAGCGCGAAAGGTTCCTTCGGCCGACATTGGACCGGGTTGGACATCGAAGCTGTCGTCGCCGCTGGTCGAACGTTGGTCGAAGAAAAGCCATGCGCTTTTAGCGAACTCGGCAAGTTGCTCGCCGAGCGATGGCCTGATCGCAACCCTGCCGCTCTCGCCCAGATCATACGCGCCTGGGTACCCCTCGTTCAGGTTCCGCCGCGCGGCGTCTGGGGGAAGAGCGGGCCCGCAGCTCACACCACGGTCGAGGCGTGGCTGGGGCGTCCGCTTGACCTCAATCCGTCGTTGGAAGAGTTGATTCTGCGATACCTGGCCGCGTTCGGCCCCGCTTCGGTAAAGGATATGCAGACGTGGTCGGGGTTGACTCGATTGAGCGAAGTGGTCGAACGACTCCGGCCGCGACTCGGAGCCTTTAGAGATGAACAGGGGCGCGAATTATTCGACTTGCCCGACGCGCCCCGTCCTGATCCTGACATGCCGGCGGCGCCGCGCTTCCTGTACGATTACGACAACCTGTTGCTCTCTTATGCCGACCGAAGCCGCTTCATCACCGAGGAATACCACAAACAGGGCTTCACCATGGACGGCCCTATGCCATGCATTGCGCTCGTCGATGGCTTCACTAATGCAACATGGAAGATCACCCGAAGCCGCAATACAGCCACCCTCACAATCAAGCCCTTCATACGACTATCCAAGAAAGATACCGCCGCGTTGACCGAAGAGGGCGCCCGATTGCTCGCCTTCGCCGAGGCGGACGCCGACGCCCACGACATCCAGTTTGCGCCTCGCGGATGATCGGAAATTGTCCGCCTGTATGGATTTGGTTATGCTGTGTTCGGCTGTCAGATAAAGGAGCCTTCATGCCGCTGTGTGACGCTGCGGAAACGATGAAAACGCTCCAGATATTGACGAATTTATTCGTCAATACGCAGCTATTTCGGAGGTGTTTAGCATGTCGCGTTGCGACGCCTTGAAAGGATGAAAATCGCGGCGCCCGGGCGGTTTGCACTGCCATTTTCAGAGGAGAGCGAAATGGATGTTAAGGATGTTTTTGCGGTGGCGGAGTTTTCCGACGAGAAGATGCGGAAGGTCAACCTCTTCGAGACCAAAAATTTCTTCTGCGACGTTTATTGCCTGGAACCCGGACAGGAGCAAAAAGTCCACGCGCACGAGGAAGAGGACAAAATCTATTACGTGCTGACCGGGCGCGGATCGTTCGTCGTCGGAGACGAGAAGCGAGAATTGGGCGAGCGCCAGATCGTGATGGCCCCTGCGGGAGCGCCGCACGGCGTGAGGAACGACGGCGACCGGAGACTGACCTTGCTGGTGTTCATGACGCCGAACCCGAATTTCAAATGAATGCTGGCGCGGACAAAAAATAACGGACCAAAATATATCAGCCGAATCCGAGCTTGCGGAACAGGTTGAGGCCTCCCCAACTTTGCGCGCCGAATTCTTCCTCGACTTCGTTCGCGACGCTGAAGACACGGCGCGAGGGCAACTCGATGGCGGAAAGCACGCCGGTTAAATACGCGCCCGTGTCGACGCATATCAGGCTGCCGCGCAGCCAGACCTCTCCGCGTTCGCCGAAGATCATTCCCGTGATCGTGTGACCGAAGACCACTGTCTTGCCGCTATATTCCAGGTAGAATCGGCGGTTGCGGGCCCAATAAATCTCAGGGCTTTCAGAGGCCTTGTCTGGATGCAGGAAATCGCCGTCGTCCCCTTCCGGTAATGAGGCATGGACGTAAATGGCGTGATCGTCCTCGTACCAGGTCGGCAGGGAGGCCAGAAAATCCCAATGCTCTTCGGGCACGTCACAATCGCCATCTTCGTCCATATAGCTTTGGAGGGTCTCGATGCCACCGTTGTAATACCACAGTTCGGCCTGTTCGCCTTCAGGATGGGATAGGGCGGCCAGCATCATCGCTTCATGGTTCCCCCTGAGAACAACTACATTGTTGGGAGCCTCCCGCTTGAGTTCGATGGCGCGCGTCACCACGCCGCGCGAATTCTCCCCGCGATCAACCAAATCGCCAATCAGAATAAGCCGGTCCTCACCCGCGCGGTATTCCATCTTCTCCAGCAGGAGATTGAACAGGTCGAGCTTGCCGTGAATGTCGCCAACGACTAAAGTTCTCATAGTCACTGATCTTATCGAATCTTTGATTGCGCGATCGGAGTTTGCGCAGGGAGTGCCATTATTGCTCAAAATGCTTTCAAAAGAAAAATCGAAAAGTTATGATGACGCGATGTCGTCGGCTCTAACCATCGCCAACCTCCTCACGGTTTTGAGGCTGATCCTGATTCCCGTTTTTGTCACCGCCCTTTATTATCAGCGATTCAGTTGGGCGCTCGCGGTCTTTCTAGTGGCCGCCGTCACGGACGGGCTTGACGGGCTGGTCGCCCGGAGCTTCAATCAGAAGACGCAACTCGGCGCGATTCTGGATCCGATGGCCGACAAGCTGCTGCTGGTGACGGCTTTCGTCATTCTCTCGCTGCCCTGGTTCACTCTGACCGACCCAATCCCGTTCTGGCTGACGGTGGTGGTGATCAGCCGTGACGCCATTATCGTATTGGGCGCGGCGGTCATCAATATGACTACGGGATTCAGCCGGTTTCGCCCCTCGATACCTGGCAAATTGAATACGCTGGTTCAGATCGTAATGATCGTTTTTTTCCTCGTGGCCAACGCCTTCGGCTTGCTGGCGGAGTACCTGCCGGTGGCCTATTACGCCACGCTCGCGATAGCCGTATTCTCCGGGCTTCACTACATCGCTCACATCAACAGGTTGATGAGCGAAGATCAGGAACACGATCGTAGGTGAAAGATCCTAACTCCAAAGAAGAACCGCTACATGCGCGAAACCCGCTCGAATGGATGCGGTGGATCCCGCTCGCCTTACTCGCCCTGGTCTTCTTCGTGGCCGTGTTCATCGGCGCCCGCATCATTCTGGTCCCAATGCTCTGCTCCCTTGCGCTGGCCTATCTGCTGGCGCCGGTCGTCGCCTGGTTCGAACGACGCGGCTGGTCCCGCCCGTCCTCGGTCTTGTTGACTATCAGCGGCGCGGCCGTGGCCTTGGCTCTAATTCTTATCTTTATCTTGCCTGGTTTTTGGGGTCAGTTGGTAAAGACCTACGATCAGGCGCGCGCGCGCTTGGAAGATAAAGAGCGTGTTGAGTCCCTACGTCAAAAGGTAAGGCAGATCAGCCCCCCGGTTTTCGATTTTCTGCGATCAAAGGTCGAAAAGCCCGGCGAATCCGACCTCTTTGAGCGCGTTTTCAGCATGGCCGGCCAATGGTTGCAGAGAGGGCTGTTCAGTCTCGTCGACGTCACAGCTTCGCTGCTGGACCTGCTTCTGATCCCGTTTTTCGTCTATTACCTCCTGGCCGATTACAGCGCGATGCGCGCGCATCTTGATCGCCTCATACCGCCGCGACACCGCGCCGTAGCCTCCACTCTGATCAGCCGGATCAATTTCGTGATTTCATCATATGTCCGAAACCAATTGTTGATCGCGCTGGTTATGGGAGTCTTATACTCGATCGGGTTTGCGGTGGCGAGCGTGCCCCTCGCCCTTTCAATAGGCTTACTTTCGGGGCTGCTCAACTTCATTCCCTACCTGGGCACTCTTACGGGGTTGACTCTATCGCTTTCGTTCGTGGCCCTGGATGGTGGGGGAATAGCTCACATATTGGGCGTCCTCGCTGTTTTCATCATCGTTCAGAGCGTCGAAGGGTACTACCTGACCCCCAAACTCCTCGGGGGGAGCCTCGATCTCCATCCGATGTGGGTGCTGGTCGGATTGATGATCGGCGGCAGCCTTTTCGGCATTCTCGGAATCATCCTTGCCGTGCCGGTCATCGCCATAGCTAAAGTGGCCCTCGACTTCCTTGAAGAACTCTACCAACAATCCGTCTTTTACCGCGGCTCAGGTCTGGAATTGCTCGCCGGACAAAGCCTATCAGATCGCCCGCGCCGCACAATTATTACCACCAGCGAACTCCGATCAAGGATCGAAGACCGAGGATCGAAGATTGAAGATTGAAGATTGAAGATTGAAGATCTCATCAGATGTAAGGTGATACTTAATCCTTAATTTCAATCCCCTTCAGTATCTAACCCTAAATCTTTAATTTGCGCGATCAAAAAGTTTGACAATGACACACTCAACTCTTATACTGCGAACGCATTTAACGATTTGCTATTATTCTAAAATTTAAGTTCGTCAGATTAACTCTTTGTTGCGGGAGGACAAATGAGCAAAGTTATAGGAATTGACTTAGGCACGACCAACTCTGTCGTCGCCATAATGGAAGGCAGCGAGCCTGTCGTTATCACTAACGCCGAGGGCGGGCGCACCACGCCTTCGGTGGTGGGGTTCACCAAAGACGGCAACCGTTTGGTTGGCCAAGTGGCGAAGCGTCAGGCGGTCACCAACCCGGAAAACACGGTTTATTCGATAAAACGCTTCGTGGGCCGCCGGTTTAATGAAGTCAGCGATGAGATCAGGCAGGTTCCGTACAAAGTCTCTCAGGCTTCGAACGGAGACGTGCGCGTACTGGCCGGGGGGAAGGAATATTCTCCGCCCGAAGTTTCGGCCATGATCTTACAGAAGCTGAAGCAGGCGGCCGAAGATTATCTTGGCCAGAAAGTCACGCAGGCGGTCATCACCGTCCCGGCCTACTTCAACGATTCACAGCGCCAGGCAACCAAGGACGCCGGCAAGATCGCCGGTCTGGAGGTGTTGCGCATAGTCAACGAACCGACGGCGGCGGCCCTGGCTTACGGTTTGGACAAGAAGAAGGACGAGACCATCGCGGTCTTTGACTTCGGAGGCGGGACGTTCGACATCTCGATCCTGGAAGTCGGCGAGGGCGTGGTCGAGGTGAAATCCACAAACGGGGACACGCACCTGGGCGGAGACGACATTGACGAGCGGCTGATCCAATGGATCATCGACGAGTTCAGGAAAGACCAGGGCATCGACCTGTCGAAAGACAAGATGGCGTTACAGCGCCTTAAAGAGGCCGCCGAGAAGGCCAAGATCGAACTCTCCTCGACGATGGAGACGGAGATCAACCTGCCGTTCATCACCGCCGACCAATCGGGTCCAAAGCACCTGGTGATGAAATTGACCCGCGCCAAGTTCGAGTCGCTGGTCGACGACATTTTGCAGCGTACTTTGGAGCCTTGCCGTCTGGCGCTGAAAGACGCCGCGCTGCAGGCCGGCCAGATCGACGAGGTCGTGCTGGTAGGCGGCTCGACGCGCATCCCTAAGATTCAGGAGATGGTCAAGACCTTCTTCGGAAAGGACCCTCACAAGGGGGTCAACCCAGACGAGGTCGTTGCGGTCGGCGCCGGGGTGCAGGCAGGCGTGCTTTCGGGCGAGGTGAAAGATCTGCTGCTGCTCGATGTGACGCCGCTCAGCCTGGGGATCGAGACGCTCGGAGGCGTCTTCACCAAGCTGATCGAGCGCAACACGACGATCCCCACGCGTAAGTCCGAAATATTCTCGACGGCGACGGACAACCAGACATCGGTGGAAGTCCATGTCCTGCAGGGAGAGCGCCAGATAGCGGGCGATAACCGAACGCTGGGCAAGTTCCATCTGGTGGGCATCCCGCCGGCGCCGCGCGGAATGCCACAGATCGAAGTCACGTTCGACATTGACGCCAACGGCATCGTCAACGTCCAGGCGCGCGACCTCGGGACGGGCCGCGAACAGAAGATCACGATCACCGCGTCCTCGGGCCTGTCGAAAGATGAAATCGACCGAATGATGCGCGACGCCGATATGCATTCTGAAGATGACAAGCGCAAGCGCGAGGTGATCGAGACCAAGAACCGGCTCGATTCGCTGATCTACCAGACTGAAAAGACGATAACGGATAATCGAGAAAAGATTCCGGTCGGCCTGATCTCGGAAGTCGAATCAGCAATCGCGGAAGCGAAGAAGGTCGTTGAGGCGAACAACAGCGACCAGTTCCAGGCGCAACTCGAAAACCTCACCCGCGTTTCGCACCGCATCGCCGAGGCGCTCTATCAGCAACAGGGGGGTGGCGCGGCGTCAGACGCGGCGGGCGCGGGCGCGCAGCAATCCGGCGGCTCCTCGGGTAAAGCCGGCGATGACGTGATCGACGCCGAATATATCGACGTCGATGAGAACAAGTGAGGGGAGTGGGGAATTGGGAACGGGGAGTAGGGAGTGGGAAAATGGGGATTCCGTAATTCACGAGGCCCTCTTTATCCACTCCCCATTCGCCACACCCCATTCCCCAGGTTTGTATGAAACATTATCGCCTTTTGAATGACCTTGCGGCGATCGAGCAACAACTGACCCAAATGGTCAAAGGCGCGAGCGGATTCAGCGTCGAGCAGGCGCACGCCACCTGGTCGCCTCCTGTCGACATATACGAAACCCCGTCGGGTTTCGTGCTGACCGCCGAAGTCCCCGGAATGTCGCTCGCCGAGCTTGACGTCAAGGTGGTGGATGACACGCTAATTCTGCGCGGCGCCAAGCGGTGGGAGCGCGATGTGCAAGGCGAAAATTTTCACCGGCTGGAGAGCGCTTACGGCAAATTCGAACGGACGTTCAAGCTCTCTCAAGAGATCGACGCCGATCGAATCACGGCGGAGTTGCGGCGAGGACTGTTGAGAATCGTCCTGCCCAAACGTGGCGGGAGACGGATCGAGATCGCTACAGAGTAGGGAGTGGGGAGTAGGGAGTGGGGAGTGGGGGCGGGAATACCTGAAATTCTACTCCCCACTCCCAATTCCCCACTCCCTACTCCCGATGCATCTATGGCTCAACGCGAAGATTACTACAAAACGCTCGGCGTCAAGCGCGCTGCGACCCAGGAAGAGATTCGCAAGGCGTATCGCCGTCTTGCGCGCAAATACCACCCTGATCTCAATCCCGGCGACAAGTCGTCCGAGGAGAAGTTCAAACAACTCTCCGAGGCTTACGACGTGTTGTCTGACCCGAAGAAGCGCGAAGTCTACGACAAGTTCGGGACATACAATGACAACATCCGCGACTCGGCGCGCCGTCCCGCCGGGGAAGAGTTCGAATTTGATTGGAGCGTCTTCACGGGAGGGGCGGGCGCAGGCTCGTCTGGGGCAGGGGCGGGACCGGGTAGCGGGAGTTTCCGTGACATCTTCAGTGAGCTGTTCGGCAGCGGAGCGAAGGGCGCATCGGCGCAATCGCAGTCGCGGCGCGGCGCGGACATCGAAGTCCCGCTCGCGCTCAGCTTCGAGGAGGCGATAAACGGCCTGACGGCCAACATCAACGTGCGTCGGAGCGAAACCTGCGCGCGTTGCCAGGGGTCCGGCGCGGCGGCTACGGGGTCTGTTTCCTGCTCGGTCTGCAACGGGACCGGGAAAATCTCAGCGGGCGGCGGATTCTTGCGCTTCGACCAAAATTGCTCTGCCTGCAATGGAACCGGGAAACGACGCCCGCCCTGCGCGAGTTGTCACGGCAAAGGGGTGTTGCCGAAATACGAGACCGTCAAGGTGCGCATCCCCGCCGGCGTCGACACCGGCTCCCGCGTCATCGTCCGCAGCAAAGGCGAAGCCGGCCCGAAGAACGCCTCTCCGGGCGACCTTTACATAATCACCAACGTCGCCCCGCACCGGGTTTTCACGCGCAAGGGAGACAACATTTATTGCGTCGTTCCCATCACGCTGCCCGAGGCGGCGCTGGGCGCGAAGATCGAGGTGCCGACAGTTAGCGGCAAGGCCCAGTTGCGCATTCCACCGGGCACGCAATCCGGACAGGTCTTCCGGCTGCGCGAGAAAGGCGCTCCGAGTTTGCGCGGCGACACGCGCGGGGACCAGTACGTCGAAGTCAAAGTAGTGTTGCCCCAGATCATCGACGAAGACTCGAAGAATCTACTGCGTGAATTCGCGAAGCGAAACCCCGAAAATCCTCGCGTGGAGATGGGGCTGGAATAAGAGACACTTATGAGGTTGAAAGACACGGGGCGCAAGCGTAAGACCAAAGGCTACACGATCAGCGCGGTGGCCGACCATTACGGAGTTCATCAGCAGACGCTCCGGCTCTACGAGCGCGAGGGGCTGCTCAAACCTTCACGATCCGATGGCAACGTGCGCCTTTACACCGACGAGGACATCGAACGTCTGGAAGTGATTCTGAATTTGACCCGCGACCTTGGCGTGAATCTGGCTGGCGTCGAGATCATCCTCAATATGCGCGAAAAAATGGCTCAGATGCACCGCGAATTCAATCGCTTCTTCGAGATGCTGCGCGATTACATGTCTCAGAACGCCCCGCTCCAACAGGACCCGCAAGCCTACCAGGCGCTTGTCCCGACGCGCCGCACGGTCGTCGTCCGCTCCACAGCCAAGCGCGGCGCCAAGAACGAGGACCGGGGATAGTAGATCGAAGATCGCCTTACTCAATTTCGCCAAGTCAGCCGGAAGGGACACCCAACAAATCCTCCACGTACTTCAAGAAGGAGGATAATTTCTGAAATCATCCACTGGTGTTTTAAAAATTATTTTGGAAGTATTTGGTCTCGCCGGGCGAATTCCCCATGTCTGCTGATAACTGAAGCCTTAACCGACGATGACTAGACCGATGACTCCAAGTGATGACGAACTGCTTCGGCTGATGGCGTCCGGCGTCGAGGAGGCGTTTGCCACTCTTTACCATCGGTACCAGGGCCGCGTCTTCCGCTTCGCTCTTCTGATGAGCGGTTGCCACGCTACCGCTGATGATGTGACGCAGGAGGTTTTTCTGGCGCTGTTGCGCGACGCTTGTCAGTATGACTCCTCTCGCGGGGCGCTGTTGGCCTATCTGTATGGGATCGCCCGCAAACAGGTTTTGCGGGTCTTGAAGCGGAGCCGGCCTTTCACTCAGCTCGTGGATGAGGCGGACGAGGATAATCCGGTGGCCATTCGCCATTTGATCTCTCAAGCCGATCCTCTGAATGAGCTTACGCGCAACGAAGTAGCCGGCGCGGTGCGGCAAGCCGTCCTGGCGTTGCCGGCTCGCTATAGAGAGGTGGTTGTGTTGTGTGATTTTCAGGAGATGAGTTACGCCGAAGCGGCCGATGCGCTGGATTGCTCGGTGGGCACGGTCAGTTCCCGCCTCAATCGCGCGCGCGCGCTGCTCGCTCGACGGCTGCGCGCCGGTGGACGGGTGGGATCTGCTTCGCTCGACACTGACCAGAGGAGGTGTTTGGCATGAAATGTCATGAATTCGATGCGATCATTATCAGTATGGCGCGCGGGCAATTGGTTGAATCCGCGGCCCGCGAGACGGCGGGCGCACACCTTGACCGCTGCGCTCGCTGCGCGGACGCTTTTGAAGAACAGCAAGCCATGACCGCCGGGATACGCGTCGCGGCGGAGAGCCTGGCCAATCAGGGCGCGTCGCCGCGCGTCGAGGAGGCTTTGCGCCGCGCCTTCCGCGAGCAAGCCGGGCAGTTCACGGCTCCAGCGGGCGCCTCTCAGCCGCCGGAGAATTGGCGCTGGTCCTGGCGCATGGTCGGCGCGGCGGCAATTCTTTTACTGGCTCTCCTGGCAAGAACGGACTGGCTGAAATCGCCGCCCGCAAATCAGAAGCAAGGAGCGAACAATTTGCCCGCTACGCATTTCAGCCTGGCCCCCGAACAAAAGCAGAACCCGCAAACGCGGATTCGCGGGCGGGAGGATCAAAATCAAAAGACTGGGCGTTACTCAGCCAACTCGCGGAGCCTGGGCGCGCATCGTGGCGTTCGCCAGGGCTCCGCGCTTGTGAACGAGGCCATTAGCCGGTTTTATCCACTAGTTGAGGAAGGCGAGATGGCCTCGCTGGAGAGTGGGATGATAGTGCGCGTCGAGGCGCCCGTCTCTACCTTGATCACATTGGGGCTGCCGATCACGGCGGAGAATATTAACCAGCCTGTGCAGGCTGATCTATTGCTCGGGCAGGACGGATTGGCGCGCGCTATCCGTTTCTTGCCATAGGACATAATACCGCTCGTGGCGCTAACCGAAACGCGATGAAGGAGAACGTTATGAAACAACGCACACACTTTAGTCGGCATTTTGCTCTAACCGTCGCATGCTTACTGGCGTTGGCAGCCGTCAACGCGCTGGCGCAGGATCAGGATTCACAGGACGCGAAGAAACTCGCCGAGAAGGTGGCAGCTGATGCGGAGGACAAAATCAGTGAGGATGTGGTCAAGCAGATCGGGGCGAAAATCGGCTTCGAGACGAAAGTCGTAAAGGGGGCGCCCTACTCGGCGACGGCGGAGGCGGAGACCATCCAGACGCTTGCCGACGGGAACAGGATTAGAAATAAGACTACGACTCTTGTGTACCGCGACAGCGATGGGCGCACGCGACGCGAGGTTGTGGGAAAGGGGCAGGCCGCCGCCACGGAGGTCTTCATCAGCGACCCCTCGACCGGCGTCAATTACTCACTCGACACGCGACAGCGTATTGCGCATAAGTTCCAGGTAAATCTGTCGCAGCTCGACCTGGAAAAGATGAAACTCATGAAAGATTTGGAGATTAGGCGGCAGACGCTGGAGAGGCGGCAAGCGCCACATCTCAAAGCCGGGAAAAAAAAGCGAGCGCCAGTCACGGAATCGCTTGGACAACAGGTGATTGAGGGAGTGCTGTGCGAAGGCAGACGCGCAACGTCAACCATCACCGCCGAAGAAGTCGGCAATGAACTCCCGATCACTATCGTGAGCGAACAGTGGTACTCCCCCGAACTACAGGTCTATGTGCTGACCAAACAAAGTGACCCTCGAACCGGCGAAACCATCTACCGATTGACTAACATCAATCGAGGCGAACCCAACCGCGCGCTGTTTGAGGCGCCGGCCGACTATACCCTCAAGGATGAATCGGCGCTCCCGGCAAACAAATCGAAGAGGCGACCTGAAGAGTAGAGATAAACAGTCACCATATTCGACACGTCTAAACCCATCATTTCGGAAGGAGTCACACCTATGCGTAGCATTCTGTTCACTCTGGCGTTGGCTCTAGTCGCGCCGAGCGCCGCGCTGGCGCAACAAACTGTAGCCGCCGAAACGCAAGCGCATGAACTACTAAAGCAGTCGCGCGCCACGATTTGGGATGAAACGAAATCGAAACCTCTGCAAAGCCTTTCGATCAATGCCAGCCGTCGTTTTATGCGCCGCGAGCGACAGGCTGAAGTGGAGATGACACTGGAAGCGCTCTTTCCCGACAAGTTTCTGCAGACCGATGCCCTTTACACTGGCGTCGGCTTCGGCCTCACTACGATGCGCGGCGTCAACGGTTCGAAGGCGTGGTTCAGCTCTGAATCCGATGACACCGCCGCAGATGCGGCGAAGCGGGCGCAGGCCGGTGTTCCGCCTGAATCGGGTTCCAATCAGTCGGGCGGCAGAATGAGCGCCATCCTGGGGGAGTTGGGCGGCGTAGCGGGCGTCATACCGCCTGAGCAAAGCACAGAACAATCTATTCACGCGGGCTTTGCGCGGCTGATGCTCGTGTGGCTCTGCGCCACGCCGTCCTCGCTGCCGGTCGAATTCACTTATGCCGGCCAGGCCGTAGCGCAGGCCGACGGCAAGAAGGCGGATGTCCTTAACGTCACAGGTACGAACAACTTTGCGGCGCGTCTCTTTATCCATCCGGAGACGCGTCAGGTTTTGATGCTGAGCTACAAAGCAGGGAGCAGGAATCGCGGCCCGCAAGAAACTTCGGCGAACGCGACTGAATCGGAGGTACGCTGGGTCGTCTCCGACTATCGCAAAGTCGATGGACTCAACCTGCCGCACCAGCTTGTGATCTTCCTTGACGGCCGGCCTATCGAGGAAGTGACTATCAAGAAAGTCAAAATCAATCCATCGCTCAAGCCGAACAAGTTCGAGCGGCAAGAGATTGTTAAGGAACCCATCAAAATGAAAAAGAAACGGTAAAGTCAGCGCGGGGAAAAGCAGGTAAACAGGAAATTGCGAACCGGGAAAATGAAATGAGATATCGGCTTGCCAAGCTATTGCTCGCCTTCTGCGTAGCGCTGATTGCGACCCCTGCTCTATCAGCGCAGACTGCCGTCTCGTTGCGCGGTCAGGTTGCGGATGAACTTGGCGCCATCATCCCCGGCGCGCGCGTCACTCTCATCGCGGCTGACGGTAAGAAGCGTAATGCCGTCGCGAACGCGAGCGGCGTTTTCAGCATTCCCAACCTGCCGCCGGGCGTTTACACGTTGGCCGTTGAGTTCAAGGGGTTCCGAGCCTACATCAAGGAGGGGGTAAAGATTCCGACTGATGAGCCGCTGAAGGTCGCGCTGACGGTCGCTCCGGTCAACGCCGAGACCGATGTCAAAGCCGAAACCGGAGGCGTATCGGTCGAGCCGGATCAGAACCTGAGCGCAATTGTCCTGGATGAGCGAATGATCATGGATCTGCTGCCAGACAATGAAGACGACATGCGTGATTTTCTTCAGGCGCTGGCTGGTCCTGCGGGGGGCGGCGCGCAATTTTATATTGACGGTTTCCCCAACGGGCGGCTGCCGCCGCGTGAAGCGATCCTGCAAATCCGCATCAACCAGAGTCCCTTCTCCGCCGAATACGCGCGTCCTGGCTCAGGCCGAATAGAGATCATCACCAAGCCGGGCAATGAGCAGTGGCGCGGCAACCTGGGATTCGGCGTCAGCAATTCGGCGTTAAACGCGCGCCGGGCCACTGCGACAACCAAGCCCGACCTCGATCAGCGCCGCTACACATTCACTCTCGGTGGCCCTCTCATCGACAAGAAGATGTCGTTCTTCTTCAACGGAGAAAATCGCGCGGTGAACAGCGAAAACACCGTCAACGCAAGGACGCTCAACGGTCCGTTCATCGTCAACTCGCCTTCAATCGTTGAGAACCGCTTCTTCGGTCTGCGCGCGGGCTATTTGATCAATCAAAAGAACACGCTCAACGTCGGCATCAACCATCAGCAATCCCGGCGGGAAAGTAATGGCGGCGACTTCACCTTGCCCGAACGTGGCGCAATATCCGACAACACGAACCAGACTTTGACCATCTCGGAGACCTTTCTCATCAGCCCGAGGCTGATTCACGAGGTCCGCCTGCGCTATCAGCATGAGGGTCGCGAACAGGCGGCCATAACTTCGGGCGTGGCGGTCGACGTGCCCGACGCCTTCAGTGGCGG
>DATCXQ010000656.1:0-5897 GCA_036565725.1 Blastocatellia bacterium
CCGCCGGCAGAGCGAGGCCACGGCCAGGACGCAGGGCGTTGCGATCGACGTGCTCGACTCCTTCAGGGGCGGCGGCTCGCCCTGCTGCCCGAACGAATCGCGCAGCCACACGGTGGAGCTGCAAAATTACCTGACTTATACCCACAAGAAGCACACGGTCCGGGGCGGGGCGCAGTTCTATCATGAGCGCATCCGCAACTTGAGCGGGGGCAACTTCAACGGGACCTTCACGTTCTCGAACCTGGCGGAGTACCGGGCGGCGGTCGAGGCGGCGGGAACAGGGCATGCCCGCGCCCGGCAGTTCACGATCAACCGCGGCGATCCTGGCCTGCGATACCGGTTCTACACGGCCGGACTCTTCATCCAGGACGACCTTCGCGCCAGCCGGTCACTGACGCTCTCCTTCGGCTTGCGCGAAGAGTTCCAGAGCCGTCTCGGCGATCGACACAACTGGTCGCCGCGCGTGGGCGTCGCCTGGTCGCCGTTCAAGGACCGCAAGACGACGCTGCGCGGAGGCGCCGGGCTGTTCCACGGCCGGTTGAGTGGAGGAACTTACGCCGACACGCTGCGATTCGACGGCGAGAGGCGACAGAGCCTGATTATTCGCGACGCGCTCTACCCCGACCCGTTCGCCGGCGACCCTCAGATCGAGGCGGTCAACCTAAACACTAGCAGGCGCATCCTCGATCCCGATCTCAAGGCTCCGTATACGATCAACTTCAATGTCGCCCTCGAACGGCAATTGCCGGGAGGCTTGATCGGGACGCTCTCTTACCTCTACACGAGGGGAGTTTGTCAATTCCGCCTGCGCGACATCAACGCGCAGCCGCCCGGCGCGGGGGCGCGGCCTCTTCCGGATGAAGGCGCCATCTATCAGATCGAGTCGTCGGCCAGATCCGCCTTCCACAGGCTGAACATCGGCTTCAATCGCCGCTTCAGCCGGCGCTTGATCCTCTTCGGCAATCACTCCATCTCGCGGGCGCAGGGCGACGCGGACGGGGCCGGCGGACTGCCGGCGAACAACTACGACCTGCGCTCTGAATGGGGGAGGGCCTCGACCGACCGTCGCCATTCATTCAACATGGGCTTCTTCGTCACGCTGCCGCTCGGATTCAGCGCCAATTCGATTATCAACGCCTCGTCGGGAGCGCCGTTCAACATCACGACCGGCGCCGACGACAACGGCGACTTGACGATCAACGACCGGCCCGCCGGGATACGTCGCAACTCCGATCTGCCGGCGAGCCTCTATGAGCGGCTCCCCGACCGATTGATCTGCCCGCCAGGGACGACGCCTTCGGGCGCATCCGGCGGCGTCTGCAATCCCGGCGGCGCCCCGCTCATTCAACTTCGAGACTTCCTGACGCGGAACTATCCCGAGGGGGTCAAGGCGATCGGGTCCGGATCGTTTAACGTCAACCTGTATATCAACAAGACCTTCGGCCTCGGCAAGCGCAATGGGAAGGGCGGGCAGGCGGGGCAGGGCAGCTCAGGCGGCGGCCAGAGCGGCGGCGAATCGGCCCGCTTCCACCTGACTTTCGCCGCCGGAATAACCAATCTCTTCAACCGAGTGAACTTCGGACAATATGGCGGCGCGCTCGGATCGGCCTACTTCGGTCGGTCGAGCGGTTCGGGGCCGGCGCGCCAGATGGATTTCAATGTGAAGCTTAGCTTCTAACCTATTCAAAGGGGAAAGTTAATATGACAAACAAGACAAAGTATCAATTGTACGGAACAGTGCGTCCCCTCTTGCGACAATACGTCCAACTCGTGGGCGGTAGTAAATTACTGTAGGAGCGTCGGGTGCATAATCATCCTACCGGTCCAGAACGACGTGTCGTGCGCGGCATGTCCGCAATAGGCTACCCCCACCCAATCCTGTGTGTCCCTTCTGGAATCGGACTTGACTATTAGAATCGAAGGCCAAGCTTGATTCCAGAAAGGACACCAATATTTCATCGCCGAGCTTGCGGACAGAGGCTTCGTTTGTTTCCAGCGCGTCATAAAAAGCCAATTCTGCGTCGTTTAAGTTGACTTCTTCGCCACGCCGCGCCGCTTCGTTGAACTGCTTGGCCATCGCAATCAGTTCTTCGATCACTTGCGCCGTTTCGATAGCGCGATTGCGGTATTTGGCCAGCGAATCCACCAGCAGTTCGGAAAACTTTCGGCTTTGAACGATGTTCGTGGCGAAACGGGATTTGATTTCGTCTTTCAGCAGCCGTTCCAACAGTTCAACCGCCAGATTTCGCTTCAGATCACCTTTATTGCCATTCCCTGTGCGATTGAGTTAAGCCGCTCGTCATTTGTCCACAAATTCCGCGCAGCCGTGATGCCGCGCGGCGGCCAGATGGATGGCATCCGGCGTTTTGAGGCTTTGGTGCGCGGCGCGCAACCGCGCAGCTTCATCAAACACGACTGACGGCAGGTCGAGCAATCGTTGAGCGCCCAGAAAAGCCTCGTAAAGTTTGAGCAGCGCCGTGTCATTCGTCCTAAACGGCATCACCAGACATTCCAACCGCACGAGAGGCGTATAGCAGAAATCAACCGCGCCCGCATCCCGCATCAGAGTTTCGATGGAGGCTGAGTAGAGCGGGTGGCGCTCGACGACATAAATCACTATGCAGGTGTCGAGATAAATGCTCATTCCCACGAATCCCTGTTTTCCTGAATCCGCGCTTCGATCTCTTCAGGCGGATAGCTGCGCCGGTTGGCGAATTCAGGGCTTTGCAGAAGTTTCAGCAATTCAGCGACGTTGCCTTGATCTTCCGCCGGCGCGGTTGTGTCTTCAAGCAACGTCAACAAAGCGCGAGTCGGCTTCGTCACGCGTAATGGCTCCAGCAATCGCACGTTTCCGTATATATCGATTTTCGCTTCAACGGTTTGCAACATACTCATTTCCTCCTGCTCAAATTTCAAACTCAAATCCGAGACGTTGCCTGTTCTTTCTGATCTCCGCTTCCAGACGCGCGCTTTCGGTGAACTGTTCGTCAAGCTGCGCGGTCAGTCGTCGCATCTTGTCAGCAAAGGCTTCGTCGTCATCTTCGCCTTCTTCCGCGCCAACGTATCGCCCCGGTGTCAGAACATAATCGTGTTTTTGAATCTCTTCCAATTTCACGGCGCGGCAGAAGCCCGGCGTGTATACATAATCCTCGCTCGTTTCGCCATCCTGCCGCCAGGCGTGATATGCGTTCGCAATCTTCGCAATGTCATCATCATCGAAGACGCGATTGAGGCGGGTTTCCAACTGTCCAAGCTTGCGAGCATCAATGAAAAGCGTCTCGCCGCGACGGTCGCGCCTGCCGACTCGTTTGTCTTTGGCGAGAAACCAGAGGCAAGCCGGAATCTGAGTGTTGAAGAAAAGCTGTGGGGGGAACGCCACCATGCAATCAATCGCGTCGGCTTCGATCATCGCTCGGCGGATAGCGCCTTCGTTGTTTTGCGATGAAGACATAGAGCCAATCGCCAGCACGACGCCTGCTCTGCCGGCAGGTTTGAGGTGATAAAGAATGTGCTGCAACCACGCGAAGTTGGCGTTCCCTTTTGGCGGCGTACCGAATTGCCAGCGCGGATCGCCTTCGAGTTTTTCATTCCACCAGTCGGAGACATTGTAAGCTTTCGGCAACAGTGCATGGTTGTTCCAGAAAATCATGCACTGTTGCCGAAAGCTTACGAAAGTTCAGCAGTTTCTCGATCAATTGCGCGTCGCCTTGATCGAGCTCGCCCTGTTTGACGCGATTGATGAGTTGCTTAATCTCGGTCGTATCAGTGGTGAGGATCATCGTTGTTTTTCATAGGATGCGATCGCGCCGATCCTATGCCAGGCAAAAACGAACGCCAAGGCCGGAGCGCAAATATTTTCTTTTTTCACGAGGGCTCACTGCAGGGACACGAAAAAACGGCGCCTATGGCTGGTTTAAGGGAGACCAGCAAGATAGCGAATTGCAATATCCTGAGTTAACCCCCATGAATTTACTTCGTCACCGCCAATTCGGTAGCCAAGATTGGTAAGCACAATGACAGTCAATTTGTCATCTGGGAAACGAGTGTATTCCGTCCCTGTCATACCGGTATGGGTGATTACCCGATGGCCACGCACATTTTCGAGCTCCCAGCCAAAACCATAAGGGTAAGAAGTCCCATCGTTCAGCTTCGCGGGAGTCCACATTGCAGTGAGGTTCGATTCATTCAAAACCTTTCCTGAGGCAAGCGCAATTTCCCATTTCGCTAAATCTCTGACTGTCGAAATTACTCCGTAGTCAGAAGGAAGTTCGTCTTGCACGACGCGTCTGATGTTGACGAGTCGACCGTTTAAAAAAGTGTATCCGGCAGCGCGATGCTTCAAGATCGTGAAATGATTGAGAACGGAAGTTGACGTCATTCCTAGTGGTGTAAAGAACTGATCCGCCAAAAAGTCCTTGTAACGTTGACCGCTGGCTTTTTCAATTATCATCCCAAGCAAAAAATAACCGACATCACTATATTGATGTCGCTCTCCCGGTTTAAAACTCATTGGGTCTTCAGTCGCTGACTTAAAACTCTCAGCAGTGAGGTAAAATGTCTTATCAGGTAGAGAAGCCAAGCCCCTCCCATGAGCGGCCATCCCCCCGGTATGAGTTAATAGATGTCGTATCGTTATCCCATTCCATTTACTTGGAGACCCTGGCAGGTATTGAATAATCGGGTCTTCCAATTTGACCTTGCCTTTCTCAACCAGCCGCATGATCGCGGTCGCCGTGAATTGTTTGGTTAGAGATGCCAGCTCGAAAACCGTCTCTGGAATGACCGATACGTCATGTTCGAGATTGGCTATGCCATAACCTTGCAACTTGACGACCTCGCCGTTTTTGATGACCACCAGAGCGAGGCCGGGAATGCTTCGCTTTTTCATCTCGACTTGAATGTATTCATCGGTGGTGGCGGCGGAGAGGGCGGCGCGCGCAGGATCAGGGCTCTCGAACTTTGCCTCTTCAATTGGGACGTTGTGCCTGACCTCATTGACCTTGTAAGTGTATTTGTAGGCCGGTAGACGGATGGTGAAGGACAGTTTGACGCCGTCCACTTCTCGATAGTCCTCGTAATAGCTTTCAATCGCAATCTTTCCCTTGCTCGCACTCTCGAATATGGAATCTATTCGGACGAGCAGCCCCGTCTGAGCCTCGAAGTACAATTTTACGGGGTCGCCTTCGGGTGGCGTCGCCTCTATGCAATAAGCTGTGTGGACGTCGACCTTCACCTGGCCTAGGAGGGCCATTTTTGGATAAAGCTCCTTGAGCTTGATTCCCCAGTAAAATTCGGCGTCGCGTTTTTCCGCATCCAGTCCAGTTCCGCTCAGCTCACGGAACCCCCCATCGGTCGGATTGAGCGCCCAGCCGACCCTGCCATTGAAACCACGTGAGACTTCAAATTCGACGCCATTACCCAATTTAAACCTGCCGATTTCAACCGCTTTGTTCGGAGCCTGCCTGTAGTCCTCAAAACTGGCAGTGACATCACTATCTTCAATTACAAGCGTCGACTTCATGACGCGGCTGGTCAATTTACGATGAGCCGCCGCGCCACCTATGGCTTGCGCATACCTGTCGAGGATTTTATCCACTGTCGGCATTGATCGAGGCGCCTTCACCGACTGCGGTTTTTGTTTTGTCGGGGTGGTTGCTGTTGAGACAGCCTCAGAAGAAACAGTGGCGCTGTTTGCTTTTCTCTCATTGCCTGGCGGCTGAAGGGCAATCTCACTGCCGGGGAAACGACAGATGAAAAGCGCGGCAACAGCTATATGAGCGGCACACCAAGATATGGATCGGCGGCGCGACAGCGTAGGGGCAGACCTGCGTGTCTGCCCCGGTCTGGCAATTGCGCCGCTTCAGGGCAGACACACAGGTCTGCCCCTACGCTATCCA
>DATCXQ010000666.1:0-7129 GCA_036565725.1 Blastocatellia bacterium
CCCGGCCGCAGCGAGTCGATCCGCGTCGGCAGCATTGTCGGGCGCTTCCTCGAACATTCCCGCGTCTATCGCTTTATCAACGGCGGCAATGAAGAGATTTACCTGGGCAGCGCCGACGTCATGAACCGCAACCTCGACCGCCGCGTCGAAGTACTCTTCCCGATCGAAGACGAGCGGATCAAAGAACGCATCGCCCGCGAGATCCTGGAGCCCTCCCTCTCCGACAACGTAAAAATGCGCTGGTTGCAAATGAATGGGTCTTACGAACGCCCCAGAACCGCCGAGGAGAAGGAGTTCAATTTGCAGGAATACCTGCTGGAACCAGCATTGATCGGCTGACCCATGTCGACAGAGGTCCCTATGAGGAAATTCAACGCGCGTCACAAATTACTTTTTGCCGGCGGGGCCGTGTCTTTATTACTCCTTTCACTAGCCCTGCTCCCAAAATTCGGTTTTGATCTTCCCGGCATTCTCAAATCGCCACGAGATTTACTTAGGCCTCCGCTAACTAATGCTGGCTCCTGGGCAGGGAAAGGCGTGGCCCGGTGGGACAGCTTCATGGAAAATTACAGGATCAAAGCGCGACGTCCTGAAACTGAATCGCTGAAGGAGCAGTCTCAAAAGTTAAATGAAAAGTATGGGGTGAAAGTGGATTATCCCGCCTCCACAAAGGTTGGTTCATGGCGATGGGGATACCTGGAGGGATACAACTCAATAGCGATTCGTACCCTTGACGACAAATTTCAGCGGGATGTCGCGAAGGAGTTTTTCCTGACACAACGCGCAGACGCGCCCTCAAAAGCCGGAAACCGCTAAAACGCCAATGAGTCCAACCGAGTTATTGAAGAAGCTGATCATCCGGAGGTTTACCGGTCGCGCGCTACATAAAGCGCTGTTCCCACTTCCAACGACTTCCTTCCTTTGTCATTGCAGGTAGCGCCGCAATTTCCGCAACGAAAAATAAAAATTGACAAGCGCAGAACGGAAATGGAGAATGCCGCCACCTCCAACCGATACTTTCCGTCAATGGCTAAGACCATAGGTACTCCCCATGAAAACGACATGCTTGTTCGCGGCGAAAGCCACCCGTGTACTCTCGGTCTGTTTCCTGGCTTTATTTATCGGGGGCGCGACAATCGCTCGCGCTCAGGAGCGCCAGGCCGGCGTCTATTTCACGACAGTCGTTCCGCACGGCGAGTTCAGCGAGAACGTCACCAATAACGGCTACGGCGTCAGCGGACAAATTCTCGTCCGGCTGGGCGGGAGCCCTTTTCTGGCGGGCGGCGACCTCGGAATCGCAGTATACGGCTCCGAAAGCCGCAGAGAGCCGATAAGCACAACCATCCCTAATCTTCAGGTCAGAGTTCGTACAACTAACAACATCTTCTTCTCGCATTTCGTGTTGCGGGCGCAACCGCGCACGGGCCCTGTTCGCCCCTACTTCGACGGACTGATCGGGTTGAAACACCTGTTTACCAAAACATCGATCTCGGACCTGTCCGACGACGAGACTATCGCGAGCAACACCGATCTGAGCGATACTGCCTTGAGCTACGGCTTCGGAGGCGGCTTGCAGATTCAGCTCACGAAAGGTCCTGAGGCGAGGATTCTGTTGGACACGGGCGTTCGCTATTTGAGAGGGGCGCGGGCCGAATATCTCAGGAAAGGCTCTATCCGAGAGGAGAATGGACTGGTATTCTTCGACGTCTTCTCTTCACGAACGGACGTCCTGGCCGTCCAGGTCGGGGTGACGTTCCGTTTTTAAATCAAAGCAGGTAAGAGTGGGACAGACTTTAGTCTGTACGTCGCATAAATGGAGACATACAGACTAAAATCTGTCCCACTCCTGGTTGTTCCGGTTGGGGCGCCTCTATACGTTGGGGGCGCCAATATCTGGATTGAGGCGACGAGTCAGTACCGCGAGCGGAGACTTCGCTAACGGCCGCTCACTACCGCTGAGGATAATCAATCGGTTATGAAATTTTTGATCCCTGCTTTTACGACATTGCTCTGCGCCGTGGTCTTCGCCGCCTTTATGATGCGGCGCGGGCCTATGACCTCGACGCCGGCGCTTGAACGCGCTGACGGGGTTCGTTCGCCAGTGATCGTGGAGCTTTTCACCTCCGAAGGCTGTTCGAGTTGTCCTCCGGCCGACGTCGTGCTGGAGCGGCTGCAACAAACACAGCCGGTTGCCGGCGCGGAGGTGATCGCTCTCGGCGAGCACGTCGATTACTGGAATTACATCGGCTGGTCCGACCCGTTCTCTTCGGCGGCGTTCAGCGCGCGGCAAGAGACTTACGCCCGGGCGCTCGGGCAACAGGATCGCGTCTACACTCCGCAAATAATCGTTGACGGGCAGACCGAATTCAACGGAAGCGCTATGAATAAAGCCCTCGAGGCGATTGCGAAAGCCGCGCGCTCGCCGAAAGCCGATGTGCGAATCGTCATCCCGGAAACAAAGATTCAGAAAGACAATCAAGAGATCAGATTCAACGTCAGCGTCAAAAACGTCCCGCCCGTCGATCGGGGCGACGTTGCCGAAGTGATCCTCGCACTCACCGAGGACAAGCTCTCGTCGAACGTTACGCGCGGAGAAAATTCGGGGCGCAAGCTGGCTCATACCGCGGTCGTGCGCGAGATGCGCGCGCTCGGCCGTGTTGATCCGGCGACGAAGACTTTTGATTCTGAGAAAACCATGGTGATTGCCGACGGCTGGAAGCGCGATGATCTGCGCGTTGTTGTATTTGTGCAGGAGCGCGCTCAGCGCCGCGTGCTGGGGGCGGCCGTGTTGAATTTGGCGGCGCCTCAAGCGACCAATCGCTGATAAATCCGGCGCTCGGCGCTCATTTCTCTCCGCCAGATTGGCCGTGGTTTGCTCGGTCACGCTCGCGTTCATTTCTTGATCCGGTTGGGGTGGCAGTTTTTTTGTCGTCGGCGCTTTGGTTGCAGGCCCCGGTTGGGGCGACTTCTGTCCGCCTGCCCTCTTGCGCCCAAATTCGATATGGGTTCCAAAAGCTAGCATGGCCAAAAGGAGGGAGATGAAAACAACACTCACAAAAACCCCGCCTCTCCCGGGAGGGATAAAATAATAGCTGAATGGCAGAAATATAATGATGAAAAAAAGAAGACAGCCTCGGAACCCCATCGATGGCCCTTCCTTGGGGCCGGAAGCCGAATCGAGGTTCTCGTCAGGGGGCTGTTCGGCGATCAACCGCGCGACCTTGCCCAAACCGAAACCACAAGAGCGGCAGAATTTCTGTTCCATTGGGGCCTCAGATCCGCAATTCGGACAATGCATAGAACGCCTCCTTAAGCCGATGTTTTTTAGCTTCAAGATTCAAGCTTCTCTTCCAAACGCGCCGTCGTCTGTTCCGTCACGCTGACCGCCATTTCGGCGTTCGGCTCAGACAGCATCTTCGCAGTCTCTTGCGCGTGCGGCAGCCGATGCTGTTGATTCGATCGGGCAGAGGCCGACTTTTTACGCTCTGAGTCCAGATACGCCAGGAACAACGCCAGGGCGGACGCGGCCAAGATCATCAACACTATGCTGCCCTGGAATATCCTGCCTTTCTCAATCATCACCTTGGCTATGATGGCCCAGAGCATCAGACCGCCGAGAATGCCGCCCAGCGCGAAAAGCGCGCGCGCGGCCCATTTTTCGAGCCTGCGCAACCAGTCATCCGAAAGACCGGCGGTCGCCTTCGTGGTTTGCTCCGTGGCGGCGGCCTGCTGATCGGCAATCAACTGTTCGACCTTCTCTAAACTGAATCCGCAGGCGCGACAGAATTTCTGCCCATCTGAAGCTTTCGTTCCACAATTCGGGCAATGCATATTGGCCTCCTTGAAACGCCGTCCCGCTCAACGTCGCGGTTCGATCTTCTCATCCAGTCGCGCGGTCGTTTGCTCTATCGCACTCATTGCGATCTGCGACTGTTGTTCGGGCAGGAGCTTGCTGGTGGTTTCCGCCGGCGGCGCCGCCGGTCGGTTGGGCTGTTGAGTCGAGACTTTTGCGTGCAGAGAGGCGGAATAGATCAGCAAACCTTCAAGCGCAATGCTAACGACAGCCATCACTAGCAGCATGACTCCCCACGCCGTGTCGTTGTCGTTGATAATGGCCCTGATGCCGATTCCGGCAATCACGCTCGCCATGAGCAGCCAGGCAGCCAACCCGACCACACAGCCGGCGAGCTTTGCCCCGCTCTCTAAATAGAGCAATCGCCGCCTGGCTCGCTCCACATCCTTATCCTCCACATCCTTATCTTCGATATCAGGCGGCGGCTCCGCGAGCAATTGCGCAAATCGCTCCAGACTCAGTCCACATGCGCGGCAGAATTTTTGTCTTGCAGAAGCTTTTGCCCCGCAATTCGGGCAATGCATATTCGCCTCCATAAATTTGTTGTCGGACAGAAATAGGCGTTGATGGTAACCTGAGTTCAGACACGAGGCCAAAAGATTGTCATGCTATTTACAGACAACAGCGCCCGGTTCACGCCCAGGCTGCGAAAAATCTTCCGGAAGTGGTTCGCGTGGCGCAGATAATCAGCATGAAAAACCGTAGCGCAAACGGTCCTGTTTGCGCTACGGTTACCGAGATGGAACCTGGCGCCCCTGCGCTTCGTTCGGGAAGACATGTCGTCAATGGAGTCGTCCGTGTTGCAATGATCGACATCCTGAAACAATGAAAGCGCGCGGTTCGTAGTCCCGCCTTTAGGCAGAAGCGTTAGGCGTCGCGGAATGGATTTGTGTCCGACGCTTCCGCCTAAAGGCGGGACTACGAACCGATTTTCTGAGGAGCCTTCATGTCGCAATGAGCGACACCCGGGAAAGAATAAAAATTGTCCACAAAGGCGCACGAAGGGGTGCAAAGATTTTTATTCCTTTGTGATTCTTCGTGTTCTTTGTGGACGGTTTTTCTGAGGAGAAAAATGGTAAATCAGGTCGAGAATATTGTACGCGGCCAGTTATTGGAGCGGCGCCAAAAGCTTGAAACGGCGCTCGTCAAATTCAGCGAATCGGGACGGCTGCGCCAATTGCTGCAAGAGGTGGACGCGGCTCTGGACAGGTTAGGCGCCGGCGCATACGGCTTGTGCGAGGTCTGTCACGACCCGGTCGAAACAGAACGTCTGATCGCTGATCCGCTGGCGCGATTCTGTCTGGACCATCTGTCGCCCCACGAACAGCGGATGCTTGAACGAGACCTCGAAATGGCGGCGCGGATACAGGCTGAACTTTTGCCGCAACCGGATTCCGCTTTCGGCCCCTGGCAGGTCGCGCGCCACTACGAAGCGGCGGGGCCGGTCAGCGGCGATTATTGCGATCTGGCCCCTGACGGGAACGGCAGTCTCTTTTTCATGCTGGGCGACGTCTCCGGCAAAGGCGTCGCCGCGGCGATGCTGATGACCCAACTGCACGCGATGTTCCGCTCGTTGAAATCGGTCGGCCTCCCTCTCACGCAAATAGTCGAGCGGGCGAGCCGCCTGTTATGTGAAAGCTCGCTGCCCACACAATACGCCACTCTGGTTTGCGGCAAGGCGGACGCCTCGGGCGCCGTCGAGATATGCAACGCCGGACACCTGCCGGTTCTCTGGCTGAACGGCGGCGATGTCAAGACTATTGACTCTACCGGCCTTCCCGTCGGCGTGTTTTGCGAACAACAATTTTCGTCTCACACCCTGCGCTTGCAACCCGGCGACTCACTGCTCCTTTACACTGACGGGCTTTCAGAGGCGCGCGACGTCGCCGGCGCCGAATATGGTATAGAGCGCTTGACGAAACTGGCGGCCGACATTCGCGCGTCGTCGCCCCGGGCAATGATCAGCGCCTGCCTGGAGGATCTGAAGACGTTCGGCGGCGGGGGGCCCAAGGGGGATGATTTGACGATAATGTCCATCCGTTGGTCAGGGCTCCCTCAATCGCCTTCCTGAAAACGCCAGCGCGTGGCGTCCTTGGGAAATTGCTTCCAGGCCAATGCCCAGCGGGGCCGTAACACATACGTCCCGGGGACTGCATAGTCTTCAGGCTTCGGCGCATATCCGTACTTCTTTTTAGAAATCTCGATCAATCGGGTGACCAACGACAGATCCGGCTCTCGCAACACTTGCGCGTCGCCGTGCAGGATGACCACGTCGGAGCCGCTCTCCAGATGTACGCACACCGCCGGATTCTCGGCCAGGTTGCGGTTGCGACGGGTCTGAGGGCCGCCGCCGAAATAGAGCCGATCATCCAGCCACAAGCCCCAGACCGGCGTCGAATGCGGCTGCCCGTCGGAGCTGACCGTGCAGATCCAATAGTTCTGCGCCTCGGCCATCCGCTCGGTCACATGAGACCACGGAAGCAATCCCTTTCTGTCTTTAGGCACGCCGTAGCCGGGCATATGAGGGCGGCTCGCCTCCGGTCCCGTTTCCTGGCCGGCCAGAGTCTTTTTCGAAGGTCGTTTCATAGTCGCCATAGTTTGTCTCCTATCAATGTTTCACAAGATATTTGAGGCCCACGATCCCGTTCTTGTAGGTCTTGCATTCGACCAGTTGCAGATCGACCTGCAGGCCGATGTCGGGAAAGAGCGGTATGCCCGAGCCGAGGAGTATCGGTTGAATCGCCACCACTATCTCGTCAACCAGCCGCTCCCTCAATAATGATGCGGCCAGAATTCCGCCGCCCATCAGCCAGATGTCTTTGCCGCTCTCATTCTTCAAACTCCTGACAAATTCGCCCGCGTTGTCCGAAATTATCTCCACGCCCACGTTTGGACTCTCTTTCATAGTGCGTGAGAAGACGTAGGTCTTCATATCCATATAACCGGCCGTCTCCTGGCCTATTTCGGGGGATTGCAGCAGTGTTTGATCGTAGGTTTTTCGCCCGATCAAGACGGTGTCGAACGAGGCGTAAAGCTTGGGAAACTCGCTCATAATTTCGTCGTCCATCAAAATCCAGTCGTAGGCGCCGTCCGCGCGGGCGATGAAATTGTCGAGGCTGTTCGTAAGTGAATAGACTCAGTAGTCCCAAAATTGGCCAGGGCGGCCCGTAAGGTTTGAATTAAAATGGCTTGTTCGATTCCTTGTGAATTTCACAAGAAAGGAGGAACAAGCCATGTATACGAATAATGATAAACCTACCAATCATGATAAACCGA
>DATCXQ010000684.1:0-19977 GCA_036565725.1 Blastocatellia bacterium
CGCGCTTGTTCTATGGTCTCGGCGTCGGCGCCGCCCCGCGCCGCCATCGGATTGCTCACGCCGGCGATGACCTGATCTGTGATGTTCGGATCGCTGCTAACGAGGCTCCCCAGCGCCTCCGCGCCGATGTTGCCGCGCGTCCCATTGCCGGCGCGGTAGCGCGCCAGGAATCGATCGCCGGCGTTCGGGCGGGAGCCGAACCGCCCGTCGCCGAAGCGCAGATAGGCCACGCCGTCCGTCTCGACCTCGACTACGAAATGCTCGTCGCCTGCGCGGCTGCCCAACAGATCGCGCACAGGCGTCCAGGTCGTGGTCACGGTCAATTCGTCGAAGGTCTTCGCCGGCGACTGGCCGAATGACTTGAGCTTGACGGCAGGGCGCGGCTCGCGCGTCGTCCAACGCATAGCGGCGGTGGCCGAGGCGGGCGGATTATCCGGGTCGTAAGGAGCGGCCTGAGTGAGAGGCGCCCGCGCGAGGCGCGGGCGGTAGCGCGGCGGCGCGAGAACGGCCGTATGTTCGGCGCAGTGGCCGCTTCGCATCGCCGCGCAATCGCCGGTCGCGGTTTGGGCCCGCAGGACGAGCGCCGGATTGGGGCGCGGCGCGTAATCGGGCGCGAGCGAACTGGGAGTTGCGTAAGGGTTGCGCGTCTTGTCTTCCGGCGTGTCGTCGACGGTCAGGCCGTGATCCGCCAACACCACGTTGCCCCATGCGACGCTCACGTCTTTGTAGTAGGCCGTCCCGCTGCGCGACGAGACACAGAGCGGGAACGGCAACGCGTCGTCCTGATGCCATCTGATCTCGGTAACCGGCAAGCCGTTAGGCGGCGAGCTCGGCGGCGACGCGCCGGCGTGAAGCGGATCGAAGCTCAGCTTCACTTCAGTCAATCGCACGGCGTGTCGATGAGCCGGGTCGGCGTCTTCCGGCTCGCCGGTGTCGGGGCCGCTCGCTTCGGCGAGGATCAACACGGCGCCCGGCTTCAGATTCGGGAAATGCCCGTTCAGCGTCGCGCGCACGGCCCCCTTCGGCAGACAGCATTCGCGCGCGTCCCAGGCGTAGAAATTCATCTCGTTGTGTGCCGCGTAGAGCGTCAAGTCATGCGTCAACTCGAATACCTCAGGGCCTAGGCTGAGCGCTTTGTCATAATCCGCCGAGTCGCGCGCTATGAAAGGAAGGCCGTCCGTCACGCGCGTCAGCGCCTGCGTCGGGCGATCATCGTGAGCCCGCTTGAGCGTCACGCCGTTGACTCCTTCCGCCGCAATCACGCGCAGCCAGGCGCGCGCGTTCGAGCCGTCGCTCATCAGGTAGTCGACCAACCGCGCGTGCCTGCGCACCGAAGCGCGACGCCGCGCCGCGCCGATATAACTCTCCGTCGCGACGGCGTCCTGCTGGTAGCTCAGGTAGTCGCCGACATAGGCCAGCAACTCCACCAGCGCAACTCCGAGGTCGGCCGGGTTGCGGTCTTTACCTTCAGCCCACTCGGGGGCCAGCGTCGCCATCCGGTCGAGCATCAACTGGCGAAAGCTGGCGTAATCTTTGGCGAGATAGTTGATCTCCGGCTGCGCCGGCGCTTCCGCCGGGCAGGCTGTAGACGGGCGGCAATCGAAGTCGCTTGAGCAGGCGACCTTGAAAGAGAAATCGACTGCGGAGAGGACAGGGTCGAAACCGGCAGGCGGTTGGTCGCTCTTCGCGTCCTGTACGAGTCGCAGAGTGTAGGTCGAAAAATCTCCGGGTTCCGCCACGCGCACGACCATCACGTCGGACGGAATGAGATTCGGCGGTGAGCCCGGCGGCGATGCGAAGCCGCCCGTTTCAACGCCGGTGACCTTGATATTGCGTATTCGCTCGCCGCCTTCGATGCGAATGTTCTGCAGAGTCAACGCGCCGGGCGCGAGGGGATGAATGAAGTGGACGCGCAGCGCGCGCTGGCGCAACTCGAACGGGTCGGACGGGTCGTCCACGACTTCCAGAAAATCGATGCCGTTGAAGACCGTCTGCTGCTTGACGATATTGCGGCGGCGCTCATCGCAACAGAAATAGATCATCGCCCAACGCCTCCTCGCGCGAATTGCGCCACCTGCCGCTGCTGAGTGCGGCGCACGGTGTATTGCACGACGACGCGCAGCGCCGAGTCTTCGCTCTCGACCTGCACGGCGTCTACCTGGATCAAATCGCCGAGCCACTGCTGCAGCGCGCCCTGAACTAGAAATTGCGTCGCGGCGGCCAACTCGTCGCTGTTCGGCGCGAAGACCAGTTGCTGAAGGCCGCTGCCGAAATCGGGACGGTTGACGCGCTCGCCCGGAGCGGTGAATAACAATTGCTCGATCAGGTCGCGGATGTGGCCTTCGTAATCGGTCTCGGCCGTGCGGCCACGGCCGTCGAAATGCAGCGGGAAATCAAGGTTCATCATTCATCTCTTCTTGGGGAGTGGGGAGTGGGGAGTCGTTAGGAAATACGCTCCCCACTCCCTATTCCCCGCTTAAATGCCGGTGACGCGCGTCTGCGTCACGGCTATGATCAGCGGCGTGCCGGTCGGCGCGCAGATCGCCTGGCTGTCGAGTAACAACAGGGGTTGGCCGTTCGAGGTGACGCGCGTCGCGGCGGTGACGAACTGCGCCGTCACGCAAGGGCCGTTCGCCGCGGGCGGCGGCGGCAGCGCGCAGCCCGCGACCACGTACGGCGCCGCCAGAGTCACGGTCGGCGTCCCGTTCACTATCACGCGCGGATTGGGCGCGGTCGGCTGCGCCTGCCCCGCGTGCGAGCAGAGCACGGTCGCCCCAACATGAAGTAAAAAGCCTGGCATCGCTGCTCCTCAAAAATAGGACTCAAAGGATTTGTGGGACTAATGGGACTTATAAATCCTATAAATCCTATGAATCTCATCAGCTTTTTTCAGTGTGATTTCCATTAAATAACCACCAGGGCGCCGTTATTGATCGTCACCGACGGGCCGACCATGACGAGAGACGCGCCCTTGCCGTTCTGAATGTAAATGCCTGTGTCGTTGACGATGATCGTCGCGCCCGTCGTGCTCTTGAGCATAATGCCGCCGGTGGGCCCCGGCAGGTCGCTGATGACGATGGCGTTTTGCAGCGTCGTTTGCAGCACGATGTTCGGGCTTGCGGGATTGCCGGCCAGGGCCAGGGCAGGCGTCTCCGCCGCCGAGCCGTACCAGCAGCCGCTCCAGATCGGGTAATCAGGGTTGCCCTGCTCGAACTCGACCCACACGCCGGCGCCGATCTGGGGGATCATGTAAGCGCCCATTTGCTTGCCGCTGATCGGGAAGCAGGGCATCGCCCAACTCGATGGAATTAAGTTCGACACGTCCGGGACCTGCACCATCAACCGCCCGATCTGCAAAGGGTCAATGTTGTTGAGCACCGTGCCGCGATATTTGCCGTAGTATTTTTGTCCGTCGCTCATGCTGGAACTTTCGGTGTAATAGAGACCAGGCCGTTCCTGGTCAATTCGAAACTCTGCTTGAATTCTCCCTGCTTGATCGTGCTTGTGACGCTCTTGACGAAGTACAGCCCGTCAAAGGCTGTCCCGGCGCCGCGCACGCCCACCAGGCCCCGCGCCTTCAACATACGACCGTAGCGCGTAACGTTGAGCGAGCCGCTGCCGGAAACGGCGTCGGCCGAACGTGACGCCTCCGCCAGACCAAGCATAATGGCGGCCATCGGAGAGAGCTTGGCCGTTTCCTTCATAAACTTCACGTTAGTGATGGGCGCGGGAATCAGCCCCAACGGCGGTTGGAGCGGATTCAAGTTGGGGATCGGGATCGGAATCGGAAACTTCGTCAGTTGGTTCTGAATGAAGACTACAGGCAATGTCGTGTTGGCGCCGTTGAAATTGAAGCTCAGCGACTCGACGTTCGTGTGCGCGTCCATGTCGAGGTTGAGCGCCGGTTGCGGGACTCCGACTTTTATTTCCGGCCCCCAGTACGCGATGTTTGTTCCCGGAGCCGGGCCAGGATCGACATAAAAGACGTAACCGGCTTCAGCGGCGAGCTGCCTTACGTACGCCAGGTCGGTCCCCTGATGAGTCGGAATCCTTTCGACCGGAATAGGCAGGTCGGGGAACAGGCTGGGGATAACCAAAGGAATCATGCCGAAGACCGCATACTTGGCGATGATCAACGCCACGCGCGCTTCGGGCGGCATGGCCGGATAGGGGATGCCGCTGAAATCCACCAGGTCCATGACCTTGGTCAAATCTTCCCCGGTGATCGTCAGAGTGGAATGCCCCGGTTGACTGCCGGGCGTCACCTGTTGATTGGTCATCACCCCGTCCATCAGCACCTGCGGCGCGCCGTTGACGGTCACGACGATGATGACGCGCAGCAACGGCGTTTGCGCCCCGGCGACCAGGAACAGCGTGTGCAGCGGCGAGCGGTTGTTCAACGTGAAGCTCAGTTGAAAGCCGCTCGGACTGCCGGCGCTGCTCGTGACCGTGACGCTGGTCAACGCTTCCAGCGCCGCCTTGGGCACGGGCAACGGCACGACAGGGCCGACCAACAATGTCAGATGGATGCCTTTAAGCATATCGGGTGATCTTCTTGTTCATTTCCCATTTGCCGTTTTCCAGATTTCATTTGTCATTGAAGAAGGATCGGCTCAGGCAATGACAACTGACAAATGTAATATGGAAAATGGTAAATGCTGTTCGCTTCAATACTGTCGCCCACTCACACCCCTCCCGGGATGCCCTCCGGCAGCGTGATGCGCAGTTTGCGTCCCATGGTTTCGATCAGTTCTTCCGGGCGGATGGCGCCGTTGGCGTCGCAGACGCGCCAGAACTGTTCCGGGTCGCCGAGGTACTGAGCCGTGATACTGTCCAGCCGTTCGCCTTCAGTTACCGCATGTTCAAGTAGCAATGTGAACGCCGACGGAGGCGGGACGAAGCGGCGGCGCAGGTAGACGATCTTCTTGCCTTCGGCCGTCTCAAACTCAGCGGTCGGAATATTGAAATAACGACTTGTGATCGCGAACATAAAAACCTCAAGGAATTCGGTTAATGCCGAGCGCATTCAACGCGCCAGCCTGGCTTTGCGCAGCCAGTCGCTCTTTCTGTTGCAGGTAAGCCATAAACAGGCTGTTGCCCCGGTGGCCGAAGTCCAGGTCGTTGACGCTCAACACGCGCATGCCGAGGCTGACCTTGGCGCGGATCGGATTGAGCGCCGGGTCGAAGGCCTCTTCGGTGACGCTCATGTCGGTCAATCGCACGGGCATGACGCGGTTCTTGCTCCAAACGAAGAGCGTGAGCGGCGCCTGCGCCGGGATGATTTCGAGCGTCCCGGCCTGAGCCAGGCTGTTGTTCGATTGGAGCAGGTCGCTCGTCGGATAAACGATCGTCTCAAGCGCCGCGAGCTGTGGGTGAATGCCGAGTTGCGTCGCCGTCGGGTTTTGGTCCGGGAACTCCAGTTGATCGGTAGCGTCAATCTCCACGTCGAGTTTGATCGTCTCCACCGGAGGCCCGGTCAGTCGCAGCGCCTCCGAACGATCGCCGCCTTCGCTGAGCGCCTTGATCTGCAACGTGCGGCTGAGCGTGTCCGGGTTGTATTGCAGCGCGATGATACGCTGCACGGCCCCGTTGTCGGGGTCGATCAGAACGATGCCGCCCTTGATGAGGCGCGGGGAATTGGGGAAAGTTGTCATAAATATCTTGCCCTCGGTTCTAAACCTTCATCAGGGGCGCCGAGCCGGATTACGAACCGGAATCGGGGCTGATCTTTTGTAGCTCTTGCAGGGCTTTTTGCCGTAGAGACGCGGACGTTGAAGAGGCGATGAAGCTTCTGAGCGCCTCCGCCGCCTCTGCGCTTCCAAGGTTACCTAAGCCCGCAATAGCTATCTCTGCCAACGCCTCGTCCTCGGACGACAAGCCGTGAGCGAGAATATGAACGGCAGCCTCGACGCGAAGCTCGCTCAGCGTTTCCATAGCTCTTAGTCGGGCGGGCCTGTCCCCTTCTCTGACATCTCGCTCGATTGCGGCGATGACGTTGTCGAGCCGCCCCCGGTCTTCGTAAACATTTAAGTGGATCGTGTCGCGAATTTCTTCCCTTGCAATTTGCTGAGTTAGAAGCTCGTCCGTGACTTCCGCATCGAACTCACATCCGATTTGAAACTCGCCAGGCTCGATGAATTGAATATATCGGTTCAGCAAAATCTCTTTGGAGCCTTTCATTCCCGGCTCGAGCGTTATGATTTCCGCCAGCCCGCCAAACTCATAATATGGATTTAACTCCTTCACGCCGGCTGAGGGAGCGACGAATCGGAATCCGTCGTCTCTGCCGTTGCCTATAGCAAAGGATATGGTCTGAGGGCCGGTGTTGGAGTATTCAAAGAGCGCATTAATAGGCGCGCCGAGCGCGAAATCATTTTCGAGTAATCTGAATTTGCCTTCTAACATGTTTAACTCCCTCCTCACTGACAAATGCGACAGCCGGAATCAAATCTTCTCATCCGATCCGAACGGCCCGTCAGTTCCCGTCTTGCCAGATTTGAACCAGAAATCGCTGCCCTTCTTGTATATTTCGTATGTGAGCGTGTAATTGGCAAATGGTATCCATTTCCCTCCGCATGCGGGACTGTTGTAGTCGTAAGTTTGAGCGACTGTGTATTTGTCAGCAGAAGGCGGCGTTCTGACCAGGCTTCTCGGATGGCGGTGAGTATCTTGCGCTAAGCCGCTCTCCGCCTTGAGGCCGGGCAATGCGGGTATTCTCTGGGTCTTGCCGCTTTCAGGAAGCTCTTTGCCGTCAGCCTTCCCAAAGGGAGGATTAGGTATCTTGCTGTAGGTAATCTCCTCGGTGACGAAACACCCCTTGAGATCCGACATCGTGCCCGTCGAGCTTCCCCACTCTACTTTCATTCGGTACCCGAAATCGAGATCCTTAGCTATTTGAGTGCTCTTGGGCTTGACTGGATGAACACAGGGAGCAGCGGCAGGAGCGGCAGACCCCGCCTGCTGTTTAACGGCTGCCCCTCCTGGTTCTTTAGTGTCATCACACCGCTGCAGCCCCAGGCCGGACCTCAGACGGGGCATAGCGCTCCTGGTCACGTTCGCCAGCTTGCCCTTCATCCCACCCCATAGCGAGACTACCGCCTCTACAGCGGATTGGTCCGCTTCTTCTTCGAGCGCGCCATACTCAGTCCCGCCCTGTTTTAAAGGCGCCGCCGAAGGAGTTGCGGCGCCTTGCTGCGCCACATGCGCCAGCTCGTGCGCCAACAGCGCGTCGCCTATCATAGTGCCGGGCCGATACTCACCCGCCGCGAAGGTGACGTCACTGCCGATCGTGAAGGCGCGCGCGTTGAGAGACGACGACAAGGCGGCGGCCTTTCCGTCATTGTGCACTCGCACATGAGAGAAATCGTGCCCAAACGCCGTCTCCATTCGTGACCTCACTGTTCCATCAAGCGCCTGTCCCGAGCCGAGTTGAGCTTGTATCTGCCGCGGATCATCCGTCTCTCTAACTCCCCCCACCCGCGCTTTGGCAAAAACTTTATCCTCCATTCGTCCCTTTTCAGCAGGCACGACTGGAGCTCCGCCCGGGGCCGCGACGGCCGGCGTCGGGTTAGGCGTCGGGTTAGGCGTCGGGCCAGGCATCGGGCCCGCAAGTTCTGCCGGGACCCCTACGATCTGCCCCGTCGTGGCCCACGTCGCCACTCCTTGCCGCACTCTCTCACTCACTGCGGGTATATACGCCCGCGCCGTCTCCGCCCCGGCGACCTGCGGAACATACCGGCGAAGACCGCGCTCCAGCTGGCTGGCGCTCATCGTGCGGTAACGTTCAAACGCCTGCTCGATGTAAGGACAACCCGCGGTGGAACGGCCCACTCGCGCCAGCTCGTCGTCAGCCGCCGCGCAGACCTCGGCGCGCAATTCGTCCAGAAACTCACTCTTGCGCATCTGCCCCCGCGCCAACTCGCCTGCCTCATCTTCCGCAATCAGGCTGGCGGCCGAAGTAAACTCGGCAGCGACGGATTCCGGCGTTTCATCGCCAAGGGTCGGAGCGGGCGTTTCAGCGCCCTCGCTCCCTGCGGCTTGATTGGCGAAACGGTCGGCCACTTGCGCGAAGCTGTCTACGGGACGGTCGCCTGCGTCTTCATCCTTCGCGGCGCGCGGCGTTTGGAGACGCGCCTGCGCTTTGCCGAAGTCGCGATCGGACGGCTCGCCACAAGCGCACTTGCGCTGTAACGACAGACTGCTCCGTGCCGCGGTGAAAGACTGCCTCGGCGTTGGCGCGCTATTAACTGAAGTTCGAGCTTGCTCGCGGATCAACTGGTCACCCCCCTTCGCTTACAGGGCGAATCAATAGATGAAATACATCTCGATTTCCTTTAAGGAACTCCCCATCGTCGCTCGCCCGATTTAGTTGAACTATGAGCCGCGCAACTATGCGCGCTACCTCCTCCGTCATCCCTCCATCACTATAAGAGAGCGTATAGTGGCAAATATCGCCCGCCGCTTCCCTGACTTTGCCTGCTGAAATTTGAACGCCCAGCGACGTGCAGGCGATGCGCAGGCGCACGCTAACAGAATCCCTGGGAGGCATGACTGTCCATCGGCCGGCAGCCTTTGTTTCGGCCGCCAAATCCGAGACATGTTTCAGCGCCTCGGCCATTTCCCTGACGTGGCGCGGGTGAAGTAGCCGGTGTTTGGCCGTCCTTCTGAAACGTCGCGCCAGGCTGACGGCGGCCATCGCAAGCGCCAAACACGCGGTCGCCGCGACGTGCCATAAATGAAGAGGAAGAACGCCCGCCGTCTCCGCCCACACCACGCCGCACATCAGCAGTAGCGAGATCCACTGCGGTTGCGAGAAGCCCCACAGATAAGAGCGGTCCGGGTCGCCGCGCAGAAACTCGAAGCAGAAGCGCCCCAGGTCGTATGTGACGACGTACCAGGCCAGCGCCGCCCCAGCCGGACGGCCGTTTAGAACAAATGTGGCGCCTGTCGCGACGATGCAAAAGACCCAGAGCGATTCCACGGCCTGAACCGGGAATAGCCGCACGCCGACGAAGTAAGGCGTGAAACCTGCGTCGGCATGTTCTTTGCGATAACAGACGCCCCAGCGATGAGGCCGCCCGTGGCAGCAGCCGACCATCAGGCATCCGACGCGACCACAGACCAGGAACCCGCCGACGCACAAGATAGTCACATCGAGATAGGGCAAAATCGGCTGGCGTAAGAGCCATAACAAGAACGCCGCAGCCACCATCACGGCTATTTCGTGATGATAGTAAATGATCCGTTCTTCGCCGGTAATGATTTTGGTGGCCATTACCAGGCCGAAGAACGTCAAGATTGAAGCCAGGGCGATTCCGATCATCACCAACTGCGAGCGACCCGCATGCGACGCCAGTGTAATCGCCAGCAGGACGGCGATGGCCGCCCCCGCGCAGCCACAGACTTGAAACGTAGGCCATGACCTGTTGAACAGGCGGACTTCCGGACAGGCCAGCCTGTCAAGCCAAACATCGAACCTCACCATCTTCACCTGAGGCGCTTGGATAATCGGAGTCGAGTTATTGACCGCGCTGTTTGTCATAACCGCATCGGAATCAGGCATTGTTGTAAATGATCTTGCACTGGGAATCGTCAAGATCAGACGCCGTCCTGCCCGGCGCAAACATCAAGTTTTTCTTGTCTGACGGGTTGTCGATTCCTTTGTGCTCGCCGCTATTTAGCAGGATGTGCCCTAATTCGTGCGCCAGGGTGTCTTTCAGGGCGTCGTTCCTGACCACAACATGATTGAGGTAAGGTTCCTGATCCCCAATGGAGCAGTAGGGAGGCGAACTGTAGGCAAGCGCGTCTGAAGGAGTGAAGGTTTCCACGTAGAAAGCGCGCATGCGGCTAGAGAGACTGTACTCGCTCTTTGCGCCGTCAAACATCGCCTTTTCCTCGGCATGCACTCCGCCACAACTGCTATCTCGTTTCAAGTCCGTGTCGCCGCCGAGCCAGGTGTCTGATAATTTCTTAGGAGGGTCATTTGACACTGTTTCGTCTTTCACTTTTATAAATTGCACACAGCATTTCTTGTATATCTTGTTGGCTTCTTCGAGGTCGGTCGCCGGTGTGCGCGACGACCCCCGCAACTTAATCAGATCGATCGTAATGGTCTTATCGCCCTCCGAGCAGGTCTCCTTTTTGCTCGGACATCGCTGTAATTTCAGCCCGGATTTCAGGCGCGGCATGGCGTTTTGGGCGATGTTAGTCACTACCTCCTTGGCCCCGCCCCACAAAGAGACCACCGCTCCCACGGCTGCGTTGTCAGCGTCCTCTTCCAGCCTGTTGTATTCAGCTCCGCCCTGTGGCAGCGGCCCTGCCGCCGAAACGGCGCCTCCCTGCTGCACGACATGCGCCAACTCATGCGCCAGCAACGCGTCTCCCACCAGCGTTCCCGGTTGATATTCCCCGGCCCCGAACGCGATGTCGCTGCCGATCGTGAACGCGCGGGCGCTCAAATTCGCGGCGAACCCTGCGGCGGAGCCATTCGTGTGCACACGCACGCGGGAAAAGTCATGGCCGAAGGCCGACTCCATTCTCGATCTCACACTGCCGTCGAGCGCGTGGCCCGAATTCAACTGGGCTTGTATCGCCTGCGGATCGGCGTCTCTTGGGCCGCCCTCGCGCCCTTTAAACAGGATACTGCCGGCCCCCGCGGCGGCGGCCCCCGCGAGCGCCTCGACTGAAATGCCCTCCGGCACGCCCGTGATTCGTCCTGTCCTGGCCCACACGGCCACTGCCTGGCGCACCCTCTCACTCGCTATCGGTATGTAGTCCCGCGCCGCCGTCGCGCCGGCCGCTTCCGGCGCATACAGGCGAAGAGCGCGTTCCAGTTGGCCGCCGCTGAAATTGCGATAACGCTCAAACGCCTGCTCGATGTAGGGACAGCCCTCGGTCGATCGCCCCACTCGCGCTAACTCGGCGTCGGCCGCCGCGCGCACAGCGGCGCGCAACTCTTCCAGGAACTCGCTCTTGCGCAGTTGCCCCTGGCCGATTTCCTGCGCATCGTCTTCCACAATCATTCCAGCGGCGCCGGTTTCCACAGGCGCGGCAGGTTCATGCATCGCCTCGGCCGGGACCGCGCCTGGCGTTTGCGTCTCCTCAGCCCCGGCGGATTGAGCTGAAATCGCCGCGCCATCGCCGGGCATTTGCTGAGTCGGCGTCGCGGCGCCAGGCATCTGAATTCCCTGCGGCGCGCGGGTATGCACTTGCACCCGGCTGAAATCGTGGCCGAAGCCGAGATCAACACTTGCGCGTGAGCCGGTGTCTGAGACTGTCGCCAGCGCGTTCAGCAGGTTTGAAGACCCGGCCCGGTCAATGGAATAGCGTTGCAACGTGAGCCGGTTCTTGCCGCACTCCTTGCAGTCGCCGGCCAGCCCCTGCGAGGCGCCGCAAGCGCACTTGAGCTGTAACGAACTGCCCCGCGTTGTGGCGCCGGACGGCTTCGGCGATGGCGTGATATTCACTTGAGCTTGCGCTTGCTGACTCATCTCGCATCCATTGTGAACCAGGCGTAACAGTCTGCGATCTTGACTTTCATATCCGCCTCGCGCAGGTATCGGCTTTCACCTTTATAGAACTCGCTGCCGGCAGGGAAAATTTGACCCGTGCCCGGGCAGCCTGCGTGAGCATACTCGTGGATCATAGTTCTCAGCCAATCCCCTCCCGGCAAATACCGTTCTCCTCGTTGGGCCGAAGCCTGATGCTGGCCGCAGAAGTGAATATAAATATGTTCGGAAGGGGCGCAGGTAGGAGAGGTGGTCGCTCTTACCGCTCCACTCCTGCACATAGGGTCCTCGTCCGAACTGCGGCAGACGAATGTCACCCGGGAGCCTTAACGCGAAGGCATGAAGGCCGGCTTTGCTGATACGGCTGTCGCCTGCGTTACTTCCATTTCACATTCCGTGGGGCTTTGTCACCGGCGAGGTCGAGCGTCTTTTCGCCGGTAACAATTGACCTCTTCTGGCATTTATCCCAGACCTCGTGCTGAAAGACCCAGTGTAATTCTAAATATTTACCCGTCAGGCCCGACCATTGTGGTTTATCGGTGTAACTCCACTTGCAAGCGTCGGGATCATTGTCCCCGATGCAATTGGTATATTCCTGGGTGAACTTGTCCTCGTTCATCACAAGGACATTCCCACAGGAATCGACCGCAAATTCCTTGTCCGCCGTCGGGCTTCCCCGGCGGTAATAACCTTTGACCCAATGGCGATATACCCCGCAATCACAGGAACACTCCTTATCTCCCTCATTACCCGTATTCAGTCCCTCGAACTTGATCTCCTGATTGGCTTGGTAGCCGTCGTCGTTATCCACCTTAACCGAATAAGCCTCTTTGAAACTTCCCGACTTGAGGCAGAAGGCGTAGTCCTTGCACCGTTGCAGTCTCAATCCCGACTTCAAGCGGGGCATGGCGTTGGCGGCGATCTTTGCCAACCCTCCTCTCGCTTTGCTCCAAAGAGAAACGACGGCGCCGGCGGCGGACGCGTCGGCGTCCTCTTCCAAACCGTCGTACGCCGCATCATTCGTCCTCTTCGGCGCAACCGAGGTATGCGCGCCCCCTTGCTGAACCACGTGGGCCAGTTCGTGCGCGATGAGCGCGTCGCCGATCGGGGTCTCCGGCCGGTATTCTCCTGCGCCGAAAGCCACGTCGCTCCCGATGGTGAAGGCGCGCGCGCGAAGCCCTGAAGAGAGTTCGGCCGCTTTGGCGTCCGTATGCACGCGGACCCGCGAGAAGTCATAGCCGAAGGCCGACTCCATCCGCGATTTCACTCTGCCGTCGAGCGAGCGGCCCGAACCGAGTTGAGCTTGGATCGCCGCAGGGTTCCCCGCCTCTCTCGCTCCTCCGTCCTGTCCCTTGAACTGGATATTGCTCGACGTCGAAGCGGCGCCTTCGGATACCTTGCTCGGACTCGCTTCTGACGAAGCGGCCATTTCCTCTTCCGGCGCCCCCGTGATCTTGCCGGTCGTCGCCCACACGGCCACCGCCCGCCGCACCCTATCGCTCGCTATCGGTATGTAGTCACGCGCCGCCGTCGCGCCCGCGGCCTCCGGCGCGTACCGCCGAAGACCGCGCTCCAGTTGGACGCCGCTGAGCGCGCGGTAGCGCTCGAACGCCCGCTCGATGTAGGGACAACCTTCTGTAGAGCGTCCCGCCGCCGCCAACTCGGCGTCAGCCGCCGCGCAGACCGCCGCGCGCAACTCGTCCAGAAACTCGCTCTTGCGCATCTGTTCAGGACCGATTTCGCCCGCTTCATCTTCCACGATCAATCCGGCAGGGGCGGTCTCTTCTGTCGTGGCCGTGTCGGCCGGATCGGGAGTCGGGGCGACATCAGGAGCCGCCGCAACTTCCTCATCGACCTGCCGCTGGATCAGCGGCTGTGTGCGAGATAAATCCGCAGAGGGTTGATTCCCTTCGACTCCTGACGCCGCAGCTCCTGGCACTGAGGACGCGCGCATCACCTGCTCGGCGGCGCGGTCCGCCTCCGCTTCGCTCCGGTCGCCCGGCTGACTGACGGCGCCATCGCCGGTCGTTCCGACAGGCAACGGGGCGACTACACGCAACTGGCCAAAGTGGTGTCCCGCCCCAAATCGAGCGACAGCGCCCGAATCCGAAAGCGACGTTGACCCGGCAGGCCCTGCGGGAGAAGGTAATAGGCCGGACGGCGCCCGGCGATCAGTCGAATAGCGATTTATGGTCAAGCGCTTTTCCTGACACCCTTCGCATTCGCCGGACATACCGGCGGAGCCGCCGCAAGCGCACTTACGCTGTAACGACACGCCCTGCGCCGCAATGGATGACAGCTTCGGCGCCGGCGCAATATTTACCTGAGTTTGCGCTTGCTGGTTCACAGGCGATTAATTCCTTTCCGCGGCGGAGACGCGGCTTTCAGTCGGGATCCGAGCCGGCTGCTCATTTCAGTCCTCCATATAGGTTCTGCGCTATCCCGGCGCCAATCGTCTCCGCACTGGCGGCGCGCGGCGACTCGAAAGTCCCGCCGTCCAAATAACCTCTCTCTGCGCTCTGCGCCAACGGCGCAGGCGCGCCCTGTTCGGCGAACAATCGCTGAAGCTCGCGCTCGACCGCCTCGCCAATGCGGTAACGGTCGCCCGGCGCAAAGCCATGCAACACTAACTCCTCGATATGTAATTCGACGTTCGCCGGCCTCATAACCAGTCTCTTACCTCGCTCTCGGCCAACTGTTTGTCTATCTTGGCGTATTCGCCGCGCGCCGCGCGCAACATATGCCGCATCCGCACCGGCTCGCCCGCTTCGGCCGCGAGGAAGGCCGCGCTCAGCGCGATGTTGCGAATATTGCCGCCCGCGACGTTGAGCCGCGCCAGTTTGTTCAGATCGAGATTCTCGACCGGCGTCTGGGCCGGGAAGATGCGCCGCCAGATTTCCGCCCGCAGTTCGGCGTCGGGAAACGGGAACTGCAAGACGAAGCGGAGGCGCCGCAGAAACGAGACGTCCAACACACTCTTCATATTGGTCGTCAGGATCGCCAGCCCGCGATAGGTCTCCATCCGCTGCAGCAAATAACTGATTTCGATGTTGGCGTAGCGGTCGTGGCTGTCTTTGACCTCGCTACGTTTGCCGAAGAGCGCGTCGGCTTCGTCGAACAGCAGGACGGCGCCGCCCGCTTCCGCCGCGTCGAAGACGCGCCGCAGATTCTTCTCGGTCTCGCCGATGTACTTCGAGACCACCTGGCTGAGGTCGATCCGGTAGAGGTCGAGCCTCAGCTCGCGGGCGAGGACATCGGCGGCCATCGTCTTCCCCGTCCCGCTCACGCCGGCGAACAGCGCGCTGATGCCCAATCCGCGCTCGCCTTTCGAGGCGAAGCCCCACGACTGATAAACACGCGTTCGCTGTCGCGACTGGGCGGCGATGTCGCGCAAGGTCTGAAGATGAAACGCGGGCAACACCAGGTCGTCCCATTCGGCGACTGGCTCGATCCGCTGCGCCAGGTCGTCGAGCCGCGCGCGGGCGCTGAGCCGGCAGGCGTCCCACAGCCGGTCAAGTGTCGAGGATGGAGGATCGAGGATCGAGGATGGAGAATCGCCATCTTCAACCCTCGATCCTCGATCCTCCATCCTCGATCTTCCATCCTCGGACCTCGACAACGCCGCGCAGGCGTCGCTGATCTCTTCCATTCCGAGATCGAACTGCGAAATCAGCGCCTCCAGTCTTCCGTCGAGATGCGTCGCGAGCGGGCCCAGCGACGCCTGCCAGAGCCGCCGCTGCTCGGCCGCGTCGGGTTTGTTGACCTCCAGGCGCGCGACCCGCCGGCGACGCAGGCGAAGCGGTTCGCGGCTTGCAGCAAACAGAAATCCGCGCGTGTGATCCAGGAACGAAAGCGCCGCCCGCTCCTTCTCGACCTCATCGCACTCCACCAGCAGGACGCTGCGGTTGAGCGTGGCCTCGCGCTCCCACAGTCGCGAGAGGGCCTCGCGCTCGGCCGCGTTCTGCGGCGCGTCCGCGGCGCGCAGCGTCCGCAACTGCATTCCCAATTCCGCGCACGCCAAGGCCGCCACCGCGCGCTTGCCCGCGCCGTCGTCGCCGCCGAGGTGAATAACCGGCAAGCCCCCCGACCCCGATTGCTCCCAGATGCCGGCGACGCGTTCGGCCAACGCGCGGTGTGACGGGGGCGCGTCTTCGGGCGCCGGCTGAAGATCCAGCACCCCTTGTAACCTCTCGTCCAAATAGGAGAGGCCGGCCAGGTAATGCAGCGCGCGCTCGTCAATCCGCAGCGGGCTCGCGGCCAGGGCCTCGCCTACGCCGACCTCGATCAGGCGCCAGTGGCGCAGCGGCGCGACCGGGGTGAGCGCGCTCCAGTGCGCCTCGGGCAGCGCCGCCAGCGCCAGGCTGAACGTCGGAAGGGCGCGTTGCTGTTGGCCCTGCGCCGCGGCGCAGAGAGACGGGAATGTCGAGTCCAGTTCCATCCCGGCGCATAACAACAACACGTCGCGCTCGAAGGGCGACAAACCGAACGCGGCGCACAAGGTGTCGAGCGCCGCCGGAGCAGGCATCGCTTCCGCCGCCCCACGCAGATTCTTCTCGACGTCGATCTCCGGCTGCGGCGGATCGTCTTGCGCGCGCGCGACATGGCGCCGCAGCGCTTCGCGCACCACGGCCACTCGCGCCATCAGGTAGCGCTGGTTGGCTTCGGCCCAGTTGTCGACATCGTCTGTGTTCATGCAATCATGAAAGAGCAAGCGTAGCCGTGGCGCGAACTTTAGTCCGCGCGGCCCGAGGGTATGACACAGGCGCAGACCAAAGCCCGCGCCGCGGCGAAAAGTCTGTCGCGTTAGATCGTCACCTGCGGCGAATCGAATTGGCCCGATGCGCTCACGCCGAGCGGACTTTCGGCGCCGTCCACCTGCACGCGCGCCAGGTAAGCGCCCGGCCTCACGCCGCTGACCGGGACGGTGATGTTCGACTGCGGCGGCGGCAGGCTCGGCGGCGGACTTTGCAAACTGAATCGCGGCGGCGCGATAAAAGCGTAGGCCCGCGCCACGGCCCCGTCGGGAGGGCTTGCCGGGGCGGGTTGAAACTCGTTGAGCAACAAAACCACGCGCTGCGTCGCGCCGACTGGCGGATCAATGGTCAGGTTGAGGTCGGCCGAACGGGTCCCGTCGGAGGCTGTCTGCGCGTTGGTCACATTGATCGGCGCCGCGATCTGCGGGCGCAGTACGAAAGCCGCCAGATTCGATTCCACTCCTCGGTGCGGCGCCGGCGGCGACCCCATCAGGCGGCGATGAATCACCTGCGCTCCTTGAACGCCGGCCTGCAAAGCCGCGGGCAGTGGAATGACGATCTGTGTTTCATTCACGTCCGCCGCGGCGGGCGCGACCGCGATCCCGCCGACGTTGACCAGCGTGTCGTCCCCGCGCAAACCACGGCCGGCGATGACCAGGTTGTAGCCGGCGAGAATGGGCTGATCGCTTTCGGGCAGGATCGGGTCGCCGGCCTGCCGCTGCGACAGGACGCGCTCGATCACTGGCTGGCTGAACGGGACGACGTAAACATTGCGCTGGCGCACGGGCAGCGCCGACCGCGTGGGGCCGCGGCTCTCGATCAGGACGACCGAGACCTGATAGGCCGCCGTGGGTCGGTACTTCGCCTGAAAGGCGGCCCACATCCTCGAGACCTCCTCGGTGTTGAGCGATTGCGGCGCGATCTTGATCATCTCGACCTGCTCAGCCAACTCCGACGTGAAGAGGTTGCGCATCGCGGCGGGCAGATCGCCGCCCGCCGGGACCGCCGTGGGCGGCGCGAGAGCCGTGCGGATCGCCGCGCGCGTCAACACCGGAGTCTCGTGCAACAGTTGCATCCCGTAGCCCAATAAAATCTCGGCGTGCATCTCCTCGGCGCCGTAAGCCGTCAGCAGATAGTGCAGGTCGAGCGCCAACGGCGGATTGTTGATTCGCTCCCCGGCCCCGTTGCGCGAGGGCAAACCGACGTTGCGCCAGGCGGCGTTCGGCGTGATCTGATAGAGAAAAAGATTGAGGCGGCTGCGGCGGTCAGCCGGGTTCGCGTCAATCGCGTCGATCCGGTCGGGAGGCAAGGCGCTCACCAAAACGTCACTGCCCACGACGGCCGTGAGGTTGTGATCGATCACGCCGTTGTTGAGCAAATCCCTTAAAACGGCAGTCACGGAGGCGATGGCCAGCGCAGAGCTCATATCTTCCCTCCCGAACGCCGCTTCAAATACTCTTCGAGCGTGAGGGCGTGGTTACGCGCCGGCGCCGCGGGACGCGGCGATTCCTTGTCGGGCGTCACGGCGCGCACATCCACGCGGCCGATGGTGATCTTGATCGTCGGCGCCGCGGCGTCGGCCGCGGGCGTCGGAATGGCCGCGCGATCGGGCGACGCGCTTACGCGCTCCTGATCGGCTCGCCGGAGCGACATGGGCGCGACGAGTTTGGCGCCCGACGGCGACGTCGTCGTAACCGGCGCCCTGCTCGCCTGCGCCGGAGCGAACGGCTCGGCCTCCGGCGCGCCGGGAACCTGAGGTCCGGCGGGAATCGTCGCATGCGAGACAATGAGCGATGACGCGTGGACCGGCGCCGCCTGATGACTATCGACCATCTGTTGATCTCCAGGCTGTTGAGTGGGCGGCGTCGCGCTTAGGGCGCGATCCGCGCGCTGTCCGGCTTCGACTGAGACCGGCTGATTCGGAGTCAGCCATGGCTCCGGTCGACTCGCGACGCGATCAACGGACTGAACGGTGGACTGAACAAGGTGTTGCGACGGCCGGTCTGTTTGGGCTGCGCGAAGCTGTGGCGGCGCATCTTCTGACGACAGGTCTTCCGACTGTGCGGGCGCGGCCACATCCATCAAATGGTCGGCGCCGGCGGGCGTCCGCCTCGGCGCGACGTCCTGATCGGACGAATGGTATTCGTGAACGAGCGGGCCGGCTTCAGACCTCAACGGCTCGAAGAGAGACGTCGGGCGCGGCGCCACGACTTCCGCCAGCCCGAGACTTTTTGCGATCAAATTGTCCAGATAGTCGCTCATCCGCCAATGCAACTGATATAAAACTGACGACGCCAGGGACTCATCGTCAAAATGTCCATCTCGCGCCAGCCGTAGGCCGAGGCCAGCGTGTGTACTTCGCGCAGGATGCGCTGCGCCCAGACGTGAATCTCACTCCAGAAAAACGGCCCGATGTCGAAACCCGATTGCCAATTGCGCCCGCATTGCGGACAACTCATAGCAAGTCGCACATCGGCTTGCGGGTCCGCCTGCGCGATGCGCTCCACCGCCACGGCGATCACTTCATCAGGCAATTGCGCGACGGCGACGGGCGCGCCATCGCGTGTGACATCCGACAGACAACGTTCCAGCAGTTGTTTCCTCGACTCCGCAATGTCATGCCTGCCCGCGACGGCCAGTAGGTCCTGGCTGTTCGGCGCGCGGCAACGCAGTTCGTGCCCCGCGACTTCGAGTGGCCAACTCTCCGACGGCTCGGCTTCGGTCTCGACTCTCATGTCCGAAACGCGGAATTCCATCTCCAGACGATCTCCGCAGCGCGGGCAACTCGCCACCGCGGCGAGATGCGAGCCGAAAGCCCATTCGCGCAGGTTGAGCAAATGGGCGTCGCGCCGCCCCGCGCTCAGTCTCGCCACAACCTCCATCGGCTCCCCCGTCGCCGCGGAAAGTAATAACAATGACCGTTGGAGCGGCGACTCCGCCAATCCCCGCTCCCAAACTTCCAGCATTTCCGGAGCCGTCAATGCATGCATATCGCTTAGACATATGGCGCGGGAAGTTAGCCACAGAAGCCACAGAGGTCACAGAGAAAAACAGGAGGGATGAATCTTTGCTCCCTCTCTGTGTTCTCTGTGCTCTCTGTGGCTGACTTTCCGAGCTGTGTTACACCGGCGGTTCAGTGAAGCTCGGCTCCGCCGGTTCGGGAACTTCGTAGTCGCGCTCCCAGCCTTCGTTTTCCAGTTTGATGTTTTGGATCAGGACGGCGTTGGCGTTGGCGTCGAGGTCCGCCTGCGCCTGAAATTCCGAGACCCAGCAGCGATAGACCTTGTAGGCCAGCGCCAATTGGCCGGCCTCGTTGTAGACCTCGATGATGACGTCTTTGCGGAAATCTTTTAGCGAGACCTCGGCGCCCAGGCCGGAGCCGAAGTTCCAGACCTTGTTGGCCCACTTCTCGAACTCCGTGTCGTGGGTCACGCCGCGTTCGAGCGTGATGGCGTCATACTCGGTGCGGCCCGGCGACTTGCGGCTGCTCGAAGGGTCGCCGCCCTCGCGGTGCTTGACCACCTCGGTGGAGCGCTTGAGCATTCCCACCTTGCTCACGCCCGCGACGTAACGCCCGTCCCATTTGACGCGGAATTTGAAGTTCTTGTACGGATCGAATCGCTGCGCGTTGACTGTAAATTGTGCCATCGTTCCCCCTAAAGATCCTGGGAGCGCGCGCATCCCTGCGCGCATGGCTTCGGGCAATCGCCCACTTC
>DATCXQ010000691.1:0-9623 GCA_036565725.1 Blastocatellia bacterium
GCTTGGAATCCAAGCCCTGCTGGCTGAATCCGGTACTCTAAACACTCTCCTCCGATGGTTGCAATTTCATTGGGTGTGTCGATACAACTTGTTCTGAATAATACAAACGCTAAACAAACTCTGTCAGGCAGGCTCCGAAAATTTTTGAAGCGTAATCAGCAGTTCATCGTTCATTGTTCATTTGTCATTATAGAATGGCGCATCTCCGGCAATGACACATGAACAATGAATGTAATTACTGCGGCCCCCGCCGCGCTAGCGCGGCGGAGGAGGGTTGAGTAGTTACCAATGAGCAAAAGAAACGACAGAGTAAAGGAGAACTGATGCAGGCCCTTTTACAAGACTTACGCTACGGCGCGCGAACTTTGTGGAAGAATCCAGGCTTCACGTTGATCGCCGTCGTCACACTCAGTTTGGGCATCGGCGCGAACACCGCCATTTTTACGGTCGTGAACGCGGCGTTGCTGCGCGGCTTGCCTTACCGAGCGCCTGAGCGGCTGGTACATTTATTCGAGACCACGCCGCAGAAGGCTTTCGCGCAGCGCGAGTTCTCCTACCCCGATTATCAGGATTATCAACGAAGTCAGGCCTTCGAGGGGCTGGGAGCTTATACCGGCGGCGGCGGGATTTTGACCGGGCGCGGCGAACCGCAGCGCATCTTTGCGCCCGCGGCTTCTGCGAATTTCTTCTCCGTGCTGGGCGTCGAACCCTTGTTGGGCCGCACGTTCCGCGAGGGCGAGGACAAGCCGGGCGCCGAGCGCGTGACGGTCTTGACCTACGGCATGTGGCGGCGGGTGTTCGGCGGCGATCCGGGCGTCATAGGACAGACGCTGACGGTCAGCAACAACCAGTACACGGTCGTCGGCGTGTTGCCGCCGAGCTTTCAGTTCGCGCTGCGCCAGGCGGATTTGTGGCTGCCCTATCAACCGACGCCGAACCAACTCTCGCGCCGCTTTATGCACGGCACGAATCTGATCGGGCGCTTACGCCCCGGCGTCAGTCTGGAACAGGCGAATGCGGAAACCAGCGCCATCACACAGCGTATCGCCGAGGAACACAAGGAGTCGCACGCCGGCACGCTCCTGTTGCTGACGCCGTTGCAAGAGCAAGTTACCGGCTCGGTCAAACCCGCGCTGCTGGCGTTGCTGGCGGCGGTCGGCTTTGTCTTGCTGATGGTCTGCGCCAACGTCGCCAGCCTGTTGCTGGCGCGTTCGCTCGCGCGGCAGAAAGAGATTGCGTTGCGCGCGGCGCTGGGCGCGACGCGCGTGCGCATCATCCGGCAGTTGCTGACCGAGGCGACGCTCTTGTCATCGCTGGGCGGGCTGGGAGGTTTGCTCGTCGCGGGGTTAGGGCTGGACGCGCTGATGGCGGCCTTGCCGCAAAACCAACTCGCGGCCATGCCGTTTTTTGAAACGCTGCGGCTCGATCCGGGCATACTGCTGTTTGCGCTGGCGCTCGCGTTGCTGACGGGGCTGGTCTTCGGCCTTGCGCCCGCGCTGCAAGCCTCGCGTCTAGATTTACAGGTGGCATTGAAAGATGGCGGACGCGCCTCGGGCGGCGTGGCGGGGCAGCGTTTGCGCAGCGCGCTGGTTGGCTCTGAAATCGCGCTGGCCGTGGTTTTGTTGGTCGGCGCGGGCTTAATGATGAAAAGCCTGCTTCGGCTGATGCAGGTTAATCTCGGTTTTGATCCGACCAACGTATTGACCATGACCGTCGTGTTGCCCGCGGGCAAATACACCGATCCGAACCGCATGGTCGCTTATTATCAACAAGCGCAGGAACGCCTCGCCGCCTTGCCCGGCGTCACGGGCGCGGGCGCTGTGAGTCAATTGCCGTTGCAACCCGGCAACACTACGCGCTTCATCATCGAAGGCGAACCCGCGCCGCCTCCCGGCCAGGAGACCGAAGCCAACATCCGCGTGGCCAGCGCCAATTACTTCCAGGCGCTCGGCATCCCGCTCGCGCAAGGCCGGAACTTTGCCGAGAGCGATAAGGCCGACGCCACACGGGTCGCCATCATCAACCAATCGCTGGCGGAGAAACTGTTCGGCGGGCGCAGCGCAGTGGGGCGCCGATTGCTGTTTCCCTCCTTTCCGAATCAATCGGTCGAGATCGTCGGCGTCGTCGGGGACGTGAAGACCACGGGGCTGGATCAAGCCGTGCGGCCCGTGCTGTATTACCCTTTCACGCAAAACGCCTCAATCGCCACGAACCTGGTATTGCGCGCGAAGGCGGACGCGGCGGCGGTCGCCAATGCGGCGCGCAACGAATGCCGCGCGCTGGAACCGGACGTGGCGATTTTCAACGTGCAGACGATGGAAACGCTGATCGCGCAGACGCCCGCAGCTTTTATGCGCCGGGCGCCGGCGTGGCTGACCGGCATATTCGCGGGGGTCGCCTTGCTGCTGGCGGCGCTCGGCGTTTACGGCGTGGTGTCGTACTCGGTCAGTCAGCGGACACGCGAGATTGGCGTGCGGATGGCGTTGGGCGCGCGGGGCGCGGACATTCTTAAGCTGGTTTTGCGGCAAGGGCTTTCATTGACGCTCATCGGTGTCGGATCGGGGACAGTCGCCGCGCTGGCCCTGACGCGCTGGCTTGACAGTTTGCTCTACGAGGTGAGCGCGCGCGACCCATTGACTTTTGCGCTGGTCATTGGCGCGCTGACGCTCGTCTCTTTGCTCGCCTGCTACATTCCAGCGCGGCGGGCGGCGAAAGTGGAGCCTGTGGTGTCACTCCGACATGAATGAGCTGAATCCATGGATGAATAGCCACAGAGGTCACCGCAGAACACAGAGAAGTCATTGTCCCTCTGTGCCCTCTGTGCGCTGCGGTGGCTAACAGTCTTCATGCAAACGCATCATTTATCGCAAAACCGCAGACGACGCGCTGACCGCGCGCGTCGAAGGGGACGGAACCGAAAAAGAAAAACCGCAGGATTTCCACTACCGCCCCGTACCGAGGGCCAATTGACCAAACTTTTTCCTCATCAAAGTTTCGTACCTCGGGTCCGCGCGAAGATTGTCAAACCTCGGATCGAGCAGGAGACCGACGGGCGGCAAGGTCCAACCGCCGGAGTTGGCTTCGAGCAAGGCGAAGGCTTTATCGAGTTCCCCCAGCCCGGCGCGGATTAAAGCCTGGCGATAGATGGTCTCGTCCTTGTCTTCCGGGAAGGCTTTCAACTCGGCGATGATCCGCTCGGCGGCGGCGCGTCGTCCGGCGACGGCGTAGGCGTGGCCCAGCGCTTCGAGGGCGTTGTAATAGACGGCGGCCTTACCCTTCTGTTGCTCCCTGACTCTCTCCAGGAGCGCGATGGCCTCCTGATATTTCCGTTGTTGCTGCAAGGTCGGGCCGAGAGCGATGAGCGATTGAAAATAGTCCGGCTCGGTTTCGAGCGCTTTCTGAGCGCAATTCGCCGCCTGGTCGTACTCGCGCCGGAGGTAATGAATGTAGGCCAGATTGCTGCAGATTGTCAGCGAGAGCGGGTCAAGTTCATGGGCGCGCCGAATTTCGATTAGCGCTTCGCTCAAGCGTCCCTGATCGCGCAGGTAAATCGAGTATCTCTGATGCGCCGTCGCGCTGTCCTCTTTCAGCGCGAGGGCTTTTTTGATCTCCTTTTCCGCCCCGGGCAAATCGCTGTCGCGGTAAGCTCTGACGACCGACATCGCCGTATGCGCCTCGGCCATCGTCTGATCTATCTCCAGCGCCCTCGTCGCCGCTTCCTCCGCCTTCCGGTAAGCGTCATCGGACTGCATGAATTTGTAGCCCAGATACGCGGTCACGGCATAGGCGTCGGCCAATCCGGCCCAGGCCAGCGCGTAACGCGGGTCTCTCACAATAGCCTCATTGAAATACCCGATGCTGCGGCCGAGGCCGTCTTCCGTCCTCTTGTTCCAGAAGAAGAGGCCGCGCGCGTAAGCCTGATACGCTTCGGGATTTTCCGTCGAGCGCCATGTCAAATATTTCCGCTCATCCGCGCTTCGTCGAGGCGCGCTCCAGATTAGCCAAATGGCTAGTAACGTGAGAACCGGCGCCAGGGCGAGAAGCGACGTTCTGGAAAAACGACGAATAAGTGGGGTCAAGGCGCCAGCCCGTGTCAACCTCCCCGCCAGCGATCCGCCTCCCCCGACGAGGGCGTTTGCGCCGGAGCCTGCGTCAGCCGTCGTGTCTCCGCCGGAGAACTTTCTGACGGGAGCGGCGAAACGATAGCCGCGCCGTGGGACCGTTTCGATGTAGCGAGGTCCCCGAGATTCTTCGCCCAGCGCTTTTCTGACCAGATAGATGTTTTGCGAGAGGCTGTTTTCTTCAACGGATGTGTCCGGCCAGAGATGATTCATTAACTCGTCCTTCTCCACCAGGCGCCCACACTTTTCAACGAGCAGCGCGAGGGTGTCAAAAGCCTTGGGAGTAAGGGGGACTGTGGCGCCGTCCCTCGTCAACATCTTCTCGGAGAGGTCGAGACGGAAATGATCGAACTCATAAAGATTGTCGTTTGGGTTTGCCATTGTCGCCAGGAAACGCTGTGAGAAAAAAATGAGCCACAAATCAACTCACCCTGAAGACATTTCGGGCCGACTATAGCACATATCGCATGAGGCGGGCCGCGGCGCGCCTTCCTTCAACCTTCTATCGAGCTGACAAATAACGGAGTTTGGTAGAGAGAGAAACAAGATTGGAAAATCCATCCAATTTTCTGCTTTTTTGCGCGAAATTGATCAGTTTGCGATTGCGTGTACGGGAAGGTTCGCTGGATCAGTACCGCGAGCGTGGCTTAGATCAGATTCAACTTCGCTGGATCAGTACCGCGAGCGGTAGCGAGCGTGGCTTAGATCAGATTCAACTCGGTGTACGGCAAAGATAGGTTAACCCCGTACACACAATCGAAATCAGCTCTAAGCCACGCTCGCTACCGCTCGCGGCGGTGATCCGTACAGCATTTGAAAACCGATCCAGGTCTCCTGGTTTACCGGAAAATTATGGCAGTAAGGAATATGAAGAGATCTTTTGTCATGCTCGCTTTGTCGCTGACGAGTTTCTTCAGCGCGGCGGAATTGCTTTCAACCGCAACGACCCGGCCGCTGAAGGCCAGGCCCGCCAAAAGCGTCGCGAACTGGGCGCAATGGCGCGGCCCTGACGGCCAGGGCGTTTCAACGGAAAAGGGATTGCCCACCGAATGGAGCGCGACAATAAACGTGAAGTGGAAGACGCCGATTGAAGGGCGGGGACATTCTTCGCCCATTGTCTGGGGCGACAGGATTTTCCTGACGACAGCCATCGAGGGGGAGATAATCCCCGGCGCGAAGCCGCCCAAACATAAGCTAGGCGACGGCGAGTATGTCCACCCGGACAGCGTCGGGGCCAACCGTCGGCACGCGCTGAAAGTCCTCTGTTTCGACCGCCGTGGCGGAAAACTCTTGTGGGAGCGTACGGCGTACTCCGGGCGCGTTTACGACGACCGCCATCGCAAGGCCACTTACGCCGACGGCACGCCGGCGACGGATGGACGCCACGTCTACGTATGGTTCGGCTCCGAAGGCCTCTACTGCTACGACTTCGGCGGCAAACTCGTCTGGAAGAAGTCGCTCGGCCCCATCGCCACGCAAGGCATGGGGAATGGAACCTCGCCCGTGCTCTACGAAAATCTGGTGATCCTGCAGTGCGATGAGGACAACGGCGAAAAATCGTTCATCGTCGCGCTGGACAAGCGAAACGGAAAAGAGATTTGGCGCGCGCCGCGACAGGTGGAAGTGAGTTGGACGACGCCGGTAATCGCGCGCGCGCCTGATCACGTGGAACTGATTGCAAGCGGCGCCCAGTACATCGCCGCATACGATCCGGCCACAGGCAAGGAACTGTGGCGGTGCAAGGGAACCGGAGGGTGGACGGTGGCCACGCCGCTGGCCGGCCACGGCGTCGTCATCGCCTCGGCCGCGCACCCGATCAAACGCGCCGTCGCCATCCGGCTCGGCGGCAGCGGTGACGTCACCGACACGCCGCAGGTCGTCTGGCAGCGCGACAAGGGCACAGGCTATACGCCGTCGTCCATTCTCTACGGCGATCACGCCTACCTGATGACCGATCGCGGCATCCTGACCTGCGTGGACGTCAGGACGGGCGAAGTCAAATACGAAGGCGGCCGCGTGCCAAAACCCACCACGTTCTCGGCTTCCCCGGTGGCGTACGAAGACAACTTGCTGCTGAGCAGCGAGGACGGCGACGTCTTTGTGATCAAAGCGGGGCCGAAGCATGAGGCGGTCAGAACCAACTCGCTCGACGAGCCGATCTACGCCTCTCCCGCAATCGCCAGTGGCGCCATTTTCATCCGCACCGCGAAGCATCTTTATTGCATTGCAAACGGAGAGAAAAATTGATCAAAACTATTCTTGCATTCGCGCTGTTCCTGTCCGCGACCGAATGCGTTTATCGCCAGGCGTGGGGCGATTTCGTCGCGCCACAAACAAAAGCGGCCCGGCGCGCGTTGGATTTCCACTTCATTGACGTCGAAGGCGGCGCGGCCACGCTCATCGTCACGCCCGCCGGCGAATCCGTGCTGATAGACGCGGGCTGGGACAGGTTTGACGGGCGCGACGCGAAACGCATCCGGCAGGCGATGCGACAGGCCGGAATTACAGCCATAGATCATCTGGTCGTGACTCATTACCACATGGATCATTACGGCGGCGTCGCCGAGCTCGCCGGGCTCGTCCCAATCAAACGTTTCTACGATCACGGCAAGATGAATTCATTGACTGACGACCCGCAGTTCGCCGAAAGGTATGGCGCTTATCAAGCGGCGGCGAAAGACCAAACGATAACCCTGAAACCGGGCGACACGATCCCGTTGAAAACAGCGCCCGGCGCGCCGCCCATCAAGCTCTTGTGCGTGGCGTCCCACGCCGCGGTGATCAGCGGCGCCGGCGCGAGCGCCAATCCGGCGTGTACTCCGGACGCGCCGAACGAAGACCCGTCCGACAACGCGCGCAGCGTCGCGCTGTTGTTAAAGCTCGGCGATTTTGAATTCCTCAATCTGGCCGACCTGAGCTGGAACGTCTCGAAGCGCCTCGTCTGCCCGGCCGACCAGATCGGCGAGGTCGATCTTTATCAAGTGACTCACCACGGCGGGAATATCAATAACGATCCCGCGCTGCTGCGCAGCCTGCGCCCGACAGTCGCGGTGATGATCAACGGACCGCGCAAAGGCGGCCATCCCGACACGGTCAAATGGCTTCGCGAGACGCCTTCGTTCAAAGCGCTCTACCAGCTCCACCGCAACGTCCAGACCACGCCTGAGCAGAACGCGCCCGATGAATTCATCGCCAACCTGGATGAACAACCTGATGAAGGCCATATGATTATGGTGTCGGTTGATGCGGCGAAGCGTGTTTTCACCGTGACCAACGGCCGGACGAAAGAGAGTCGGAGCTATCAATTCAAGTAGATGGTCTTCCTGCCGCGGAGCGGCATTTGATCTTAGCCCGGCGTATATGGTCTTTGAATAAATAGCGCAACAACGTAGGGGCAGACCTACGTGTCTGCCCCGGCTTGTGCGCTCCCTTGGACCGGGGCAGACACGTAGGTCTGCCCCTACGTTGGATTGCGTGGTTGCAGCCGCTCCGCGGCATGGGAATTGATTTTGCCCCACCAATTGCCGCTCCGCGGCATGGGAATCGAATTTGAAAATCCCCAATGGAGTGATCGAACCGTGAATTATGAAAGTGAACACTCGACCACCTTGCGACAAAATCCTGTGCGTGATTCTGTCGCTCACCATCTTATGCTCGAACTCTCCAGCCTTTGCTCAGCAGAAACAGATTGACTTTACCGAGCTGGACAAAGTGGCGGTGGAGGAATTGAAACAACGACACACGCCCGGCGCCGCCGTCGCCGTGATTAAAGACGGCCAGGTGATTTACGCCAAGGGCTACGGCGTCGCCAGCGTCGAGACAGGCGCGCCAGTCACTCCCGACATGCTCTTCAGGCTCGGCTCCACGACCAAAATGCTGACGGCCGTCGCCCTCGTCACATTGGCCGCCGCGGGGAAACTAAAGCTCGATGCGCCGATTGGCGATTACGTGAAGGGGCTGAATCCGCGATTGGCGCAAGTTACGGCTCATCAGCTGCTGAGCCATTCGGCGGGACTGCGCGACTTTGCCGCGACCCTTACTTCCAACGACGATGCGGCGCTGGGCAATCAGGCGCGCTCCTGGAAAGAAGACGTATTCTTCACCGAGCCGGGGAAAATCTATTCGTACTCCAGCCCCGGTTACTGGCTCGCCGGTCTCGTTGTCGAGGAAGCCGGCGCGAAACCTTACGCCGACGCGATGGACGAGTTGTTGTTCAAACCGCTCGGAATGAGCCGATCCACGCTACGCCCGTCCGTGGCGATGACCTACCCGCTCACAACAGGTCATCGGATCGAGAACGATATGGCGATCGTCATTCGGCCGGCTTTCAACAACACGGCGATGTGGCCCGGCGGCTCGGTCTATTCCAACGTCGGAGACCTCGCGCGCTTCGTGATCGCGTTGATGAACGAAGGCAGGCTGGAAGGCAAGCAGGCGCTTGCGCCGATGGCCGTCGCCAAACTGCCCGCGCCACACGTCACACTGCCGGGGACGACCGACGTCAATTACGGCTACGGGCTGATGTCATACAACTATCGCGGCGTTCGAGTGACGCAGCACGGCGGCGCGAGCACGGGCTACGGCTCGACGATTCAGCTCGTTCCCGAACACAAATTCGCGGTGATCGTGTTGACGAACCGGAGCGGCGAAACGCTCCCGCGGGTGAGGGACAAGGCGATGGAGTTGCTGACGCCGCTCAAACCGCCTGAGCGGGAAGAAACGAATTCGGCGCCGCCGCTGAGCGAAGCCGAAATGGCCGGATACGTCGGCAGATATTCGCACGCGCCGCAGACGTGGGACCTCTTAGTCAAAGAAGGTAAACTCTGGCTCAAGCATGAAGGCGCGGAATCAGAATTGAAGAGAGTCGGCCCGACCACGTTCACCTATGGCCAGGGAGGCGAGTTGGTCTTCACGCTAGGCGCGGACGGCAAAGCTGAACACCTGTTTCTGGGAATGTACGCGGCGAAAAAAATTCCGCGCGGAAAGTAGAGGTATTCAAAAATGAAAAGCAGAAATGGATTGATGTCCCTTCTAGTCGCGGCCTTGATAGCGCCTGCGATCGCTCAGGAAGCCGGGAAACAAGTCACGGCCTTCGTCAACGTCAACGTGGTCCCGATGGATCGGGAGCGTGTGTTGAAAGACCAGACTGTAGTCGTGCGCGACGGGCGCATCGCAGAGCTTGGGCCGGCAAACAGAGTAAAAATCCCGGCGGGGGCAGCGCGCGTGGATGGGCGCGGCAAATTTCTGATACCCGGCTTGTTCGATATGCACACGCACCTGTTCTCGGACGGCAAGTTCCCCGACAACCTGGCCGGCGACGAACTAAAGATCATGCTCGCCAACGGAGTGACGACCATCCGACTGATGATCGGAACGCCCGAACACTTGAAGATGCGCGCGCAAGTGGCCAAAGGCGAACTGTTGGGGCCGACCATGTACGTCGCCAGCCCGGAACTGGCGGGCCGCTCATACGGAGACCCGTTCAACGGCTACGTTGTGACA
>DATCXQ010000695.1:0-23379 GCA_036565725.1 Blastocatellia bacterium
TTGACCGCTTCGAGTCCGGCTTCCATTCCGGGTGGATGGTTGGTGTACGCCGCCAGGGCGATCTCCTGAATCGTCTTTGCGCGATCGGGCGAGCCTTTGACGAAGAACTTGCCCGGCTCCCACTCGAGGTCGTCTTCGTGGGCTTCGAGCAGGTAAGCGGCGATCTTCTTCGCTTTGTCTTTGATCTTGCGGGCCGCAATGGCCCCCGCCGCGCCCGCCGTCGGGGTGCTCCGGCTGGCGTAGGTGCCGAGCCCGTATGGCGCGGTGTCGGTGTCGCCTTCTTCAACCGCTACGTCATCAACCGGGATTCCGAGTTCTTCGGCGACGATCTGCGCGTAAGTCGTTTCGTGCCCCTGGCCCTGAGACTTGGTGCCGAATCGCGCGATGGCTTTGCCGGTCGGGTGGATGCGAATCTCTGCGCTATCGAACATCTTCAATCCAAGGATGTCGAAGTGCTTCGACGGGCCCGCTCCGACGATCTCGGTGAAGCTGCTGATGCCGATTCCCATTAACTCTCCGCGCTTGCGCTTTTCGGCCTGCTCCTTTTTTAGTTCCGCATAGCCTATGTTCTCCATCGCCTTGCGCAGGGCCGCGGCATAGTCGCCGCTGTCGTACTCCCAGCCTAGCGCGGACTTATATGGGAACTGTTCCGGCTTGATGAAGTTTTTCATTCGGAACTCGGCCGCGTCCATCCCGATCTCGTGGGCCATGAGGTCGGCCATGCGCTCGATCGCGTGAACGGCCTCAGTGACGCGGAACGAGCAGCGATATGCGATGCCCCCCGGAGGTTTGTTGGTATAAACCCCGTCGACCTCGACGTGCGCGGCTTTGAGATCGTATGACCCGGTGCAGATGTGAAAGAGGCCGGCGGGGAACTTCGATGGGTTCGCGGCGGCGTCGGTGTAGCCATGATCGGCGATGGTCTTGATGCGGAGAGCCGTCAATTGCCCGTCTTTCTTGCCTGCCAGCTCCGCCGTCATGTGATAATCGCGAGCGAAAGAATCGGCCTGAATATTCTCCATGCGGTCTTCGATCCACTTGACCGGCTTGCCAGTCAGCACCGACGCCGCGACGGCGATTACGTAGCCGGGGTAGACCGGCACCTTGCCGCCGAATCCGCCGCCGATGTCGGGAGCGATGATCTGAATTTTATGCTCGGCCAATCCGACGTGTCCCGCGACCAGGGCGAAAACAGTGCGGATGGCGTGCGGCGCCTGCGTGGTCATCCAGACGGTCAGTTTCCCTCTGACTTTGTCGAAATGGGCGACGCAGCCGCAGGTTTCGATCGAGGAAACGTGAATCCTCGGGATGTAAATGTCTTGTTTGACGGTGACCTCGGCGTCGTTGAACGCCTGGTCGGTCGCCGCGCGATCTCCCCATTCCCAGTGCCAGATGTGGTTATCTTTTCTGTCCGGTTTGTCGGTGCGAAGTACAGGGGCGTCTGGGAGCAGCGCTTTCTTGGGATCGACAACAACCGGCAGCGGGTCGTAGTCAATTTCGACGGCGTCGGCCCCGTCGGCCGCGATGTATCGTTCCGTCGCCAGAACTGCGGCGACCTCCTGGGCCTGGTACATCACTTTTTCCACGGGGAGGACCATCTGCGTGTCCGACATCAGCGTCGGCATCCAGTGGAGGTTGTACGCGGCGAGATCCTTGCCGGTGATGACCGCGGCCACGCCGGGAATGGCGAGCGCTTTTGACGTGTCTATGTTCCTGATTTTGGCGTGGGCGTAAGGGCTGCGGACGATGTCCAGGTAGAGCATGTCTGGCAACACTATGTCGTCAACGTATTGCCCCTGGCCGCGTAGGAACCGCGGGTCTTCCTTTCTCTTGACCGAATGGCCCATGCCGCCGATTTCGGCGGGCGTTCTTGGCGTCGTCATTGCTCTCCTCCTTCGCGCAGTTTCGCCGCGGCGTATTGATACGCCTTGACTATGTTGACGTAACCGGTGCATCGGCACAGGTTGCCTGAAATGGCGTGTCGAATCTCGTCCTCGGTCGGGTTGGAATTGCTTTCGAGGAACGCGTATCCCGTCATCAGCATGCCGGAGGTGCAGAAGCCGCACTGCAATCCGTGTTCTTGAAAGAACCCTTCCTGAATTGCGTGCAGCTTGCCGTCCTGTTCCAGACCCTCGACCGTCAGTATCTCGCGTCCGTCGGCCTGAACGGCGAATACTGAACAGGACTTGATGGCCCTGCCGTCCAACACGACCGTGCAGGCGCCGCAGTGGCTAGTGTCGCAACCGACGTGCGTGCCGGTGAGCCGCAGGTTCTCACGGAGGAAATGAACCAGAAGAAGCCTGGACTCTACTTCGGCGGCGCGCTCGACGCCGTTGACTTTCACTTTTATCGCGATTTTCGCCATCGACTACGCCCCTCCTTTTGCGCGATTGAGCGCGAGGTAAAGCGCCCGCGCGGTGAGCACGCGGACGAGATCTCGTTTGTATTCGGCTGACCCCCTGATGTCGTCAATGGGCTGAGCCTCTCCGGCCGCAATCTCGGCCGCCCGTTTGATTGTAGCTTCGTCGAGCGTATGGCCGATCAAAAAGGCTTCGGTCTCCTTCGCTTTTAAAGGAGTGAACCCGACGTTCGTCAGTCCGATCCCCGCGCGATGGCAGACGCCCGCGCCGTTCAGGGTTATCTGAACGGCGACGCCCGCCGTCGCATAGTCGCCGACCTTCCTCTTGATCTTTAGATATGCGCCCCCGCTCATGGGCGTCGGAATCGGAACCTTGATCTCCTTGAGTATTTCGTCAGGCTTAAGGGCAGTCGTGAAGAGGCTGGTGAAAAAGCTCTCGATGGGGATTTCACGCTCACCGCTCGGGCCAACCGCAATAATCGAGGCTCCGAGCGCCAGCATCGTAGCGGGGTGGTCGTTCGCAGGGTCGCCGTGAGCAAGATTCCCGCAGGCGGTGGCCTGGTTTCGCACCAGCGGATCGGCGATGACCACCGTGGTGTCCATGAGGATCGGGTAACGGGACTTGATTGTCGGCGAGACCTCGAAGTCGCTTTCCCTTGCCAGCGCGCCGATCCTCAAAAAGCCGTTGAGTTCGGAAATGTAGTTGAGATCAGGGAGGCGGTTGATGTCGATGATGTAAGGCGGCGTCGCCAGCCTTAACTTCATCATCGGTATCAGACTCTGCCCGCCAGACAGTATCTTGGCCTCCTGGCCCAACTCGCCGAGTAGAGAGATTGCCTCTTCCAGTGTGCGGGGCGCAAAATATTCAAAGCTCCGAGGGATCATGGAACCTCCTTGGGAACCTACTTGTTGTTCTTCAATCTCTCCACCGGGCGTTCGGGGCGCCGGGTGGAATCGCGATTGCTAATCTACTTCCGCTGCGTTCGCGGTGTGAATTGCGGGGTCGGAGGGAAATGCAAACCTTTGCCGGATCGGGCTTAGCATACCCTCGGCCCATTGCAAGCGTCAATTCATAAAGCGTCAATCACACTCGCGTCGCCGCGCGGCTCCGGTGGTGTGGGGATTGCAGTGATCAACCGCCGTGAGCCGGGCGGAATCTCTCCGGCGAATTGGGGCGGCGGCGTACTGCTGTTGTACAAATGTTGTTCGTAAGAGGAACAGATTGATGATGTGGACAGTCTAAAGTCTGTCTCGCGTCTTCCAAAGAGGAGGAGAGTTTATGCTGAGTCTAATAGGTCAGATACTTTTCGGGCTGGTGGTCGGCATTATTGCGAAACTGTTGATGCCGGGGCGCGATCCAGGGGGGATGGCCGTGACCGCGATCATCGGAATGGTCGGCGCGTTGATCGGAACGCTCATCGGGCGCGTGCTGTGGGGTGGGCCGGGTTATACATCCGGATGGATCACCTCCATCCTCGGCGCAGTGCTGCTGCTGTGGGCTTACAGGGCGATAGCGGGAAGAAGAGTGCGCGCTGTTTGATTTTTTGTTCTCCTCTGCGGCCTTTGCGCCTTTGCGAGAAATCAGGCTGCGAAAGACGGGTTTCTCGCAAAGGCGCAAAGGCGCGAAGATCGCAAAGACGTCGGATATCTCTAAACCTGATTTCCTTCGCCCTTTAACCCGTTGACCACCCGTTTTATCCCGTCCTTGATCAACTCGACATTGAAGTTGATCAGCAATCCCAATCGCTTATCGGCAACTTTCAGATAGGTCAAAACCTGTTTGTAGTGAACCGGGGCAATAGCTTCTATAGACTTGATCTCGATGATCACCTTATCTTCCACGATCAGATCTGCCCGAAAGCCAATATCAAGTCGCACATCTTCGTAAATGACAGGGATGGGTTGCTGGCGTTTGACGCGAAGTCCGCGTCTTTCCAGTTCAGCCGCCAGTACCGCTTCATAAACCGATTCGAGCAATCCAGGGCCAAAACGCATGTGAACTTTCAAGGCTGCATCAACGATGTGTTTAGCGATTTCATTTTCAGTCATTATCCACGTCCGAAAGAACTACCTGCGGTTCGGATTTCCTTTGCGATCTTTGCGCCTTTGCGCCTTTGCGAGAAACAAGGAAATTTAGCTCATGCGGAAATTTTACGGGCAGTTTCTCGCAAAGGCGCAAAGGCGCAAAGATCGCAAAGGAAGGGCATATTGATACATTGCGGTCGTTCCGCTAAAGGCGGGCAAATATAGCGCTCCGAATTCATCGGAACAATAGTGGTATCGCTGTGGTACCGATCTCGCCGATTCTGATTTATAATTCACGTCTGAATGTGGCCAATGGGCCATTCTGCTTCAAATGTGTTCGTATGGGAGATCGTAGAGACAAATGAATTTGTTGGAATCTAATGCCGGCGCGGCCCCGGTTGAATCCCCGGCCGAATCCTCAACTGAATCTTCAACCGAATCTGGTGGCCGGTCTAATTTTATTCGTGACATCATTATCCAGGACATTAAGGCGGGCAAGCATGGAGGGCGGGTGCAGACGCGCTTTCCTCCTGAGCCTAACGGATACCTGCACATCGGCCACGCGAAAGCAATCTGCCTGGACTTCGGATTGGCCGCTGAATTCGGCGGCCAATGCAACCTTCGCTTCGACGACACCAATCCATCCAAGGAAGAAACCGAATACGTCGAATCGATTATGGAAGACGTCCAGTGGCTGGGTTTCAATTGGGACGGGTTGTTTTACGCTTCGGACTATTTCCAGAAGCTATATGAATGGGCCGTCCAATTGATCAAAGCCGGCAAGGCTTACGTCTGCGACCTCAGCGCCGATGAGGTTCGCGAGTACAGGGGCACGCTCACCGAGCCGGGCAAGGACAGCCCTTATCGAAATCGCTCGGTCGAAGAGAATCTCGATCTGTTCGAGCGCATGAAGAACGGGGAATTTCCCGACGGATCGCGTACGCTGCGCGCGAAGATCGACATGGCCTCGCCAAACCTGAACATGCGCGACCCGGTGTTGTATCGCATTTTGCATATGGAGCACCACCGGACGGGCAATCAGTGGCGTATCTACCCGATGTACGACTACGCGCACGGGCAGTCGGATTCGATCGAGAAGGTTACACACTCGATCTGCACGCTCGAATTCGACGATCATCGGCCTTTGTATAACTGGTTTATTGAGCAACTCGGCATTTTCCCTTCGCGGCAGTATGAATTCGACCGGCTCAGCATCACCTATACGGTTATGAGCAAGCGCAAGCTGCTGAGGCTTGTGCAGGAAGGCCGCGTAAAAGGCTGGGACGACCCGCGCATGCCCACACTCTCGGGGATGCGGCGACGCGGCTATACGCCGGAGGCCATCCGCAACTTCTGCGCGAACGTCGGGGTTTCCAGGACGAACGGCATTACGCAACTGTCGCACCTCGAATACTTCCTGCGCGAAGATTTGAACAAACATGCGGCGCGCGTTATGGCGGTGCTGCGGCCCCTGCGAGTCGTCATTGATAACTATCCTGATGATCTGGTCGAAGAGATGGACGCTGTCAACAATCCCGAAGACGCGAGCGCCGGAACCCGCAAGGTCCCGTTCTCGAAAGTTCTTTACATCGAACAGGAGGATTTCCGGGAAGATCCGCCGAAGCAGTACTACCGCCTTGCGCCGGGCCGCGAGGTCCGTCTGCGCTACGGGTATCTCATCACTTGCCGGAGTGTGGTGAAAGACGCCGACGGCAATGTCGTCGAGCTGCATTGCACATACGACCCGGAAACCCGAGGCGGCAATACGCCCGACGGCCGCAAAGTCAAATCCACTATCCACTGGGTCTCGGCGGCGCACGCCGTGGACGCAGAGGTTCGCCTCTACGAAACCCTTTTCACTAAAGAGAATCCCGATGATGTTGACGAGGGGCAGGACTTCACCGTCAATCTGAATCCGAACTCGCTGGAAGCCTTGACCGGCTGCAAGGTCGAGCCGAGCCTGCGCGACGCGACGCCAGGCGCGCGGTATCAGTTCGAACGGATGGGCTACTTTAGCGTTGATCCCGATTCAACGGCTGGGAAGCCAGTCTTCAACCGGACAATCGGATTGCGGGATGCTTGGGCGAAGATTGAGCAGCGCGCCAAAAAATGATTGATTTTAAAGCGTCAGGCATCAGCAGTATCGTCATTTAGCGTTGGCCTTCCATGTTCGCCCATTCCCCCGACTGAATGAAGGCTGCCCAGTAGAACGGATGCCGCCGGTACTTGCTCCGCAGCATTCGCAATTGCACTTGCCTCAATCCTTCACTTCTTCCTTCTCCTTGTCCGAGCGCCAGGTAATAATCAATCATGAATTCCTTTGCCCCTACATCTGACACCGGCCAGAGGCTAATCACCTGGCTCTCCGACCCGGCCAAGACCAGTGCGCGCCGTAACCCCTGCACTCCCTCACCGTACTTGACCTCTCCCACACCTGTATCGCACGCCGAGAGCACCACCAGTTTTGTTCCCGACAGATCCAATCCCGCTGCCTCGTATGCGGTTAATACGCCATCGTTATCTCCGCTCTTGCCCTGATCGGCTCCTGCCAGCGCAAGGCCTGAACGCAACAGGGGATTTTCGATCTGCGCGGACCACATGCCGAGCTGCAGGTCAAAGTCGCTCTGCCAGTTATTATTAATAGGGTTCTGAATCACTCTCTGTAGAGAACCCTGATCACCGAGAAAGAAGCCGTGTGTCGCGATATGCAAAATGCGCGGCGCCCTGACCTGTTTGATCGCCGCTTCGGTAGCCTGTTCTCTCAATAGCGTCGATGCTTCAGGCAGCACGGTTTTGATCGCCAGCGCTTCGTCCTCAGCTCCCGGCAGCGGCCGGAAAAAGATTCTGGCGGCATCGATACGCGCCCTCGCTTGATTGGCGGCCCTCCCCTTTCCAGAGTTCCGATCCGCCCGCATGGCGCGGGTCGAAGCCCTGCCGAATGCAGGGTTGGCCACCACCAACGGGGGGCTCTTGCTCGGTTCTGATGTTTGCAATCGCAGCAGGTCACGACCGCTGGTCAGGTAGCTGATGGCGAAGCGCTCGACCAGATACTGATTCTGTTCATCCACCAGGGCGGCAAAAGGAATGAGGTTTAGCAATCCATCGGGCGCAATCAGGACGCGGCGCGTTCCGCCCAGCCTCTCGACCAGGAGTAAGCGCACAGGACGCATAACTTTCTCATCGACGGCGCGTCCCAGTTGCTTGACGTCTATCCGCCGGTTACGCAGCGCTCTGAGCCAGGCGTTCGCTGCCCGATCAATGGGCGCTGTGGCCCCAAGGTCTACCCACTTCGGCTGCCCTTGCGCCGAAAGCGCATAGGCAATGTAGCGCGGCGCCCCGATCTTCTCAGTCCGTGGTCCCCCTGGCGTGTAGACCGCAAACTCGACCAGGATAGTGTCTGCGGGGAGCGCCGCCTGGACGGCGGCAAGCGTGACCGGTTGCGCTTGCGCCCGAACCTCAGCGCTGCGTCTGCTCAGTTCCGCTTCCAGTTTCTCAACATTTTCTTCGAAATGCTTGAGTCGCGCCGAGGATGTCTCGGGTACGGTTGCGCCCAACCCCTTCAAGGCGAGCTCGGCTAACTGCGAGCGGGCATCAGTGAGTTGATCGAGGAGCGCTTGATCTTGTGGCGTAGCATGACGGCGCAAGGTCGCGATCGTGTCTATCATCGCATCCAGTACGCGCGCTTTGCGGCGCAGCAGGGTAGTGAAAGCAAGGTCGAGCGCCTCTGGGTCATCGGGGGCGGCCTGGCTGTGGAGCGAGAGCGTGAAATCGGTCTGTCTTGTTAAGAGGGAAAGAAGAGCCAGTTTTTGGCGCTCGGAGCCGGTGTCGAGATTGAGGGACAGGTTGTATTCGGTGATGGCGTTGGCGCGGGACTGAGCCGCAATGGCCTCACGCGTATCGCCTTTCGCCGCGTAGAACATGGCAAGGTTAGTGAGAGCGCGAGCGATACGGGGGTTTTGCGGCCCCAATGTCTTCTCCTGGATCGCCAGCGCGCGCAGATAGAGCGGCTCCGCCCGCGCATAATCTTTTCTGTCGCGGTAGATGTTGGCGAGATTGCCGAGAGATTCGGCGACATACTGGTGTTTCGGCCCCAGCCATTTCTCCCGGATGGTCAAAGCGCGTCGATGCAGCGATTCCGCGTTCGTATAGCCGCCCTTGTTGTAGTAGAGATTGGCGAGGTCGTTGAGAGACTGAGCGACCAATTGATGTTCTCGCCCCAGTGTTTTCTCCCTGATCGCCAGCGCGCGTATGTAGAGTGGCTTCGCTTTATCATAATCGCCTTTCCCGTCATAGATGCGCGCGAGGTTACGGAAATAATAAGCGAGAGTAGAGTGTTCCGGTCCCAGCGCTTTCTCCTTGATGGCCAGCGCGCGGTTCGCCAGCGGTTCAGCCTTCTCATAGTCTCCTTTGTTGAAGTAGAGGACCGTCAACAGGTTGAGAGTGGTGGCGACCTGAGGGTGATTCCGCCCCAGCGCTTTCTCCTGAATCGCCAGCGCGCGGTTAGACAGCGGCTCAACCCTCGGGTAATCGCCCTTGTAAAGGTACAAAACGGCCAGATCATGGATCGCGACGGCAAGATCGGGGGCATCCGGCCCCAATATCCTTTTCCGAGTCTCGATTACACGCTCAAATAACGGGAGCGCTTCATCGTACTTGCCTGCGTCGCGCAGTTTCATAGATTCCTGGTAGAGCAGGTATGTCTCATACAGAGCCCGGTCATTCTCTGTCGCAGCGCGCATCTCTTCAATCCGAATCCGGTAGCCTCCGGCGGATGCCCGCTTCTGTGTGGGCCTTACAATCAACCGATAGTCGCCCGGCGCCTTAGCCACCATCGCCGCCAATTCCTTCTCCCAAAGACTGTTCTCGGAGTCGAACTCTGTGATCTGCTTACCGTCCGGCGCCATCACTTGCACCACCACATCGATGCCCTGTTGCTCAACGGTTACCTTCAAGAACTGATCGACGCTCAGCTTGATCTGGTAGGTGTGCTCTTGCCCAACCGCCAGCTCGCGTTTGATAGACTGGCCCGGTTCCAGCGTACGGACATCCTTCTCATTGCCGGCGCTATTGGGCTCATGAGACGCCACTTGCGCTGTCCCTTGCGCTGATTGCCGGATGGGCCTGGAGGCGGGCGCCCAACCTAAAGGGTCAGGTAAGAATTTAATAGACAACAGACAGGAGAGCAGAAATAGGTTGAGAAAATTAGCCAAACGGTGGAAGCTGATCTGCCCTCTCCGGTCGTCTGTAGCAGGGTAAGGCGCGCTCTGACAAGTCATGGCCTGACTAAAGTTGCAGTAGCTCTCTGGGGCTGTCGTGACCAGTAGTAAAGATAACAAGCAAGAGTGAAAAATGATCTTAACGCAGAATTTATGCCAACTTCAATTGTTTCGCGTAGACATTGCCATTGCTCGCGTGATAGCTGCTGCGGCCCCTCGCAGGTATGCGCTTAAAAGGGAACCAGTCTTTATTCCACATACCCCGCTCAGCCATTCGCCTTCTTGTACGCGCTCACGAACCCCCTCGCAAATGTGAGTGGCAACATGCGTTCGATGGCATAGTTCTTGGCTGAGTGCAGCTCGTAGATAGGAGACAATTCGCTTTTAAAGCTGTACAGCGCCCGCGCGCGATTGGCGTCAATCAGCTTGACGACCGTTCCCACCGCTTCGATTCTTCCGTCCCTCGTTTCCTTCAGGGAAAATAAAAGATGAATGTCCGACTCGTCAGGTGTTGAGACGATCTCCAAGTTCGGTAATTGTTTCTTTATCTCCCTGACGACCACCTCCCGTTGTTGGGCGTCAATGCCGATAAACACCTTTGTCACGCCCCGCAACTCGTCAGGTTGTCCGTTCTCGATGACCGGCGTCTGAGCCAAAACAGGCAAAGCGAACGTCAACACCAGGAGAGACAACCAGGCCATTTTTCTAAAGGACTTGTTCATAATGTTCCCCTTTCTTAAAGTCAGGGTTGTTTCCGCTTCTCTTGAACGGCTCGACTCTACCAGCTTGCACAAAGCGCCGCCAGCTAACACCAAGTTGACGCCACAATTAGGCGCGGCTATTTGATAATTGCAATGGTGCGGATTAGTGGCGTTTTGTGGCCATTTGTATGGCCAAACGTTACCAACACATTACCGCAATTTCGACCCGCAATGTCCAGGCTAGCTACCTGGGGCGGCTGCGAGTCCTTTCGCGCAGTGCGCGCCGATACTTTGAAAGGGAAGACCGGAAAGGGGCGCGAAGCCCACACCATTGTCCGCGCTCTCGAGCGCTGCAAGCCGAAGAACGACGGCGACCGGCGCTTTCTCGAAAGCTGGCGCGGTTACCTGAATAGAACAGGCGACGCCGCCGCGATAGGCAAATGGCGGCTTCAAATGTTGAAGCGAGTGGCTGCGGCTTACGGTACAGGCCAGGCTGACGAACCGACAGCGCCGCAAGTAGTAGACATTTTGATTTAAAGAATTTGCCCGCGCGATAAGCCGCTCGGCGCTCGGACGTGAGGGGGGGGTATGTAACATTTTCGACCTGGGGACATTATCAAGTGAGGCAGTGCGAGTTTTCGCTCCTCAGCGAAACCATTGCCTTTTCAGGAACACCCCACATCAAAGCGGCCCCATACACCATCTCGGAGCGCCGAAAGCGGCGCTTTTGCCCGACATGTCGGCCACCTAAACTGCAAAAGGAGACATCGAATGTTTTACAGACTTCGCAGCCACTTCCGGCACACCCGATACCCGTTGCTCGACGCCATGTTGACCGCATTGATGGTTATCGCAGGCGTCGAGATGCTTGTGTCACTCGCACGATTCCTCGAGTGAGGAGATATAAAACTAATGAGTTTCATTGTCAGCCGTCATTCCTTTGGGACGCGCGCCAAATGCGTCCCGAACGGGAGAGACGGCTGTACTTTTGTGGGGTGGAGACGAGCCGAACGGCCACACATAGAGCGAGAGGGCGACTATTCAGTTGATTTCCCGCGACTGCGGGCCGTCTGGAAGCCGAAAAACGTAACTGAACAGTTTATGCGCTATCCGATCGGCACAGCCGCCGAACCGGGACAGGCACGGCAACCGGCGCCGACGACAAAGGCGACGACGAAGAAGAAAATGCGCGAACCCGCATGAATAAAGGCGTATAATCGCCGTCGAGCGGTTAGCGGAAATAATCTGTAATCATCACGCTCGCTCTCGAGGGTGTCAGAAAGTTTGTGTAAACCTACTTGGATACCCGCCGCCAATAAGGTCAACCCAATACCCTTTCTTGGTGACTGCCCGGTTCTTTCTCAGCCATTCACTAATTGTTTGCTTTGGTGATGATAGCCTGACAATGTTTGGCGCTTTGGACTCTATTATTTTACTGACTGGCATCTTGTGAAAGACGATGCAGCCCATCTTTGTCATAACGTAGTCGCTTCTTTTTTTGTATTCTTCGATCACAGTCAGGAAAAAGGAATGATCTGTGTAGTAGACGCCACACAATGCGTAAAGCTGCCCTGGTAATGTCGCTTCTTTCAGAAGGCTCTTGAACGCTACATCGGCCTGAGGCTGTTTCAATAACTCTCGGTATGCTTTGACCAACACGGAGAGGTGTCCGTCCGCCCCAATGGCCACATCTTCAAACCGCTTTGCAACGACCAAAGTGTCATAGGCTTTCTTTCCCTCGTTGTTGAGCTGGTTAGCCGAAAAAGATTGAGTAACGGCTGAAATCGGCGTTGGCAACAAGGACAGTAAGACGAATACAGCAATCATAATTCTTGTCTTTTCGATCACAGGCATTTTCCTCTGCACGTGTGAGCGCCCAACATGAATTATTCGGACGGCGCCGGTGTCGGGCGTTTGCCGCTTGTGTCCAAGCTTACCTCTGAGGCGTAAAAACAGAAGCAAATGGCTATCCGCGTTTTATGGGCAATCTATTTCTGGCGGGTGGATTCTACGCGCGGTAATTCAGGATGTGAAGCGCAAAAAAAGCCGGGCGGGACGGATTCTCCATAGCATATCCCGCCCAGCTTTGGTGTTTGACTTAACTACATTGCGGTATGCGGCTGCAATTACCGCGCCTAAATGGCGGCGCTCAATGCAGGGGATTTCGCTGGTTGGGGTGTGTAGCATGTCCTGAAACGCCCCATAGGTTTTTGTGTCAGTCGCGGCCCGAAATGCCACAAAAGCAAAAGCCGGGCTTGTGACCCGGCTCGCTCTCTCTACGCGAAATTTTGGCGCTTTCTGATGCACATATGGATGAAACAACTGCTTAGGAGGTTTAACTTATGGATATTTGGGATTTCATGCCGAGCATAATGAAAATATACGCACTCCTTGCCGTTCTGGTATACGTGGCGGGGATTATAGCCTTCTTTGCGGTCGTCATTGCCATATGGCGGGGGATGAGGGCTCACGAGAGAATGGCGGCTTCTATGGAGAGAATGGCGGACGCCGCAGAGAGGAGAAACCATCAGACGTGACGGGGAGCCGCGCGTGTGACAGGGCGTATCTTTGCGCTTTGCCGGGCTGGCTGGGCGTTTCGGTCGACAGTCGAGCGCAGGGTTCACCATGCGAAAAATTCAATGGCGGGCATTTTAACGCAAAAGTTCACTGGTGGAATGTCAGCCAGTTGATAATCTCCCATCGAACAACGCGCGAACGCCGCGAAATCCGTTGTCATTCGTCGTTGTCGGTTCTATAGTCCGCGCGTTGTTTCCCGAAATCCAAGCCTCAAAGGAGCCACCCAATGAAAGATGCGTTCATCAGGTTCCTCGTCTACCTCTTCGGTTTCATCTGTCTGTTGTTTTACTTCGGTGTCGTAGGGGCGCCTGATAGTATGGTTAGCGCCCGACTCGCTTTCTATCTCGGATTCTAGGGCGTGCTTTTAAGCATCTGGCTGATATTCTGTGAGTCTCTTTACCACCTGAAAGCGTGGGGGCAGCGTCGACGTGAGCGGGCCAGCGCCGACAAGGGTCAAATAAAGCGAAAGTCGGGCGGCTAACCCGTCTCCGTGTTTGTGGGCTTGCGCGTTGGACTACCGACGCCCTCCTGCCCGGTTCACGGCCCATGCTTTGTAGGACGCAATCAGCAGGTTGAGAACTTGCTCCGGTGTCAGGCTTTCATGCCTGTAGATGTAGATGGACGCGTCGCCGACGCTGAGTGTTTCGCGGACGTAGGTTTCTTTTTCAGTGGCGCCCGCAGGCAGTTGTATGGTGTCCGGTTCGTCCGCCAAGGGGATGCGGAGGCCGTCTTTGCCTCCGCCGATGAATAGATAGCTCCGCATTCGGTTCCTCCGTGTTTGCGGCGTGAAGTATCAAACAAGAAGCCGGGTGGCCCCTGCAATTACTGTGAGCATTGACCCCGCAAAGGTTAGAGAGGGAACGTCTGATGGGAACGGTGTCCGTGATTACGAAAGAACATAGCTATGCGCTCGCGGATGGTGGAGAGCGCCGGTTTGAAATCCTGCCCCGCGAGCGCGAGCTTGGACTGCACCCGGGCCATGAGTCCCGCGCTGGCGCCGGCCACATAGCCCAAGGCGTATGAGTGGTCGATGAGCAGCATGATGACCTGGCGGCGCAGTTCGTCACCCTCAATGGCGGTCAAGCCGCTAAGGGAGCTGATCAGGTTGTCGGCCAGTTCCGCCGGAATGTTCGGTTGTTTGGCTTGGTTATGCATTCTTTCTCTCCTTTGCGCTTTGATCTTGCAAAACAAGTGGCGTTCGCGGTGTCGAAAACGTCACGGTCACATGCCGCAGTATCAATCAACCCCCTTGAGAAAAACTTGCACTCGGCTTGAGAGTTTGCCTTGTCGCACTGTGTGGCGTTTCGGGACGCGTCTGCACACCAAGTCTACGTGGCGTTCCGGGACATTGCCCCACGCCCGAACCGGCGAAACGCCCCACACTCAACACCGTCATCGCGGCGCGCTAATTGCACTCTACAATTGCGCCTAATGAGGCGTGGAACTAATGGCAAAGCCGAATGGGGCATTAGAATGCGGGACTGGGAGTGTCCCATTCGGCTTGCTCGTTTTACACTTCTTTTGGTTGCACTGAACTACCTGTTGAATCGCTTTGGTTGTAGTGAAGTAAAAAGCCGGGTCACAAGCCCGGCTTTTCTTGTTTGTGGTGGCTATGTGTCGGACTACAGGCGACCGCCTGGTCGGTTCACACACCATGCCCGGTAATGCTCAACCAGGCGGTTAAGAGCTTGCTCCGGCGTCATGCTTTCCTGAATGTAGATCATGATAGACACGTCGCCGACGCCCAGCGTCGAGCGCGTGTATGTCTCTCGGCCCGTGATGCCGACCGGCCATTCAATTGTCTCCGCGTCGGCGTGTGCGGGATAGTTCAGGCCGTCGTGATTGCCGCCGATGCATAGATAACTTTGCATAGATTCGTCTCCGATGCATGAAAGCCATGCGATGACCCGGCTTTCGTGTTTGTGGATGGCCGCAGGCGTGGCAGACAATCGGGGGTCAATTCAGAGAATGGTTCACAGTGGGACTTGCGAGAGGCTCACCGATACCTAAGGCCCGGCAACCGCTCAAAAAAAATAGGCCGGAATGCAAGTCCGGCCTTCAATTCTCGACAGTAAGTCTCCTAAAAATCCAAAGTCACACTCAGGCAAATACCGGAGAAACACGGAGGAAGCCACAGGTCTTCTGGTGTCACGCCCATAATGAACCGTCCAGCGCCCGCATCTAGATAACAACTATGAATGATGCAGGCCTAGACGCCTCACATGGGCGCGACACTTGGTGACGTCCCCCTATCATCACGCAAATGAATAGCAACTAGGGCGCCGAGGTGAAGTGTTGAATGTAGGGCATTTCGCCGCTTTGGGCATGGAGCAATGTCCCAAAACACCACGTAGATTCGGTGTGCATGCGCGTCCCGAGACGCCACAATGCGACAACCTGCTATCGCACCGACTGCGCGCCAATCGAAACCTCGACACGGTATCATGATTGCTGAATGAATTTTGTGGTGATGTGGCGGTCTTCCGGGGCGAATGGTGAAGATTCATTGATGGTTCGGCTAGAGCAAATGCCTGGTTATCTCGCCGCAAGGTTTACCGGCATAGGCCCGCTGCGCGATGTATCGCAGCAATTTGAGTTAATTGCTGAACGTTGCAAGCTTACGAATGCAGACCAGAGCAACTTTCCACCACAACACAAATTTGCACTCTATGCGGCTCAGAATCGAGGTATAGATGTCTGGACATTTACGGATTTCAAGGAGGCGGAAGAGTGGCTGTTGAAATGACATTCGGCTTCCGAAGGCGCGACAACCTGCTGTCACTTCTCCGACTCCGCGCCAATCGGAGCGTTCAACACACCATTACTTTAGCAGCCACTCTAACGCGTCCTCGGCGTTAGTAAATACGCGGGCATTTACCAGGCGATTCCGAGCCACCATTTCGCCGAATCTTTCAGGGTCAACTTGCTCCGGTCTGGCGACGGCGGCGCTCTTTATCACATTGCAACGCGCGAAGATTTGAGCCTGTTCTCCTAAGATGTATTTATCGGCGAGAGACGCTTCTACGTAAGCTTCCGTGAAATCGAGAAGAAGTTTGTTTTTATTAGCGCGGTTGCAGCGCTCAGCAATCAGCTTATACCGCCGCCAGACTTCCTCCGCCGTGCCCGCGCCATTAAACCTTGCGACGAGATAATTGGGCATCTCTTCAATCTGAAGTTGAATGCTCATTTCCATCTCCTTCTCATACTTCACCTCAAATCCCTTAATGGGGTTTTTGTTGCTTGCAACTTGTTCGCCATTCCCGATGGCGCGCAAGGGTGAAATTGGCGCGGCTGAACAGTCTCGACGTGGTGACCGGGCGAGCGCATAATGCGCGCAACTGGCGGCCCTGAAATGCATGCTCGCAGGCCGCCAAAGAGATGCAGAATTGGGCTTTGCCGGGTGGGGCGTAGTGATGTCTCACCCGGCTTTGCTGTTTATGGACACGCAAACCCTCCGACTCCGGTGACACATTATTCCCTTTATCGCCGCGACAAACTGTCACGTCTCGCGCCGCCGTGTGGATTGATTGAGCGCCGCCCTTCTTGTGGAATCAGGGATTTAGCGGAACGCGGGTACCCGGCGCCCATTTTGCCGAGGCGATTGGCGTACGACTTAACCTACCTAGTGAGGGCGCCGGTTATACGTTTTGACCCGGCGCCCTTGTTTTCATTGCGTTCCACACAAAAGCCAGTTGGAAAAGAAAAGACTCGAAAAAAAGCAATTGGATTTGCGGGAGGCGGCGCTGGCCGCCGTGATTCTGGCGTCCGGCGTGTGGATGTTTATCTTGGGACTTATGAAACTGTGGGGGGAATAGAAAAGCCGGGTTCGTCGCCCGGCTTTTTCTGTTTCAGTGGTTGATGTCTGGGCGCCGCGTGGTTCTTGTAGGCTCTCACGCGCCGCCGCTTTGCGCTTATTGTCTGGTTCGCTCCTTTTCAAATATTGACTCATGGCAATAGAATCGCTCGTACATCGGCCCATTGCCCCGGCAATGGCTGATGTCAGGCCCGCGCGGGTGTTTATTCGTTCCCACGCGGGCCGTTGCGCGTTTATACAGAGTCTCGCCTCCGGCGCCGCGCGCGACTGGCGCGTAGGCAAGCCACTCCTGTAATCTGACCGCGCCTCGAAGGTGAAGCGGAATTTCCGCAATGTTCATTGTGTGAACGCGCTTTAAGATGGACGTTCAGCGTTACGTGACAGATGCGGCTGCGAAGCGCTCGTTTCAGGCGTTTGATTAGACCCAGGCGGTTCCGTATGATGACGCGCATGTCGCGTCCGTTAGAAAGTCCGCTCACGTTCCGTACGCTTTACGACAGTCCTCTTGTCAGCGTGCGCGATTACCGCTGTCGCATTGGTTGCGGCGCGCCCGGGGGGGAAGAACAACCTGACGCGGACCAAATCGTCCTGCTGCGTTCCGGCGCATTCAGAAAACACTTTGGCCGGCGAAGCGTGACCGCCGACGTCAATCAGGCGGTCTTCTTTTCGAAGGAATCAATCTATCGCGTCAGCCATCCGGCGGACTGCGGCGATCGCGGCACGATTTTCATCGCCCCGCCGCGAATACTGAATGACATCATTCGCGAACTCGATCCAACCGTTGACAGGCGCCCTGAACGGCCGTTTCCATTTGTCACCGGCCCGTGCGCTTCCGGCGTATTCTGGCGGCACCGCGAACTGGCGCAGCGACTAGAGACCCTGGAAGACGGTCAAACGTCTTTGGCGGGACCGGCGGCGCCTGATCCCTTATGGGTTGACGTGACTGCGCTTCAGCTCATCGCCGACGTGCTGGAAGCGGCGTTTGCGAGACACGGACTCGCCTCGTCTTCGGATAAGCGCCGCCGGGATGGTACGGAAGCGGATCACGCCGACCGTGTTGAGGCGGCCAAGACCTATCTGGCCAGCCGAATGTCGGAACGCGTCACGCTCGATGACTTGGCGAGAGCCGTTGGAGCGTCGCCGTTTCACCTGGCCCGACTATTCCAGCAGCGAACCGGCGCGCCGGTTCATCGATATCTGATGTGTCTGCGGTTGCGCGCCTCACTTGAACGGCTGGCTGATGGCGCGAATGATCTGACCGCGCTTGCCCTCGAACTGGGCTTTTCCAGCCATAGTCATTTCACCGACTCCTTCCGCCGTGAATTTGGCCGCACGCCTTCCGCCGTGCGGCGTGGCGCCGGCCGGCGCGGATTGCGCGAAATGAGCAAGAATCTGAAAGTCTGATCTCTCCCGCCTTGATACGATCCTTTCGTTGGAAACAGCCGCGGCGACTGCGAAGGCCGCGACGAAACTCGAATTCAAAACGGAAAGGACAAGCTATGGATACAACCAAATGCCCGGTGTGTGATTGGGACATCAACGACGGTGGAATCAAGGTCAAGGTCGGCGGCAAGGAGATCACCGTTTGCTGTGACGATTGCGCAAAGAAGGTGGAAGCAGAGCCGGCGAAATATTCCAGCGCGGCCGAGTAGTCCCAACCCAAAACGCTCCCGATCTGCGTCCGACGGCGTCTCAGTCGCCGGACGCAGGCGCTTATTCAACATTCCCCGACCGGAGGTCATATGTCACAAGAGAACATCGCCATAATCAACAGAATCTATGAAGCTTTCGGACAAAGGGATTTCGACGCCGCGCTAAACCTGTTCGGCGCGACGATCGAATGGGTCTCGGCGGTCAATTCTCCGCTGGCGGACCGCAGTCCGTATCGTGGCCTGGACGAGGTGCGTGAAGGCGTGTTTATGCGGATTGCCGCCGGTTTTGATCGGCTAACTGTCAAAGTGGATGAAATGTTCGGCGCTGACGATAAAGTCGTCGCGCTGGGATTTTATGACGGCGTATACAATGCGAATGGGAAGCGGTTTCAGGCGCAGGTGGCGCACATTTGGACGCTTGCCGACGGCAAAGCCGTCAAGTTTCAGCAATACGTCGATACGTATCAATTGGCCGAATCTTTTAAGTAAATCCCAGTCTTGAGTTGAACTCAGAAGAGGCGGGAACCACGGGGGGACACGGGGATCACTGGGATAATCTTGGATGTAAGATATGCTGGAGCTTTCTTCTATAAAGCCTTTTCCTATTTTCCCCGTGTTCCCGTGTTCCCCATGGTTCTTTTTGTTCAACCCCGGACTGGAGTTAAGTAACTTTCAGTCGGAAAATCATTCCGATCTCAGCGCCTCCATGACGTCAACGCGCGCCGCGCGCGCCGCCGGGAGCACGGACGCGATGACAGTGGCGGCGAGAATCACTCCTACGGATCCGAACGACGGCAGCAGCCCTGGGAGTCGCACATCTTGAATATAGCCGCCGAGCAGGCGCGAGAACGCAAAGCCGACGACGGCGCCCGCCGTGACGCCGATCACCGCTATCACCACTCCTTCGATGAGTACATTCGTGAGAATCTTGCGCGGGTGGGCGCCAAGAGCGAGGCGGATCGCGAACTCACGGGTGCGCCCGCTGACCGAAAAGGCCAGCACGCCCGCCACGCCGACAACGGAAATAGCCAGGGCGAGGGTGGCGAATCCTCCGAATACAAGCGTGTTCAGTCGATCAGGCGCGAGCACTTCCGCGCGGACGTCTTCGAGCGTCGCCGCGCCCTCGACCGGCTGGTCCGCGGACATCTCGCGGATAATGCGCGTGATCGGCGACGCCAGCGCGTACGGGTCCGTGCTCGTGTGAACGAACAAACGGCCTCCCCATAGCTCCTGTTGCTCGAAGGGATGATATACGGTCATCGCCGGACCCGGCACGATGTTCTCGTCATCGACATCGGCCACGACGCCGACGATGCGCCGGGGGCCCGTGCTGACGTCTATGAACTTCATCACTGGATCGGTCCACATAATGTGGCGGTTGACGGCATCCAGACTCGGAAACATCCGCTGCGCCAAACTTTGGCTCACGATGACGACCGGCTCGCCGCCTCGGCGATCGGCGTCGTTGAAATCGCGTCCGGCAATAAGAGGTACGCTGAGCGCCGCGAAAAATCCGGGCGAGATCGTTCGGAACCTACCGCGCGGATATTCTTCTCCGGGCGCGCGGACGTAGCCGTCAGCCGAGAACTCAAACCCCGGGCCGAAGATGCCTGCATCACGCCACGGAACAACCGCGCCGACGGCGACACGATCCACCCCCGGCAGTTCTGATATCCGCCGCATCGTTTCCTTGTAGAAACTCGCGATCTGATCGGGCTTACGCCCATAGGAGATCACGGGCACGTTCAACACGAGCGTCTGGCGCGTGTCGAAGCCTGACGGCGTCGCCTGCAGCGCCAGCAGCGTCTTGAGCAGCATGCCGGCGCCGGCCAACAGTACGAAAGACGCGGCTATCTGCGTCATGGCGAAGACCCGCAATCGGCGATTCGCGCCTCCGGTTATCCGCAGGCTCCCGTTCGACAGACCCAATCCATGCGCGGCGTCGGCCGATGGCAGGCGCGGGACGAACGCTAAGAGCACAGCGGCGATGACGGCCAGCGCGGCCCCGACCCAGAGAAGAGTTGAGTCCACAGTCAGATCGAGAGCGCGGACCGAGAAGCGGGAGATGTATCGAGCCAGGATGGAAACCATGGGCCGCGCGATCAGTACGCCCAAAATTGCGCCCGCGCCACAAAGCAGCAGTGTTTCGGCCAGCAGCGTCCGGCGCAGCGCGCCGCTGGTCGCGCCGAGCGCCGCGCGGATCGCCAGCTCGCTCTCGCGCCGAACCGTCCGCGCCAGAACCAGGTTGGCGACGTTCGAACACGCGATGACGAAGATGAGGGCCGACGACGCGAGCAGCACCAGCAGCACTGCCCTCGCGCGTGACGTGATCTGGTCGCGCAGCCGCACGGCCTCGATCCGGAAGTCCGCTTTCCCTGAATACGCGTCGGGATGTTCCTTTACCATCGTCCCATGGGCAAGGCGCAAATCTGCGCGCGCCGTTTCGAGATCCACTCCAGGCGCCAGTCGGCCGAATAGCTCAGTCATCCGATGAACCCGTCCGGTCACCATCGTCGCCGACAGATGATGCGGGCTTGTCACGACGTTTGCGATGATCTCAGTCTCCGCCGGATACGGCACTGACGGCTCCAACACACCCACTATGGTGGCCGAACGCTCGCCGAGCCTAACGACCTTGCCGAGCACAGACGGATCGCTGTTGAGCGTAGTCGTCCAGAAACGATAGGTCAGCACTGCCGCTCCGGCGGCGTTCGGGCCGTCGTCCTTCGCGTCGAGCAGCCGGCCCAGCGCCGGCCGCAACCCCATCACTTCGAAATACGATCCGCCGACAACGCCCGCGCGGACCTCGCGCGGCTCGCCGAGACCGATCATTGTGAATCCGATGGTGGAGAAATCGCCGAACGCGTTCAGCGTTTTGACGCGCTCGCGCAGATCCTGGATTTCCGGCACGGAGAACGTAACGTTTTCGGCCCCGATGCCCCGCGCGCTCTGGCGGATGTAAATCAGCCGATCCTCGTCACGATTGACGAGGGGGCGTAGCAAAACGCCACGCACCACGCTGAAGATGGCGGCGTTGGCGCCGATGCCGAGCGCCAGCGTGAGCGCCACTGTGATTGTCAGCCCTTTGGCGCGCGCCAGCGAGCGGAGCGCCACTCTCAAATCGTGAAGGAACAAGTCCGGCTTCATTCAACCTCCTTACGGGTTTGGACTATCGCTTGGTTACCCGACGCTGACTAACTTCGTAAAGGAAGGAGCGCGCGCAGCCGCTGATCGCGCAAATAAAGCCCTCCCCAGAGCAGCGCGCCGAAAATGACCGGCCCTAAGACTTTGAAGATCGGATCACCGATGCGCACGTGTGTGGCGACCGCGCCACCGAGATAGCCCGTCAGCAAGATCGCGCCGAGGACCGAGACGCGCGGAATGATGTAGACAACCGTACAGGCGATTTCGAGGATTCCTATGCCGAGAATGATGTTCTCAGGGTACCCCAGCCGAGCGAATTCCGTCACGACGTCCGCCGGCTTCGCCAATTTCAAAACGCCGCTGAAAAGCAGCATCAGCGTCGGCAGGGCGCCGATGATGATTCCGGCCCAGAGCGCCTTTTTTGAGACTGAATCAGTTTGAATACTCGATTGCAGGTGTTTGCTTATCCGTTCATCGCGCAAGAAGAGTCCGCCCCAAAGCAACGCGCCAATAATGACAGGGAATAAAATCGGAAACGGCCCGTCGCCCGCGCGCACGTGCGTGGCGACCGCGCCGCCTAGATAGCCCGTCAGCAAAATCGCGCCCAGTACAGCGGTGCGCGGGATAACGTAGATGACCGTACAGACGATCAGGACGATCCCTATGTCGAAAATGACGCTCTCGGGATATCCGAGCTGAACCGTCGTGTCTACGACGACCTTCGGTTTTGCCAACTTCATGACGCCGTCCAAAAGTAGAAACAGCGCCGGCAGGGCGCTGACGACGATTCCGGCCCAGGGCTTTTTCTTTGAGACAGCGGCGGGTTGATCGCTTGCTTGCATGAATTTCCTCCATCTGGTTTTCAATCGAACATCGACGGGTGTGTGAAATCGTTTCCGGCGCCGCAGGGAAGTCCGGCGGCCATTCCTGCGGCGATGGGAGAACTACTGTTGAGCAGCCCCCTCGCAGTTGATCATCCAGGGTATGCCGAATTGATCAACAAGCATACCGAAGAGGGCAGCCCAGAAGGTCTGCTGAATTGGCAACTGCACAATACCGTTTTCCGCCAGAGCGTGGAATATGCGTTCCGCATCAGCCGGGTCGGCGATATGGATCGACACCGAGATGCCTTTCGGCGTCTCATAGTGATCAGGCGGAGCGTCAGAACCCATTAGCACGTTATCGCCGACAATCAGGCTTGCGTGAAGAATTTTATCGCGCCATTCAGGTGGCGCATGTTCCTCCGATGGCGTACCCGCGTGGGGGATCATCGCTTGAATTTTGCCCCCAAGACACCGCTCGTAGAACTTAAACGCGGCCTCGCATTGACCGTTGAAGTTGAGGTAAGGATTTAATCGCATAATTCGCTCCTATTGGTTGTGATGATTGAGAAATCAGTTCGAGCATTCGATGGCCCAAATTCACACTTGACCCTGGGGCGCCATTAGCAATTGCGCAACGTTACTCCATTACGTTGCGCAATGGCCAGATGTGATGGAAGACCGCGTCTCTCGCCAGTCTGTTTTGGTTATAGCACAAGCGTTCAATGAATTAAACGATAAAATTCTGAAATAAGCGTGTGCGAGCGCGAGATACAAGAATCACCCGGCGTCTTTCAATTCCGCTCCGACTCGCCGTCTGCGCCGGCCATTTTCCGAGTTTCTTTTAGAGCGGTATTCATTTCAGCGGACGGGTGAATAGAACGCTGATGACGCGGACGAGCGCGGATCATCGCGGATAAAACCAAAAAATTTCAACGTCAATCCGCTCTATCCGAGTCATCAGAGTTCTATTGACGCCTTCATTCATTTCATCGTACCAAGGAGTTCGGCGAGACGGTCGTGGGATTCCTTCATTCCCGCCTCCATACCCGAATTGTAGTGGCCGTCGC
>DATCXQ010000718.1:0-8206 GCA_036565725.1 Blastocatellia bacterium
GCTTGCTGCGGCCCGGGCCTGCGTTATAACTCCGGGAGAACAGTGGCGCGGACTAATGGCCTTTGAAAATTGAAAATTAAATGCAACCACGCAATTCAACGTAGGGGCAGACCTGTGTGTCTGCCCCTACGCCGAGGTTCCCAAATCCGGGGCAGACACACAGGTCTGCCCCCTACGTTGTTGCAATTAATTCTCAAAGACCATTAGTCCGCGCCACGGTCAAGATCGATTCCATCCATTTCTTAACCGTGGATTTGGGTTGTTTACTCGCGCCTCTTTCCTGATTGGATTCCTGATCGGACAAGGTCACAAGCAGGGCAATTAAACAAATCGCCCCACACCGTACACACGATTGCAAACCGCCATAAGTATCGCGCGCGATTGCTGCGCGGCCATCCCATCGGTCAGCCGTGCAGCAATCGCGCGCGTTACTGTACCAATCTTGCGCGGCTCGATTTAGAGATGTTTACAGGCCGCAGTATTAGGGGCGGCGCCGCGCCGTCGGATGAACGGCTTAGAATCACTCTTGACCTTCGAGGTGTTCGAGTTTTTTGACCTCGGCCTCCCAACGCGCGAGGTCGACGGTCAGCTTCGCGCGTTCTCCTGCTGTCAAGTGTCCGATCTTTTCGCGCCGCCAAAGCTCGACCCTGGCTTGTTGCAGATAGAGTCGCGCCCGCCGCAGGTCAGGCGCTTCGACGAAGCCGAAGCGCTGATGCCAGGCCATGCTCTGTTCGTTGCCGATGTGGTATCTGCTGGTGAGCGTCTTTTCGCCCAATTCGTGAAGTTCGTTAATCGCGGCGGAGACCATCGCTGTCGCCAATCCGAGCCGCTGCCATTGTGGCGCGACGAAGAGCAGGTAGAGCAGCGCGCCGTTTTCCGTTGAAATGACCATAGCCGCGCCGGCGAATGTCCCTTCATCCGGATTCGATCCGGGGGCGATGGCCAGGCAGGAGGCCGAAGTGGGTTGGCCGTGTTCGCCAGCGAAATAATTCCTGAGGTCTCTGCGAGCGGCCTCGGCTATCTGCGCTTGCGAGTGGCCGAAATATTCGATGGTCTCGCGGAAAGCCGCGACGTAAACGGGCGTGAGCGCTTCGATGTCGGATTCGGCTGGCTGGCGGAGCAGGCAGTCTGTGTCTACGTCGCGCGCGGCGACGGCGACGGTCGTGACAACGGCGTGATAACGCGGCGAGTAGTGAGCCTTGCCGTCCCAGTACTCGCATTTCCAGCCCGGCTCGAACGGCAGCAAGTGATATTCGTCAACGGTCATTGGGACGGCGCTACTGCGTGGGATATTCATCTCAGCCCTCTACCTGAGCAATGGAATTAAAGCCCCAGACTCGCGCAGGAGCCGTTCTCTCCCGTTTCCGTTCTAACTCATATGCGCTCATTTTATCATCAAACTCCTTTTCCGGGTCGTCCGGCAGCCATAACAGCCGGTCCAAAAACCGGAAGAGTCCGATAACCACAGGCTTGCTGAATCCGCGCTCGTACAAATTCCTGGCAAACGTGAATTTCTATCGAAACAGGCGAGATTGGGGCGGAAGAACCCGCAGATTTAGACAGATGCGGACGGATTGTCACGGATTATTCGCGCAGATCTGTCGCATCTGTGATGATCCGTGGTTTCTTCCGTCCCAATGTTGTTCGCTCCGATTTGGGATTTCAAAACTGCGCGACCAGTATATCCGCGCATGGGCGGAATAACGGCGCGGTTAAGGAGTCGAATCATTGGCCAGGCGCTTCAGACTCTCCTGATACGGAGGGCGGGCGACGCCGCGTTCGGTGATGATCGCCGCAACGTAGCGGTTCGGAGTCACGTCGAAAGCCGGATTGGCGATCTTGATTCCGTCTGGGGCGAGCCGGACGTCTTTTATGTGAGAGACTTCGCGCGCGTTGCGCTCTTCAATCGGGATCAGGTCGCCAGACGCGAGGTTGAGGTCAAGGGTCGAGATCGGGGCGGCGACGTAAAAGGGGATGTCATTCTCTTTGGCGAGCACCGCGACGGAATAGGTGCCGATCTTGTTCGCCACGTCGCCGTTGGCGGCGATGCGGTCGGCGCCGACCACTACGCAATCGATGTCGCCCTGCTTCATGAAATGCCCGGCCATGTTGTCGGTGATCAGCGTGACGGGGATGCCGTCTTTGTTCAATTCCCACGCGGTCAGGCGCGCGCCTTGCAGAAACGGGCGGGTCTCGTCGGCGTAAACGGCGACGCGTTTGCCTGCTTCGACGGCCGCGCGAACGACCCCGAGCGCGGTGCCGTATCCGGCCGTGGCCAACGCCCCGGCGTTGCAATGCGTGAGCACGGTAGCGCCGTCGGGAATCAGTTCGGCGCCGTTCAGCCCCATCGCGCGGTTGATTTCTATGTCTTCGTCGTGCATCCGCCTGGCTTCGGCTATCAGGCGCGAGCGGATTTCATTGAGAGGAGTCTTCTCGCTTCTGAGGGCGAAGTACAGGCCGCGCATGCGATCTATCGCCCAAAAGAGATTGACAGCCGTCGGGCGCGTCGAGCCGATTACGTCGCAAATCCGCTCGAACGCCCCGTCGAGTTCTCCCGCGTCCTCGGTCTTCGAGTCGCGGACACCGAGCGCGACCCCCATCGCCGCAGCGACGCCGATGGCGGGCGCGCCGCGAACAACCATCTCTTTGATCGCCCAGGCGATCTCTTCGTAAGTTCTGAAAATGGGATAATCCTCTTCGGTCGGCAACAGACGCTGGTCTACCATAACCACGCCCTCGTCGGTCCATTCAAGTGTTTTGATCATATGTAGCCACAGAAGTCACAGTGCGCGCAGAGACTCATCCTGGTTGGTGGCCTCCGTGCGCTTTGTAGCTGAAACTATGGGGTTAGATACTAGCTTTAAGGTAGAACTTACCTGTGGGTTGAGGCGAGCCGCCTTTGGGTTCGAGAGTCACCGCAGTGGCAGCCAGGCCGGCCAACGCCTCCGTAGGCAACGTCAATTTCAAGACCGTCCGCCCCTGCTCGTCAGTGCTGAAGACCCAAGCGCTGATCTTGGCCTTTTTCGTCACGTACCAGAGCTGATATTGCTTGTCTGAAGGTGGCGGCGGCAGATTGAAAATGTGGATGACCCATTGATTTGCCTTCGTGTCCCAGACGACTTTTGCGTTCGCCTCAGGAGTCTCTTCGCCAACCATAGCTATGACCTTCGTCCAAGGAGAGACGATTCCGTCAACCTCTTCCTTTGACATCGCCAGCGCTCTCGAGAGGTCGTCACGTTCGCGGGCCATATGGTCGAGTTCGCGGGCGAGCTTAGTGTTCTGATTGAACAGGTAGGCGGAAGTGAAGGCCAGCAGCGCGGTGGCGGCGATCAAGATCCAGCGCGCGGTCCTCGATTCGGCGCGGCGAGGTTGAACGAACGGCAAGACCTTCTTCTCGGCGTGCTCGGCCACCTCTTTCATAGTCGATTCTTCGACGGCGATCTCGATCGGAGTTTTCTGAGCCTCTTCGGCGACGCGAGTGAGCACTCGCTCTTTGACATAATCCGGCGGGGTTTGAAGCGGTAGGGCTTGAGGCAACAGGGCGGCCACGTCAAGCCACTTGGCCACGACGCGCCGCTGCTCCTGAGTGGCGACGTGCAACGACGCCTCGAGGTCGCGCGTCGTCTTCTCGTCGAGCGCTCCGATTACATACAGCGGAGCCAGTTCTTTTACCTCATCCCACGTCATAACAAAAACATCGTTGATAACATCATTACGCTATCAAGCCCGCTAATGGATGTCACTAAAAACGCCGTAAAATTAGAAACCAGATTAACGATCCAGCAGTTTACTGGCTAATTGTCAATCTGTCTATTTGTTACGAGTAAAACTCAAGATGAGTTTTTATTTGAAGAAATACTTTTTAAGAGTTTTAGGAAAAAGGATGCGGAGTCGCGTTTCGCGCGCCGACCAAATGGGTTACATAAACGCCCTGACGCCTGAAGGCGAGCCCCAGCAATTCTCAATTCCAAGCCATAGTCGCCAACCCCCCCGCAGCCGCAAAATGATCGAAAGGCGCGCTCTGATCGACTCTCAGACCGATTTGCCGTGTGTCGAGCGCGACCACCTGTCTCTCCAGCGCCGACGCAAGCACACTATGGAAGCGGCGCTGCTCCGAGGCGGGGCCGATCATCAGCGCGCGGTTGAGCGGCCTGTCTGCGCCTTCGAGCGCCAGGCGATCCCGATAAAAAACCATCAGCCTGTAAAACTCGTTCTCTCGCTCTTCGGGCGCGCATTCGACCTCGCGTACCATTAGAGGCTCCCGGCCGCGCACAATCACGGCGTCGAACCCGCGCTCGTTCAGGCTGACTACGACCTGATCGTCTTCCAGGCCCTGTCGCATCAGCCATTGGGCTTCGCCTACGTGCTGCGGCGCGATCATTCCGGCATACCAGCCGAGCCGATCGAAGATCCGTTCGTATTGCGCGATCACTCGCTCGGTCGTGGCCGAAACCAGGTATTGTGGGCGTCCGTTCATGTCTCTTAGGCGGGTGTAGTGGACCCGGAGATCGCCGAACTTCTGCCCAAGGCCGCGTTCGGACTTCCACTCGATCATCTGCTCCAGTTCGGCCCGCGAAGTCGGCGTGGCGTCGAGCGACACCACCATACTGCGCGCGCTGCCCGAAGGCAGGCTGACGCTCAATGCCTTGACGCCTCCCATGCCGGCTCGCGAAGCGGTCTTCGACAGGCGGTCGATCAGCGCCAACTCGTCGGAGATGTTCGGCTCGGTGAAACTCGCGCGCACGACCCCGGCGGGCAACCGTGATACGCCCAGGTTGCGCGGCTCGAAATCGCCGCCGCTACGCTTTAGCGTAATCAACGCCAGATGCGTCTCGCTGATTGAAAGTGAAGTTTGAGGAAGGCGAGGCGCAGTCAGGTAATTGAAAAAATTGGATAAAATAGGAATTTGTCGCATTGTTGTCTCTCTGGCGCTATGTACTAAGCTCAAACGAAGGCCGGTTCATCGAATGTGTCCTTCAGAGGTCTCACGACGCAGATGGGGCCTGACCTTCTGTCCCAGGTTCAGGGACTTCCGTAGCGGCGCGCGCGCAGGCTCCAACTGTTGAAGACCTCATCAACCTTATTTTCAGCTATTATTGACCTCCATGGCAGGTGTGATCAAAGACCTGATGCCAGGGCGCTATTTACTATGAGGAAAGTTAATGGAACAAAGATGGCAGCGTCCAGGCGCCAGAATCAGTACTCTGCATACGACTTTCCATTCGTATCCTCGCCCGGCGCCGAGCTCTTCACGTCGCCGATGCCGCCGGCCGAATTCACGTCCTCGGCGGGCGCGGAGATCTCGTTCCACTGGCAATCGGGGCAGACCGGGTCTTTCGGCACCTCGCGCAAATAGCCCGCCGCAACCAACTCCTGCAAATTCGCCGGAGGCTTCTCCTTGTCTTGCCAGTAGGAGTCGATCGCGCGGCGCATCGCCCACAGGTCTTGTGTCATGACGACTTCTTTCGCGCGGCGCAGGGAGGTAATAACTTTCGGAATCGCGACTGCGGCCATTATTGCGATGACCGCCATAACGATCAGCAATTCCATAAACGTGAAGCCGCGCTGGACGCGACGCGCAACTGTTGATTCGCTATTAGATTCTCGGGTTTTTAGCCTCATGGCTACTAATCCTCGCACAGCGTCTTTCCGTCAGTTGGAAACCTGCTCGCTACCGCTCGCGGTACCGATCATGGCTACCAATCCTTGTACTGCGTCTTTCCGTCGAGCGCCTTCCCAGTCGCCTTGGTGTAAACGTCAAACACGCCGTTGCCTCCCCCTCCAATCGAGTCAGGGTCGTCATCGACGGAACGCGTTCCCCATTCAGTATTCCCGGTGAAAGGGTCTTTTGGAATACGCCTCAACCAGCGAATCCTTCCCTCCACCTGGTTCGGAGGAATCACTCCCTCGACCAAGACTTCAAGACTCTCCGGATAACACATGTTTTCCGGAGGCGGTTTGTCGAGCGGGCCGATCTGACCAAACTGGCAGGCGAGTTGGTAAGAGTCTATCGCCTTGCGGATATCGCGCAGGTTGCGCCGCAGTTCAATTTCTTTTTCGCGCCTGATGTAGTTCCTGGCCACCGGGAGTGCGCCGGCGGCCAGAATCGCGATGATCCCAAGCGCGATGATCAACTCGAGAAGGGTGAAACCCGCTTCGACTGCGGATTGCTGATTGCGGATTGCGGATTGCGGATTTCCAAAGTCTGCTAATTTCGCCACCGGTCGCCGGGATGTTACTCTCACTTTGGTTTCTTGGATGCTCATAGTGTCTATTTGCAATCAGCAATCAGCAATCAGCAATCAGCAATCCAGACGCTTAGTCGCGGCCGATGGTTACCTGAATGGCGGAGCTGACAACCGGGAGTTGCGCGGCGCCGACTCTGGCTTTGGTCTGACCGCTGCCGAGAGCGATCTCCGACTGGCCTTCGCCGATTGCGGAGAATTCGACCGTGACTAAACGGCCGCTTGTCGCCGTCGGCGCGTCCTGAGGATGTTTGACGCTCACGGTCAAAACCCCCTTCTGTTTTTTGTCGTAACTGAAGTCAGGCTGCTGGCCGAACAGCCCGCCGTCGCGCACCGATTTCACTTCCAATTTGGAAGCGTCGTATTGGAGCGCGATGTCGGCGCCGCTCACCTGCCGCTCGCCGCTGACTTCGATCGTGACTTTGAAGGTCTTCCCGACGCGCTCCTTGATGGGCTTCGGCGAAAGGTTGAAACTCACCATCGAGCTCACGTTATCCGCAAACCCGCCGGCTTTTCTGGTATTTTCTTCGGCCAATATTCTGGAGACTGTGCGATCGATGTTTTCCGTGCCCAGCGAGGCGACGACCGTGTCCGGGGCGCTTGGCTGGGACGAGATCGTTCTGGGCGTCCCGCTATCTTCGTTCGTTTTTTCAGGGAAAGCCGGCGGCGGCGTCAGTCCTCCGCCGCGTGCGCGACCGTCGGGCCCCTGGACGTTAGGATTGCTGGCCGGTTGAATCGTCGGTTGCAAGACCGTTCCCGGAATTTGCTGGCCGTTGAAGTTGGGCGACTGCGAAACGCTCGAGCGCTGCTGGCTGTTGAAATTCGCCGGCTGCGAGGTCGCCGACGGAGGCGCGACTGGGGCCTGCTGCTCGGCGATCAGACGCTGCTCCTGTTCCTCCGCGACCTGAGCGCGGTTGATCACGTCTTCGATGTTCTGGTTCATGCCGCCCTGCTGCGGCGGGCCGGTCAGCGCCAGATAATCAGTCGGAGTGATTCCCGCGGAGCGGACGATGTGCGGGGTGACGGTGATGATCACGTCGGTCTGGCGGGACTCCTGGCGCGGGGTCGCGAAGAGCCTGCCGACCAGAGGTAGCATCCCGAGAACCGGAATCCCGGAGCGCGAATCGCCTTTTTGGTCTTGATTGACGCCGGCGACAACCGCCGTCACGCCGTCCTGGATGCGGGCCACCGTATTCAGCGACCTTTGGGTGAATGTGGGCGTCAGGTTCTGAGCGTCGGCGCCGGAAGCGACGACGTCCGAACTCTCGAAGTTCATCTTGATCTCGACGTAGCCTTCGTTGGTGATCTGCGGCTTCGCCTTGATCACCAGGCCGACGTCTCGATATTGAATGCTGTCAAAACCATTATTGAACCCGCCGAGCCCAAAACCCGCCGCCAGGCCGTTCGCAATATTATTAGCGATGCCGCCGTTGTTATTATTATTGCCATTGATGCCGTTCAGGCCCCCGAAGTTAAGCCCATTGCCGAAGTTCTGGGTTCCGAGTCTGACGGGCACGCTGCGCCCGACCTTGGTCTCGTTCTCCCCGCCGTCGAGCACATGTATCTGGGTCTTGTGCAGAAGCTTCGATTTGCCACGGGATTGTAGCAGGCTGAGTTGCGACGGCGGAAAACCGATCAGCGTCCCGATTCCGCCCAGGAATGGCTGGAAGAGGTTACCGCCGATCGAACTGTCGCCTGGTACACCGTTGAGTATGCCGAGCCCGATCCCACCGAGATTCGAAAGCGAAGGCGATCTGGTCGTGGAAACGTTGGACACATTGCCGTTAGAGTCCCGAGTGGTGTTCGCTATTTCTATCGGCGACGTCACAAATTGATTGCCGATCTGAACCAGGCTGTCGTTCCCCACCTCATAGATTTCGATGTCGAGCACGACCTCGTTCTTATTCTTGTCGATGTTATTGATGAGGTTTTGAACCAGTTGCAACTGGTTCAAAACCTCA
>DATCXQ010000742.1:0-8748 GCA_036565725.1 Blastocatellia bacterium
ACGAGCGGCTGCTGCGCCTCTTCGACCCCTTAGCCAGCGACCGCCTCAACCGGACGGCGCTCGGCATGGCGATGGCGAGAAGGATTATAGAAAGACACGGCGGACAGGTCTCCGCGCGAGCGGGCGCTTCTGCCGGAACGATCGTAGAACTGACATTACCGATTGCGGATTGCGAATTGCGAATTGCGGATCGAAGTTGACATCAAAGTACGTTCTATCCGCTCTTCGCGTTTTGCGATCTCAGATTGCCGATTGGGATTCAAAAAATCCGCAATCCGCAATCCGCAATCCGCAATCTGAAGTGGAGAGAGTTTCTGTTGAAAAAAGAGGGAAAAATACTGGTTGTTGACGACGAGCCGTCCATCACTGATAGCCTGCGGTTGTTGCTCGGCCTGGAAGGTTACAAGGTCGAGATCGCGTCGAGCTACACCGCCGCCCGCGCGGCGGTCGAGCGGTGTCCTTTCGACCTGGTGTTGACCGACCTGCAACTGCCCGACGACCGCCAGGGTGGGCTGTCGTTGTTGCGCGCCGTCAAAGAACACGCGCCCGACACCGAGGTGATCGTCATCACCGGCCACGGGACCTATTCAGAAGCCGTCGAAGCCACCAAGGCCGGCGCCTATTATTTCGTCGAAAAGCCGTTCGAGGGCGATCAGATTCTCCTGCTCGCCGACAAGGCGTTGGAGCGGCGCCGGCTCGTCAGCGAATCGGAGAGTTTCCGCCGCCACATCCAGCGGCGCGAATATTCGAGCATCATCGGCGCGTCGAAGGCGATGCAGATGATCTACGAGACGATTGAAAGCATCGCCAAGAGCGACGCCAATGTGTTGATCATAGGCGAATCGGGCACCGGTAAGGAGTTGATCGCCAACGCCCTCCATTTCAATTCGCTGCGCTCGGAAAAAGAGTTCATCAAGGTCAACTGCTCCGCCCTGCCGAAAGAACTGATCGAAGCCGAATTGTTCGGCTATGTCAAAGGCGCGTTCACCGGCGCGATTCAGAACCGCCAGGGGCTGATCGCCCAGGCGAAAGGCGGCAGCCTGATGCTCGACGAGATCGGCGAAATGCCCATAGAGTTGCAGCCGAAACTGCTGCGCGTGCTGGAGGAGCGGCGGTTCCGCCCCGTCGGTTCGGCCGAAACTTTCGAAGCCGATTTCCGCCTGATCTGCGCCACCAACCGCGAGCCCCGGGAAGCGATCAAGGAAGGCATGATGCGCGAAGATCTGTTCTACAGAGTCTCGACGATCACGATCACCGTCCCGCCGCTGCGCGAGCGAGCCGAAGACCTGCAACTGCTCACCGACCATTTCTTCCAGAAGTTCAAGGATAAATACAACCGCCCGCTACAGGGCTTTTCGCAAGCCGCCTATCAACGGGTGTTTTCGCACCGCTGGCCGGGCAACGTGCGCGAATTGCAGAACGCCATCGAACGCGCCGTGCTGCTGGCGAAAGGCCCGCGCATTGAGCCCGAAGACCTGCCCTTCGGCGACATATCCCAGGACGCCATGGCGGATTCCTTCTACGTCCCGCCGAACATGACTCTGGAGGAGATAGAAAAACTGGTCATCGAACAGACGCTCAAACGCACCCAGGGCAATAAACAACAGGCCGCGGCGGTCCTCGGCATTTACAGGCCGCGACTCTACAGCAAAATCAGAAAGTATAAGATCCAGGTCCCCCGCGAAACCCGCAAACGCGCGAAGAAGAGCGCGGCGGCTTAGGCTCCGGCAAATTCGCCGCGTGTGAGACGAATCGAGGAAGCGGCCCGAACAATAAAATGGGCGCCCGCGCGCATCTTTCACAACGCGTGCGATCACCCATCTTTTTTCATTCATTGTTGAGCGACTGTCTTACGCGGCGCCCCGCGAAAGGAGCCGAGTAATTATGGAGTGGTTGATTTCGTGGCGTTCCGACCTGTTGGCTGCTTATGCGGCGTCATCACCCCTAATTACAAGTACATTTAGATATACAGACCGCAGCAGGCGTGACCTCGCAGGGATCTATAATCCAGTTAACCCCGCACTCATTAGTAGCTTGGGCCTGGAGCTCATAGCATAAGCCTATGTCACTATTCACAGCGACACGGCAGGCAGCGCAACTCAGCCTGTCTGCCTTGGTCGTATCAAATAACGCCGCTGATGTTATCAACAGCGCGGCCACAACAAAAAACTTGAGACTTAATCTTTTCAATGGTGTCATTGCAAAAACTCCTCTCTGTTAAAGGCAGCAGCAGGAAAAGCAAGCTGCTACGAATTTTGAAGTTAGATTTTTGCACTTGAATACGTTTTTTCAGTAAACACAGGCGGGGGACGCATCCAGTTTGTTAAGCTGAAATCAGGCGCAATATACAAAAAACTAAATATCAAGTCCATAGAGTGAGGAATGTAACATTTTCATTGACTTACTCGCTCGATCATCGTACTTTCCCACCTTCATTTAGGAGGATACGGCCATGATGAACATTTCCTGTCTCTTCTCGTAATATCCCGCCGATTGTCGGTGTTCCCATCTTCGTGTGTTCGAAGGGTTGAGCCGAAAGGCGGAGCCTAAAAACCACGCATTAGTATCAGCGCAAATTTTAAGCGGATATTCTTCGCGGCTACGACCGCCTGAGGTATGAGAGGTCTTAGGCCTCCAGAACCTTACAGTGGTTTGCATTTGCATGTTCAGGTCAAATCAACCACGGGAATCACGGGGAAAGAGGAAAACCAAATATCCCCGTGTCCACCGTGGTTTGTTCTTCCTGAACATTCAAGTGAAAACCGCTGTAGATGGCCGCAGTCTCGTACGAGAAAAATTATGAACGACAACCTAAAAGAATTTATTGGTGAGGCGCTGTGTCAGCCTTCCGATTACGTCTCATATTTCGCCAGCGTCAAATTGGCGGAAATGTATCCCGGCGCGGCGATCATCGAAGACGAATCGTGGGCGTTCAATCTCCCCGAGTATGCCAAAGCCGGATTGTGTTCGGTCTGGCGGCGCGAGGCCGTCCATTGCCAAAGCAAGACTCATTGGCGAGGCGTCGAAGACGGCCTCGAGCGCGAGATCGAGAAGGGGTGGCTCAATGTTATGTGGCCCGATCGGGGGAAAGACTATTTCATTGATGTCTTCTACCTGACCTGGAGTGACGCAGGTTGCGAGACGACGCGGCGCTGGATCATTGCGGAGACCGACGAGGTCGCCGAAAACTTCTTGCGCGCCGTTTGCGCTTATTGCGACGAGGTTCACGGCGAGATTCTTGTTTACCAGGACGGATCTTGGACCAAGGATGACAAGCTCTTTACTTCGATCAGGAGCTCGACTTTCGAGAACCTGATCCTGCCGCCGCCGTTGAAGCTGGAGTTGCGTGAAGATTTCCAGCGCTTTTTCGCTTCGCGGGAAATCTATCGACAATACGGGATACCTTGGAAGCGCGGCGCGCTGTTTATCGGGCCGCCGGGCAACGGCAAGACACATGCGATCAAAGCCCTGGTCAATGAATTGGGCCTGCCCTGTCTCTACGTCAAAAGCTTCAGGGCCGAACACGTCGCGGAGCAGAGCAATATGCGCGCGGTCTTTGTCAGAGCGCGACGAAGCGCGCCCTGTCTGGTGGTGTTGGAAGACCTGGACTCCTTGATCAAGGATGAAAATCGCGCGTTCCTGCTCAACGAATTGGACGGTTTTGCGGACAACGAAGGCGTGGTGGTAATCGCTTCGACCAACCATCCGGAGAAGCTCGACCCGGCCATTCTGGATCGCCCTAGCAGGTTCGACCGCAAGTATCGCTTCGACCTTCCCGCGCTGCCCGAAAGGCTGGCGTACATCAAGCATTGGAACCAGGCGCTACAGATCGAGATGCGGTTGACGGATTCGGAAGCGGCGGCCGTAGCCGAATGCGCTGATCGTTTCTCCTTCGCATATATGAAAGAATTATTTCTCTCCACCATGATGGAATGGATAGGCGATCAGGTATCCGGCCGGGCGTCCGGCAGTATGTTCGAGGCGCTGCTGGGGCGCGCAGCGATTTTGCGTGAGCAACTGAGCGACGGCCAGAGTCCGCAGCCAACGTTCGTAATAAACACTCGTACAATGAAACACGGATGACGCGGATAGAGCGGATTGACGCTGGTCTTTTTTGGTTTCATCCGCAATGATCCGCGCCCGTCAGCGTCATCCGCGTTCTATTGCCGCCTTCATTGACGCAAACATCAATTGCTGCCCCATACACGCGATTGAAAGCCGCCATAGGCCGGGCGAGCCCGGCGACGTGGCGACAGTGGCGCCGAGTCTCGCAGGGCGGTTCTGAAACGGTTGAGCCTGTCCGCTCAGTGTTTGATTCGCCATTGCAATCGCGATAATCCCGCGTATACTCCCGCGCGCGAGCGTTGACGGCGCCGTTGTCGGCGAGGGCCGATGAAGCGGCGGACCGTGGGTTGCCCTATACAATCCGATGATGGCCGGCGGACACGGACGAAAGGCGTCAATCGCGAAAAGAAAAAAACGGCCCAACCCTGAAAATCGAGCCGGCCAGTTGAAAAAGGACACGAGTGAAAGCGCATGACAATGGGATCCTTCCTGAATTTTCACCAGCCGCCCCTCCGCCAACATCTTGCGAAGACAGTGGCAGTTTTGCTGTTTCTATGTCTTTCTGTTCTGCGCGCGCAAGCGCAAACACAGAGTGATCAACGCGGCGTAGGCGTCCGTCTCGACGCTCAGATCAATAAGCTGCCAGAAAAAAACAAGCGTTATGCGTTGATCATCGGCGTGGACAAATACGCCGACAGCTCGATCTCATCTCTTGAGGGCGCGTCGAACGACGCAAAAGCTCTGGCCAGCGCGCTGACGCGCCACGCCGGTTTTCCCGACGATCAGGTCATCCTGCTGGCCAGCGATCAGCCGCCACAGCGCCAACCCACGCGCGAAGAGATTCTGCTGCGAATGTCGAACCTGCGCGGCGCCGTGCCGAAAGACGGACTGCTGCTCGTGGCCTTCGCCGGGCATGGCATCGAACGCAATGGTCAGGCCTACCTGCTGCCGTCCAACGCGCGCATCCACGGCGACATCGAGTTGTTGCAGGAGACTTCGATCAGCGTCACACGGATGAAAGACTCCATCCGCGCAGTCGGCGTAGGGCAGGCGCTCATATTCCTCGACGCCTGCCGCAACGATCCGGCTTCCGGCCGTTCGGATTCGGTCAACCCACTGACCGACGCCTACATGCGCGGCTTCAATTTCGACGTGCGCAACCGCGAGGTGACGGCGTTCGCCACGCTCTTCGCAACCGAGGTCGGCAAGCGCGCATACGAGTACAAAGAGAAGCGGCAGGGCTATTTCACATGGGCTCTGGTTGAAGGATTGCAGGGCGTGGCGGCCAATGACCGAGGCGAAGTTACGCTATCCAGTCTGATCCGCCACGTGCAGGAGGCCGTGCCGAAGCGCGTGCTGCTGGATCTGGGCCGGAGCGTCTCGCAAAAGCCCTTCGCCGTTGTCGAAGGTTATCGCGCAGACGAGTTGATCATCGCCGTCGCCGAAAGACGCCTGCCTGACGCTGAGATCGCCTATTGGAATTCGATCAAAGACAGCGGCAATCCAGCCAATTTCCGGGCCTATCTGGATGATTACCCGCAGGGACGGTTCCGCCGCCTGGCGGAGAACCGGCTGAGCGAGCTGGCGGGGCCGGAGAGCCTGAAGAAACTGTTTGAGACCATCCACAATCTCATCTACGTCAAGAAAGACGTCAAATCGGCCGCGGCTCTCCTCGTATCCTTGCTCCCGAATGAAGAGCGGGCCAGGAAAGCCATCAGAGACGACATACCGTCCGAAACCCTGCAGAAAATATTTGGCTACCACAAGCAGCTCGGATCGCTGATGGTGGAAACTAATATCAATGAACTGGCGCGCCCCGAACAGACGGTTGTGAAGGTACACGGAGCCACGACGGAGGAAATCGTCACTTACGCGCAAGGCTCAGTGGTTTACTCGGAATTTCCAGGAGGAACCAGGAGGATTGCAGAGCGGATTCTTCGCCCGGGCATGACCTTCTACGAAATCGAGTTTTTAGAACCGGGGAAAGAATATGGAATGAAATATCATCTCCTTTATTGGGATGGCAGGCAGTGGACGATGCTCGGCCCTCTGTGGCGGGCGCTGCAATGAAATAAGCGGTCGAGGCGAGCCGGAATACGCCGGCGACGAATGAGCGATTCGTCGCCGATTGTGGCTCGGGGATTTCTCGGCTTGTCATTACCGAATTCTTGCCAACGACACCGGCTCACATTTGCTAACAACACTGTTAAACCGCAAGGCTATAGCGGTTTGCAAATCAGTGTAGGGGCAGACCTACGTGTCTGTCCCGGTGGGCGCCTGTACACTGAATCCGGGGCGGACACGCAGGTCCGCCCCTACCGTCAGTAAATCGCGAAATCGCCCTTTTGTCTCGAATGGCTGTGGATATTAGCCGGCGCCGCTGCGACTCCGGGGTCTAAAAGCTGATCGGCGCGGGTAGCGCAAACTGGCAGTTTGCGCCCTTTCTTGACTCGCTAACTGATCGCCAGTCGCGCCAATCATCCATCCACCTTAGTTCCTCCGAATGGTTATGATTCGGAAGCTGCGCAAACTGCCAGTTTGCGCTACCCGCGCCGACCTGCCCTCAGAAAACAACTGCCACAGAGAAAAACTTCCGAGATTCGGGGGAAGAACTGCCATTTCGTGATTTACTGACCGTAGAAGAAGGACGCGCAAATGAGAAGATTCGGTCAAACACAAGGCCGTCACTTGCGGCGCAATTGCTCGCAACTTTTCACGGCTTCCGATGAAAAGACCGACGCCTGCCAATCGGTCTCCGCAAGCGTCTTCCCTTTGCGCCGTTCGCCCTGGCCGCGTTCGCCCCTCTCGCTAGTTCGGACGGCTTGTTCCAATTCGGGGCTGCCCAGAAGGGCGAAGACCTGCTTCCACGTTATCGGCGGGCCATTATTCGGACGCGCGTCCGCGTACTCCTTGAGCGTAAGTTTGTCTCTAGTGAGCAGAGCGACGATCACGTCTTTGCCCTCGGGGGCCTGCACTGGAAATCCATCCAACGAATGGTCGCCTGCCTCGAAATATTCCTGTTCCCCTTTGCCGGGATAGATCAGCGTGACGACGTCGTTGCGGCTGAACACGAGCAAGTATAGATAACCGGGCGAGCTGGTCTGAATGCGATAGCCGATCTCTTCTCCGAAACAAAATACGTTCCGGTCGGTCAGAAACTTGCCGTCTTTCAGATAACCGAGCCAGGCCGACACGCTCAGTTTCGACGCCGTGTTGGTGAATCCGGTCGCCAGCAACAGCCGTGGGGCGGTCGCGCCGGCGGAGCCGAACAGCGGCTGATCATCCATCAGACTTGGCGCGCTGATCTCGAAATCCGGCTCCTGCGCGCCATTCAAAATGCGCGTCTGTTGAGCGCTTTTGATATTGTCCGCGACGAATCGGCGCAGCTCTCGCAAGGTCGGATTGCCCGCGCGCAGCGCCCGTTCAATGAAATACGAGAATGCGCCGCGCAATTCGCCTTGCGGCGTTCGCATGGGCCACGCCAACTGATATGACTTGGCGGCGGAAAAGACCGCGAGCGTCGAATTGGGCGAGAGGCGGTCTTTGTCCAACGTAAGTTTCAGATTGCGGCTTTGCGGGCCGTCGCTGACGACATAAGCGCCGCCGTCAGTCAGCGACCGCGTTTGCGCGCCCCATTCCCACTGTTCGGGCGTCGGCAAATATCTAGGCCCCAGGCGAGCAGTCTCGCTCCCGCCGGCGCCGACCCCTCGGCTGGCTGTGCCGGAGTTGCAGGAATCGAAGATCATGACGATGGAACGGCCGCCGAGGCGCCCGAGCCAGTCATTGAACTGGTCGTCGCGGATGATGTTCACGAACCTATTGTTCACCGCATTGACATCGTAGGGCGCAATCGCCTCATCGTGATCATCGGCCGGATCGGAGCGCCGTTCGTCGCCGTCGTCATCGGGCGTCTGCGTGCCATGACCGGAATAGAGAAAAAAGACCCGGTCGCCGGGCCTGGTCCCCTGGATCAGCCATTCGCGAAATTCGCGCTCTATATTGGCGGCCGTGGCTTGTTCTCCGATCAGCGTTTTGATTTCACCAGCGTCGAACCAGCCCTTCTCCCGAATCAGCTTGCCGATCGCCTCGACGTCTTCGATAGAGCCGGGCGTCGGGTTGATCCCTTTTACCTGATATTGGTTTACGCCCACCAGTAAGGCGCGTCCTCGCGTCTTGGCGGCGGTCGGAGATTGAGTTTGCGCGAGTCGCAAGGGCGCGGCGGGCCAGATCAAGGCAGCCAGCATGGCTAGAGCGCAAAGAAGGTTTCGTTTCATAACGCAGTTACTTGTACATATTGAGAGGAAATGTGTGTTTTCAACCTTAAGGTTCCTACTCTGTCGTCGTCGCTACTTGACGGGATTTTCACTCGAGGGCCGTCGCACGAAGATAAAATCCCCGCCCTCGTGTCCCGAATTTCTGACCTGATTGTATTCGGGCTTTTGATCAGACCTGCCTGTAACCCATTCCAGTATGTAATCGCGGAACAATTCCTCCGCCGTAAAAACGGGTTCCTTCATCTCGCGCAGGCCTCGTAAGAGGGCCGCGGCGAATACCGAATGGGCGCCGCCGCCACTGTCGCTGACAGGCTCGTTACCGCCGCTGGCCATCAGCACACGCGACATGCCTTCGCCGGATTTGAGCAAGTACCGGCTGCGCTCCGCCGGGATGGTTAATCCTGCGCCT
>DATCXQ010000746.1:0-3815 GCA_036565725.1 Blastocatellia bacterium
GCCGCACGACAGCCGGCATCGCTACGAGACGCTGCCGGCGTCGCACGTGAACGGCAAGACCACGCTCATCCTGTGGGACAAGCATGACGCGTCGAAATCCGTGCGCTACACGATCCGATTCGTGACGCCTGCGCAATAAGAAGTTGTCGCGCTACGAAAATATGAAGACTTTTGGCCACAGAGCGCACAGAGAGCACAGATATGATTCAGGACTTCTCTGTGTTCTCTGTGCGCTCTGTGGCTATTGCTTGCCGGCGAGATGCGGAACTATAGAAATAAAGTGGCTTCGGCGACTGGCGAAACATAACCGCCCACCTCGATACCATCCGCGCCTTGTTCGCCATTGAGCTGAACGTGGAGAATGCTGCGGCGTCCCATCTTGGTCCCTTGTTCACTGACAAAGCGCGAGCCTGCGGCGCCTGATACAAGGTCGTGTCGAAGCATGAAGGCGGCCAGCGGCCCAGTCGAGCTTCCAGTAGCCGGGTCTTCAACAATCCCGTATTCAGGCGCGAACATTCGTGAATAAGCCCCGCCGGATGTCGGCGTGAACACGAACATGCATGCCGGCTCTTGCTGTCCGTCTGTGAGTGTCGCCATCCCCTGAAGGTCGAGCCAGGCCCGATCAACTACTTCTTTGTCTCTGACGGCGATGAAAATAGTCGGATTACCAGCGCTCAGAAGTTGAGGCGTAATCTCAAGCAGATCATTCGGTTCGATTCCCAGCGACCGCGCGCAAAGTCCCGGGTCAAAAGTTCTTCCATATTTGATCGGCGGGGTGGTCAGCCAAATCAAGGGGCGTTCGCCATGTTCTACGTGAATAGACACCGGTCCGACTTTCTCCTCAAGAACGAAGCTCCTGCTGTCTTTAGGCACGGCGCCTTCATCAAGTAACACGAAGCTCGTGCCGATCGTCGGATGACCGGCGAAGATCAGCTCTTTAGTCGGTGTGAATATCCGGACCTTCGCCGCGCAGTCCACGCGGGTCGCCGGGCTGACAAAAGTCGTTTCCGACAAGTTCAACTCTCTTGCGATTTTCTGCATCGTCGCGTCGTCAAGGCCGGGCGCGTCCGGGAACACGGCCAGGGCGTTCCCTTCCAGCGGCCGTTCGGTAAAGACATCCACCACTCGATAGCGGTATGAGCGAAGACTGTTCATAGATTTTCCGTTAGCTCCTTACCGGCGCCTGGCGGCGGCTTTCAACGCGCCGCCACTACCATGATTTCCACTTTGAATTCCGGCCGCGCCAGTCTGCTTTCGACGGTGGCGCGCGCCGGCGGCTGGCCAGGCGTCACCCATTCATCCCACACCGCGTTCATCTGGTCGAAGGTCGAGATGTCAGACAGCCACACGTTGGCGGATAACACCTTCGACTTGTCCGTGCCGGCATCCGCAAGAAGTCTGTCAATCTTATCCAGAATCTGGCGGGTCTGGTCAGTCACGTCCGCGCTCGGATCGTCCGCCACCTGGCCTGCGAGATAGACTGTGGCGCCGTGGATCACGACCTGGCTCATTCGCGGCCCCACCTTGATGCGTTCGATTGTCATAGTCATCCTTTCTCTATTTATTAAAGTCGACAGCAACTGTGTTAGCGCCGCATACAAGAACTCCGACGCGCTCTTGCGGCTCGGGGCGATATCGGCCCGAAAACAGCGCCGCGAACGCCGCGGCCCCGCCAGGCTCGGCGACGATTCTCAACACCTTCCAAAGGGCTTCTTGCGCTCCACGAATCTCATCGTCTGTAACCAGCGCGACGCCGCTCACATATTTTTTCGCGATCGGAAACATCAACGAGCCGACACGACGTGGGGCCAGAGAATCCGCCGCGATGCCGCCCGCTTCGGCGTCGACCGGTTTTCCAGCCTTGAGCGCCTTATAGAGTGTGGGCGCGGCCTCCGGCTCGACGCCGATTATCTTGATACCCCCCGCGTACCATCCTGCGATACCGCCAATAAGCCCGCCGCCGCCGACCGCGACAAGAAGAGTGTCGAGGTCAGGAGCCTGTTTCTCGATTTCCAAACCAACTGTCCCCTGGCCGAGCAGCGTTCCCACTTGATCGAACGCATGGATCGGTAACGCCCCAGACCGAGCGCCCCAGGATTCACTGGCGGCAAGCGCGTCCGCATAGAGTTCTCCCTCTACGACCAGATCCGCGCCATAACTACGTATCTGCTCAATCTTTGCCGGCGATGCGACACTGGGCACAAAAATTGTCGCCTTCACGCCGAGCTTCATAGCGGCATAGGCGACCGCCACGCCATGATTGCCGCCGGAGGCCGCGACGACGCCGGCTTGCGGGAGGCGGTTGGCGAGCAGGTTCGTGAAGGCGCCGCGCGCCTTGAATGAACCCGAATGCTGAAGGAATTCCAGCTTAAAGCTTACCCGGAACGAGCCGAGGCCGAAATCGGCGCCTCCGGCCTCAATCACCGGAGTTTCGCGTATGTAGGGCTTGACGCTCTGATAGGTCGCGGCAATTCCGTCTCGACTGATAGTGTCGGCAAACATCTCTTTCATGAACTTCCTCCGCCTGTAGGGCGCCGTCGGTCGAGCGGACCATAAACGGCGTGAAGGCCGTAAGGGGAATCTCCCGAGCCTTCCTTGACATCTTAATTGGGAATTAGCAAAATGGCAATATGTCTATTGAAAAAGCAATTCGGGCGCTCGCCAACGAGCGTAGACTTCAGGTCATGGAGTGGCTGAAGGATCCGAAGGCGCACTTTCCGCCGCAGGTCGACGGCGATCTCGTTAAAGACGGCGTCTGTTTGGCGCTCATCGCCGAAAAACTCGGCGTCAGCCAGCCGACCGCGACCGAGCACATGAAGGTTCTGTCTCAGGCAGGGCTTGTCCGCCCCAAGCGGATAAAGCAATGGACGTTCTATAAGCGTGACGAGGCTCGCATCAAAGAGATCAAAAAAGAGATAGCAAAAGTTTGACGCCTCTCGACAAAAACGAGTCAGAGCCTGCTACGGCTTAAAGTAAAGATAAAGGCGATGTTAAGAGGCCGTTGCCGACAAAACATGCGTGATGGAAAAAACTTCCTAGCGAATCGTGTAAGAATTGCCCGGATCACGTAATTGATCTCGTCTACGGAAAAGTCAAAATGCGATGGAATGCTCGATTTTATTGGGCTTATAGCGCGGCGGCGCCTAAGGAAACTCTCTGGCGCCGTGGTTGCATTAGACAGTGTGGGGCAACGAGATACCAAGTGGTTAGTTCCACTGACGGTGTCAGGCGGTTACCAGGGTGAGGAAGGTGACCGCCAAATTTTAAGCGCTTGCAGTTATCCCACGACTGCAGGCGCTTTTATTTTTGTCTGGTTTTTCCAGCAGTGCGCTTGCCGGAGACGGAACTTCAGATAAAATCTGGACATCGGTGTTGGCGGCAAAAATCGCATAAATAGAACGCCGATGACGCGGACGGGCGCGGATCATCGCGAATAAAACCAGTAAAGATCAGCTTCAGACCGCCCACCGCATTCTATTAACCGGTACACCTATGCGGAAAACCCTTCTAAAACCTTGATCTCTGATGCGCGCTCTTCTTTACGATTCTTTTGGCGCCCCGCCGCGCGTCGCGATTGTTCCGGACCCTGTCGTCCCACGAGACGGTGTGATTGTCGAGGTGAGAGCGTCGGGCCTGTGCAGGAGCGACTGGCATGGTTGGCAGGGGCATGACGAGGACATCCGGACTCTCCCGCATATTCCCGGCCATGAGTTCGCCGGGGTGATCGCCGCTGTCGGCCCCGACGCGCGGCGATGGCGGACCGGGGACAGGGTGACTACCCCGTTCGTACTCGGCTGCGGAACCTGTGTTTATTG